>JAFTQB010000001.1 GCA_017462985.1 Clostridia bacterium
CTTGGAAATCGTGTGACGGGGGAACTCGTCCGGAGGTTCAAATCCTCTTCTCTGCGCCACAAAAAGGGAAAGGCAACGTGCCTTTCCCTTTTTGTGTGTTCACCGAAAATAGAGAGGGATTTGAGGGTGGAGCCGCGAGCGAGAGCGAGCATTTTGCCTCAACAAAAAAATTTAGGAGAAAGCTTAAAGGCAAAACGGGCAATTGATAATTGCCCGGCGGGGCGCGCCGCTAAAGGCGAAAATCCTCTTCTCTGCGCCAAAATGCCCCGTTTTCGGGGCTTTTCTATTTTAAAAACAAGAGTTTGACCCCCTTTTCTGACCCCCCACAATTAAAAAATTCCGTACATATGGGATTTTTTGAAAAAACGATTGACTTTGTCCTTTTAATCGCATATAATAATTACATAAAAGAATCTTATGTTCTTTCGCCGTGAGATAAGTTGCTCACGGTGTTTTCTTTTTAATAATTTTTATTTCCCCTATAAAAATTTATTGACTTTGTTTTTGAAAACCGCTATACTATAACCATAGAAGAGGTGCGGTGTGGGTGTAATCACTTGACGCGTGAGATAAAAGACTCGAATTGCTTTTGTCCACCTTTTCTTTTTTATTGAAAAATAAACATTTTTATAAAAAGCCTTGACTTTTTCCAAATGATCGAATATAATAATAATGCAATCTTTGATTGCGACCGAACGAGCAAGTTGCACGGTTCTCAACCGTATTGGCTCGTTCTTTTTTATCGACTTTTTAAATCCCCATTCAAACTCAATCCGTTTGGATTGTTTATTGTCGGCGTTGTTTATAATGTTCCGACCCGCTGGCAAGAGATAACAGCGGTTATCTCTTTTTTATAATGCCGAAGTTTGTATGAGATTGCCACGCCTACTGCGTAGGCTCGCAATGACAAATGAAAACAATATTCTCTTGCGCTCAATGACGGCGCAGAAATTTTGCCATAGCAAACAAAAAAAATTCCGTACATATGGGATTTTTTTGAAAAAACGATTGACTTTTGTCGCTAAATCGCATATAATGATAATGCGCAGAGGCCATGAGTGCTTCGTAAGTCGGTTACTTGGAACGGGTTATTCCGTTCCGATTTTTTTATGACGAATTACGGCGGCGGTGAAAAATTTCACCGCCGCCGTAATATTTTTTTAACAGTTTTTCTATTTTAAAGCTTCTTTCTATTCGCTGACTCAATATCCACCGTCTTCAAGGTGAAAACTTGCAGAATATTTCATCACTTTCATTCATTTATCTGCATACAGGTACGAGTTTATTTGCTAAAAAACGCAACGCCGATTGCACCGGGGCCGACGTGCGCCCCGATCGTGCCGCCGATCATATACGAGGGCACGCGATCAGTTTCGCGTTCCCAAAGATGCGCGCTGTCCTTGACGTATTTTTTCAAAAATTCATCCGAAAGCCCCGACCAAACCACGCCGTAGGGCATCGAAAAATCGATTCCGCCCTGCTTTTGCACGAGCGTATTCAAAAGATTGTTCCCTTTTTTCGATCCCATCGCTTTGCCGACGAGCTTCACCTCGCCGTCTACGATCGCAATCACGGGTTTAATGGATAAAAGCTCCCCCGCGAACGCCACCGCCGACGAAATTCTGCCGCCCTTTTTCAAATATTCAAGCGTTCCAAGCACCGCCATCAAATTGACTTTCTTCTTTTTTTCTTCCAGCTCTTCCGCGATCTGCGCCGCCGTTTTTCCCTCTTCGATCAATCGAAGCGCGTACTGAACGAGCAACCGTTCCCCGATCGCCGCGTTAAGACTATCCACCACGAACACCTTGCCCGCATAATTTTCCGCCGCCGTTACCGCCGCGCCGTACGTCCCCGAAAGCTTGGACGAAATCGTGATCGCCACCACCTCGTCGCCGTTTGCCGTCAAATTCGCGTACGCTTCATCAAAACGAAAGGGCGTGATTTGGCTGGTTTTGGGCAGCGTATCGCTCTCGATCAGTTTTTCGTAAAAATCGCGGGGGGAAAGCTCCACCCCGTCGTAATAGCTTTCGTCCCCGAAGGAAACGACGAGCGGCAGCATCGTTACGCCAAGCGTTTCCGCTTCCTTTGCGCCGATATCCGCCGCCGAGTCGATCAATAATTTTACCATAATTCAATCTCCGTATTTTTCACAATATTTTTCCAAATCGCCCGAAATCGAAAGCAGACACCGATAAAACAGCGCGCGTTCCGCTTCCGTTAAAGAAGCGCCTACGGTGGAAAGCACCGCGTCGATCTTCTCCGTAAGCTTTTTGGCAATTTTTTCGCCCTTTTCCGTTAATACGAACGGGCTTTTATACCGCTTTTTCTGCTCGGACAGGCATACCACGTATCCGTTCTTTTCCAAAAATTCAATGGAACGCGACGTCGCCGCCTTATCGTCCGCGCAAAGATCGCAAAGCTGTTTCGCCGTCAAGCTACGCTGTTTGTACAAATAATACAAACAGGATACGTGCGGGCTTTTCAATTCGAACTCCTCCATTTCCTCCGTCTTGATCTTGCGAATACACCGCGAAATTTTAGCGATATGTACCGTGAACAACTCAAAGCGATCTTGCATCGTTTTTCTCCTTAACTTGTTGTAAAATCAACATCTATATATTATCATACAATTTGGAATATGTCAAATAAAACACGCGCGTTTTAAAAAGAAAAAATACTTTTTTTGCTTAACAATTTTTTGAAAAGCTCTTGAAAATTTTGTAAAGCTGTGATACAATAACAGTAATCAATCAAAAAGGAGCTTTTTATGAGTAGTTTTGAAAATTTACGGATCGTTGACAATTTTTACCAAACCTCGCTTTTCTTCCCGATGCCTACGGTGATCATCAGCACGCTGTGCGAGGACGGAAGCACCAACCTTGGGCCGTATTCCTTGGTACAGCCCTATTACGTGGCGGGAAAGGATTATTACGCGATGCTTTTGGAATGCAGAAATTCCTCCAACACGGCACAAAATATTTTGCGAACGGGCAAATGTGCCATCAACTTTATCACGGACGAGCCGAAATATTTTAAAGAAGCGGTCAAGCTTTCGTGGCCGGGGGATAAGCCGGAAGATAAGATGCCAAAATGTAAATTCCTTTTGGAAAAAAGCATGATCGAAGAAGAAAACCCCGACGATATCCGTCCGCAAGTGATGACGGAGGCGTTCCAAGTGATCGAATGTACTTGGATGCGCAATTTGGACGGCGCGGACGCCGACCAAGCGGGAGAGCTGAACGGCTACGAACCGCCCTACCATGATTTCAACGGCATCACGAGCAAGTTCGGCGCGCACTTTATTTTGCGTATCGACCGCATTTTGATGAAGAAAAAATACAGCGACGCGATCATCAACGGCGTTCGCGGCAGGGATTTCCCGCATATGCCCGTCGATTACGGTTACCGCGACAGCAAGAATTTCTGGTATTGCCGTCATAATCATATGCGCGCGGAACTGTTGCAGATGCGCCAAGCGAGCTTAGAATCGGTGCGTTACGCCGCCGACCGCGTAGACGATAAGGTGAAATTCACCGACGAGGCGCTCAAAACGGTGCTGGGCGTTCCCAGAGTATTCCTGCCCCTCGTATTAAAAGGTTGCGTGGCTTGGGCGAAGGAAAACGGCGTAGAGCTGATCGACGCAGAGCATATGAAGATCATCAACGACAAACGCGCCGCCGAAAAGAAAAATAAAAAATAATCAAACCCGTACGCCCCTTGCCGAACGGTTTCGGCAAGGGGCGCTTTTTGCTTTTATTCGCTTTTTAAAAGTAAATTCGCCGTAGAACGGTTGGTGGCGATGGGGATATCATACACGACGGCGATACGCAGCAACGCCTTTACGTCGGGATCGTGCGGCTGCGCAGAAAGCGGATCCCAAAAGAAAATGACCATATCGATGGCTTTTTCGCTCATCTTCGCGCCGATCTGCAAATCTCCGCCCATGGGCCCCGATAAATACCCTTTCACTTCCAAGCCCGTTGCTTCCGCCACTAAACGCGCCGTTGTGCCCGTACCGCAAAGCTTGTATTCTTTCAGTTGCTCTTTGTGCGCGAGCGCCCAATTCACCATATCGTGTTTTTTGTTGTCGTGCGCGATGAGCGCAAGCGTTTTTACTTTCTTTTTCATGCGTATTGCTCCTCTTATCGTTTTTCCGTATCTATTCTCAGCCAATAAACGAACTCTTTCGCCGTTTCAAAGCCTAATTTTTCCTGCAAGCGCACCGAGGCTTCGTTGCCGAAGATCACGTGCCCGTACGGCGCTTCCCCGTTTTGCAGATAACGGTTGATCAAAAATCCTTCGATCTCTTCCGCATAACCTTTGCGGCGGTACTTTTCAAACACGTGCAACATTCCCATACTGCCCTCGGGATGCGAGCCGATAAAGCCCACAAAATCGCCCGTTTCCTTTAAATACGCACCGAACAGCTTGCCGCTACCGTTTAGCGCGTCGATATTTTCGGGGGATTCGAGCGCGTACACCTGCTTGATCATTGCCAGATCTTCCGCGCGAGGCGAACGGAAATCGAGCGAGCCGCGAAGGAAGCGCGGCTGACCGCGGTAGACCACCTGATAACATTTCGTTTCCCGCGCCACGGGCAAACGCGCGTAAACGGCGTTTTTCGCAGACTCTCCGTGCGCGACGATAAAGCAACGATCGCCCGAAAACGGCTCGTTTTCAAGCAAGCGCAACGCGTTTTCCGCAACTTCCCCGTTCGTCGCCGCAAGCATATAGATACGGCTTTGTTTTTCGTACAAAAGCACGCCGCCGTCGTCCGCAAACAGCACCACGGCTTTTTTTTGGCGCAAACATTCGAGCATATCGACAAACAGCAAATAATCTCTTTTTAAAAATTTTTCGGCAGCTTCGTATAATAATATTTGTTCCATACTTTCATTATAGCAAAAATAAGAAAAAAGTCAAAAGAAAAACCGTTTTTTAAAGCGGTTTTATCCGTTTTAGTGAATTATACATATAAAAGAGGGTTTTGTCAACCCTCTTTTCCAACCTTTTCTATTAAAAACTTATTTTATCCAAGTAGACGGAGCAAAAAGGATGAGCATCGGGAAGATTTCCAATCTGCCGATCAGCATATCCAGGGTGAAAACGATCTTGGAAACGATCGAATAATCCCCGAAATTGCCCATAGGCCCCGCAATCTTCCCCGTCCCCGGTCCAACGTTATTCAGCGTGGTCGCAACGGACGAAAACGCGCTTTCAAAATCCCCCGTCAAAACGGGATCCAAGGAAATAATGAACAGGGAAACGACGAAAATAAAGATATATGCCACGAGATAGGAATTGATCGACCGCACCACCTCGTGTTCTACCACCTTCCCGTCCACGGAAATTTTCTTCACCTGCTTGGGGTGGATCATACGCTTGATCTCGTGCCCCGCGCCTTTCCCCAAAACGATCCAACGGGAAACTTTCATCCCGCCGCCCGTACTGCCCGCGCACGCGCCGATAAACATAAGCAGGATCAAGATCGCCCTTGAAAACAGCGGCCATTGCGCAAAATCCACCGTAGCAAAGCCGGTTGTGGAGATGACGGAGGAAACGGAAAACGCCGCGTGCTTCAACGCTTCGCCCACGGAAGAAAAGCTATCTATTTGCGTGAAGCAAAGGTTGAGCGTGATCGCCCCGATCGCCACCGCGACGATGATCAAAAAGGTCTTTACTTCCGCGTTAAACGCGTCTTTCACCTTGCCGCGGAGCAATAAGTAATAAGAGTTGAAATTGATCGAAAACAGCAGCATAAATACGGTAACGACGATCTGCAAATAACTGTTATATCCCGCCATACCGCTCGAAGAAGACGCAAAACCGCCCGTACCCGCCACTGCAAACGCCGTGTTCAACGCTTCAAACAGCGGCATACCGCCGCAAAGCAACATGATCAACTGCACGAGGGTCATCACGAAATAGATCGAATATAAAATCAGCGCCGTTTGACGCATTTTCGGCACGAGCTTGCTCACCGTAGGCCCGGGGCTTTCGGCGTTCATAATGTGCATATTTCTCGCGCCGCTGAGAGGCAGGAACGCCATCATCAGCACGAGCACGCCCATACCGCCCACCCAATGGGTGAAGCTGCGCCATAAAATGAGCGATCGCGCCATGCCGTCAATCTCTTCACCGCTCAAAATGGAAGCGCCCGTCGTAGTAAACCCCGACACCGTTTCGAAAAGCGCGTCCACAAACGAGGGGATCGCGCCTGAAAGCACGAACGGAAGCGCGCCGAACAAGCTCATCACGATCCAACCGAGCGCGACGATCACGAAGCCTTCTTTTGCATAAATATCCTTATTTTTCGGTTTGCCCAAAAGGCATAAACCGCCCACGCTCGCACAGAGCAGGATCGTAAAGAGAAAGGTGAAAAATTCCTCCTCCCAATACACGACCGAGGCGATGAGGGGCACGAGGAAAAAGATCGCTTCAAATACGAGGATCCAACCCAGCGTGCGTTTGATGATCGAAAAATTCATACGCCGCTCCCCTTACCGTTCCAAAATATCGGCGATATCGCCAAGCACAAGATCTTTCGTTACCACGAGCACCGAATCCCCCGCTTCGATCGTATCGTCGCCGTGCGGAATGATCACCGATTCTCCGCGCACGATCGAGGCGATCAAAACGTTGCGTTTAAAATGCAAGGTAGAGATCGGCTTGCCGATTACGGGCGATCCGTCTTTTACGATAAATTCCGAAGCTTCCACTTGATCTTCGATGATATTATACAGCCGTTCGATATTGCTGCCCTGCGTGTTTTTGGTTGCGCGCACGTACCGCAAAATACTGTTGGAAGCGATATTTTTCGGGCAGATCATCGTATCCAAATCTAATCGCGAAATCACGCCGTCGTAATCGATACGGTTGATCTTGGTAACCAATTTTTTCGCCCCCGCTTCCTTGGCAAAGAGGGAAAGCAGAATATTTTCTTCATCCAACGCGGCAAGCGCAACGAACGCGCCCGCATTTTCCAAGCCCTGTTCCAACAAAAGCTCGCGATCGGCGGCGTTGCCGTGTATGATCGTCGCTTTTCCGTATTTGCCCGCCAATTCCTCGCAGGTTTTATAATCCTTTTCCACGATCTTCAAGGAAATGTTCGAACGCTCTAAAATCTCGCAAAGGTAATGGGTAATATCCCCGCCGCCCACGACGAACGCGTCCTTGATGGAATGCCCCTTCGAGCGAATTTTCGCAAAAAAATCGTTCGCGGCTTTGGGCGTTGCGACGATGGAAACCACGTCTTTTTCCGCAAACACAAAATCGCCGCCCGCGATAAACGCTTCTTCCCCGCGTTCGATCGTGCCGATCAAGACGTTGACTTTCAGCTTCGCCATCGCGTCCTTGACCGATTGCCCGATCAAAGGACTGTCCTTTTGCAAACGGAAAGTAACCAACTCCACCTTGCCCTTTGCAAACGGCTCTATTTTCATTGCCGAAGGGAAACGAAGCACGCGCGCGATCTCTTCCGCCGCCGCGTATTCGGGATTGATCGCCATCACCAAGCCCAATTCTTCGCTTAAATACTGCGTTTCCTTGGCGTATTCGGGATTTTTTACCCGTGCGATCGTTTGGCAATTTCCCTCTTTTTTTGCAAGCAGACAGCAAAGCAAATTCAATTCGTCGGAATTGGTAACCGCGATAAACAGCTCCGCGCCCAAGATTCCCGCTTCCGATAAAACGTCCAGCGTTGCGCCGTTGCCGACGACGCCCATAATATCGCAACGATTTGCAAGCATCTTCACCTTTTCCGCATTCGTATCCACTACGGTAACGTCGTTGCCGTCCGCATTCAATTTTTCGGCGAGCGATTGTCCCACTCTGCCGCAACCAACGATGATGATTTTCATAATCGCTTTCTATTCACTCCTTTTTTTCCTACATTATCCATTATAGCACGCTGACATTTTTTGTCAAGCCGTTTTACTGAAAAAGCCGAACGAAGATAAAAAATCACCGCCGCTAGGCACGCGGCGGTGAAAAGTTTTCTATTCTTTCTTATGCAACGGGCAGCATACCGATCAGGCTTTCGTACGTTCCGGGGAAGAACAGGAAGATCACAATGACCGCAATGCAAGCGTAGAAAATAATGCGAAGCACGAACGAGCGTTTGCTCATCGCTTCCATACCTACGATCGCAACGAGCAAAATCGCGCCGTATTCTTTCATGATCGCAACGATATTCGCAACCACGGGCACGCCGTCAAGGAAATGCCATTGCGCATTGGCAAGAGATACGATATACACGGCTACCATCAGCACCGCGAGAATTTCACCGAGGATATCAAAAAAGCCTTCTAATTTTTTCATATTTTTTCTCCTTTGGGTAGGTTTTGTATTTGTATTATACTACAAAAAATCGATAATTGCAATAGGTAAAAGAAAAAAATTTTATTTTTTAATCGTTATCACAGCGCTCTATCGACAAAATAAACGGATTTTCCGCAATAATATCGTTCAGATCGGAAGAAGGAAATTCTTTATCCGTATTCAGCGTAGCGCGGTAAAGCACTCTCCCGTCCTCGCGCGCAATCACCAAATGATTGAAACGGTCTACCCCGAATAATTCCTTGATTTTCAAATTTTCGTCCGCCGTCTGCACGAATTCAATCTTCACCGAATAGGTGCGCTTGGTGCTAAACACCCGCCAACGCAAATGAAAAATGCACTGCACCAAGATCAAAACGACCGTCGCGCCGATCGCCAAAACGTACATACCGCCGCCGCAAGCCATTCCTACGCCCGCCGTCGCCCAAACGCCCGCCGCCGTCGTAAGTCCGCGCACCTCTTGTTGACGGTACACGATGATCCCTGCGCCCAAAAAGCCTACGCCCGATACGATCTGCGCCGCAACGCGCCCCGCGTCCGAGCTATCCCCGAATGCGTGCATCGAAATTAGCATCATCAACGCCGACCCAAAGCAAACGATCGTGTGCGTGCGGATCCCCGCTTCTTTCAAGCGGATTTTTCTTTCAAAGCCGATCGCAAACCCCAAGACCACCGAAAACAATAATCCGATGAGCAACTGGCCTTCCTCAATCAGTATCTTTAAAATATCTTCCCAAGTCAATTTATCATCACTCCTTTTTTTTACTACTATATGCCGCCGCGCGATAGAAAATGACGTTTTCCCCGCCTTTCAACGCGTACACGGCGCCCTCTTTTACCATTTTTCCCGAATATTGTGCACCGATTTGCCGATAAATCCCACCTGCGTGAAATCTTTGGGATTGTTTTTGATGATATCGTCGATGAGCGTCATCATCTGCTCCGCCGTCAATAAATACCCCATCGCGCTCAAATGCCCGCCGCAATAATAACTTTCGCGAAATTTCCCGTCGTGAACGGGCGCGTACTTTCTCAGATCGAGCACGTACAAAAATTCAAAATAGTTTGGAAGCGAACGCAAAAACTCCGCGTGCATATCCGCTTTTTCGTCCTTTTCCCCGCGGTCGGTATCGGAAACGGGCATCGTTACCACGAAGATACGCGCCTTTGGTTGCAGGATACGAATTTCTTGAATGATCTTCACGTAATGCCCCACAAAGCTATCGCGGTTATTGTCGGGACGTTCAAAATCCACGTCGTCGATGCTCCCAAAGCCGTATTCGTAATTATCCCAATACTTCATATCGTTTCTGCCCAAGGCGATGATATACGCTTGGCACGCCTTTTCGGGCACGAACGATTTATTATACCCCTTGTATTGCCGAAACTCTTTCGCCGTCAAGCCGCCGCAAGAAAAATTGTACGCGGTAAGCCCGCAACGGCGGGCAATGAACTGCCCCCAAGAATATTCGTAATAATCGTGATAATCTATCTTTTCGCCGTCGAAGCTTTCGTGCTCGCCCGAAGCAAGACTGTCGCCAATGCACCCAAGCGTGCGAAAGATCGCCGTGAACCCGCCGTTTACGCAAGGCGTATCCAAAGGATTTTTCATGACAATATATACCTCTTTTATAATTTCATACATTATAGCGAAAACGCCCCGTTTTGTCAATAGCTTTTTGAAAAATTGCTCATTTAATCAAAAAAATGGTAAGTAAAAAGGACTTTTTTCGACAAATTTCTTTTTTATATAGGCAAATTAAATGACAAATCAAAGCATTTATGTTATACTAGGAAACATAACGAACAAAACAAAACTGGTCAAGGGAGTTTTTTCTATGAAAAAAGAAATCGACAAAATCATTTCTGCGCTCGTACTTTTGGGCTTTGCGGCGCTTTGGATCATTCGCCTTTGCTTAGGCGACAGCGTGAACGACGACGTGAAATACGGCATGAGCATCGCAATGAACGTAATGCTGATCCTCACCTACCTCGTGCTTTTGTACAATGCTTGGGGCGCGTTCGACAGCTTTTTATTCAAGCTCGTGTTCCTCGTTATCGCGGCGTTCTTGATCCTCTGTGTGGTGGCAGGTTGGATCCCCGCCGTAAAAGAATTTTTGCAGCTCCCCGCGATCGGCTTCGGGATTTAAAAGGTTAAGGAAGGCGTGCTATGAAAAAATCCGGTTTGGTCAATTCTCTTTCCGCGCTCATTTTGCTCGCGTTCGGCGTTATTTGGCTCGTCTATCTTTGCGCGGGCAACGCCATGAGCGAGCCTGTGCAAAACGGACTTTCCCTTACGGTGTCCCTGCTTGCGCTGCTCACCTATATGTTAAAGGCGATCTGTAATTCGCGCAATATGCCCGTTTGGCTGGTATGGATCATCGTGATTGCGATCATCGGCGCCGTGCCAGCGAACATCGTCGAGCTTTTGGAAACGTGCAATATCGATATTTCGCACATCAACCCTATCCTCGATCAAGTCATCTCTATCTCGCACGGGATCACCTTTATCATCTTATATTTGCTGTTGATGTATAACGCTTTCGGCGTAACGGAAAGTTGGATTTTCCGTTTGATCTTCTTGGTGATCGGCATTTTCCTTATCTTCTGCGTGGTTGCCGACTGGATTCCCGTTTTGCAAACGATTATGCCCGTCCCTTTGATCGGGTTCAACTAAAAAGCAACTCCGTAGCCGAAACGCTACGGAGTTTTTCTTTTAAATTTTCGCGATTACAAATCCCTTTTTCACCCTAACGCCGCCGCCAACAACGTCGGCGTTTTCGCTGAGCAAAATTTCCTTCACCTTTTTGGAAGCCGTATATTCCCGCTCGGTGCAGTTGATACAAACGAAGATTTTTTCGCCCCCGCATTCGCGAATATATTCCAAAGGATATCCGCTGTTCAGCATTTTCAGCCCCGCGTCGAAGGCAAATTGCGGATAATCCGCATGCAGCTTGATAAGCCGCTTTACCGTATTCAGCAATGAATTTTCGTCCGCAAGCTGACTTTCCACGCTCCTGTTTTTCGCGCGTTCGGTGGGCAGATAAGCGCGTTTCGCCTTGGTAAACCCGCGATGAGGGGTATTATCCCATTGCATGGGCGTACGCGCGCCCGTACGGACGTACCCGCCGTCCTTATTCACCTGAAAATTATGCCGTATTCCGATCTCGTCCCCGTAGTAAATTTGCGGGATTCCCTTAAAGGTGAGCAGGAATGCAAAGATACATTTGAGCACGCCCGTATCCTTTTGATGGGCGATACGTATCATATCGTGATACCCCGACGGCAGGGAAAACGCGCCGTTGCCGTTCGTCTTTTGATAAAATTCGTTCACGTAATCGAGGAAGCCTTGGAAACTGCCCAGCCCGTCCTTGGAAAAATAGCTATGCTCCGCGCGTTCCCAATAATCGCCGAGGTTGGATCCCTTTTCCGAACGGAAGATTTGATTATAACCGTCCGTCGCATGGCAAAGATAATCGAGATCGAACCCGCACTCCACCGCTTTGATGGGATCCCCCCATTCCGCGAGGAAACAGCAATCGGGATAGGACTTTTTCGTTTCCCCGATCACGATATTCCAAAACCATTTCACCCCCTCTTGATCGGGATCGGCTTTCACGAGCGACTGCGCAAGATCCACGCGGAACCCATCCACGCCCTTTCCCAGCCAATAGCGAATGATATTTTTAATCTCGTCGCGAAGCGGCTTCAAACGCTCGTCCGTATAATGCCATTGCCACGCTTCCTTTCCCTTTTCGATCTTATTATACCCGTAGTTTAAAGCGGGTTGGAACGCATAATAATTTATGAGATAATTCCCGTTGCGTTTAGACATTCCGCTCATCGCCCTCGGCGCGCTCGTAAAACAGCTCGGCGTCCAAATATACCAATCCTTGTATTTGGGGTGCGGCTTGCCTTTTTTCGATTGCAAAAACCAAGGGTGCTTATCGGAAGTATGCCCCACGACAAGGTCCACGATCACGCGAATACCTGCCTCGTGAAAGGCTTTGAACATATTCTCGCAATCTTCCATCGTACCGAACATGGGATCGACGGCGTAATAATCGCTCACGTCGTATCCGCCGTCGCGGAACGGACTTTTATAAAAGGGATTCAGCCAAACGGTATTAATCCCCAAGTCCTTCAAATAGGGGATCTTTTGCGTAATCCCGTTAAAATCCCCAATCCCGTCGCCGTTGCTATCGTAAAAGCTGACGGGATAAATTTCGTAAATAATCGCCTCGTTAAGCCATGGTTGCATAAATGTTGCCCCCTTTTCATTATTTATTCTTATTTTATCATACTTTTTCGCTCTTTTCAATCAAAAGCGAGTATATTATTTTTACTTCTTTTCCCTGCCCTCTCCGCTTTTCCGTAAAAAACGATACCCAAGCGGGTATCTTTTGCTTTATTTTGCATTCACCGTTACTTCTTTTCCGAAGAAATACACGCCGATCATACCGGGGCCTACCGACGCGCCCACGCACGAGCCAACGTAGCCGATATGCACGGGCACTTCTTTTCCAAGCGCTTCGAAAAGCATATTTTTCAGCGTTTCCGCTTCCTCGGGGCAATCCGCATGAGAAATAAACACTCGCTGATACGCCACGTCCTGCCAGCCCTCTTTCGCAAGTTCCACGATCCGTTTAAAGGAAGTCATTCTACCTTTCACTTTTTCCATCGCGAAATTTTTGCCTTTCGCGTCCGCGATAATAATCGGCTTGATATTCAAAAGCCCGCCGAAAAACGCGCTCGCCGCGCTCACTCTGCCCGCTTGCTTTAAATAGGTGAGCTTATCCACCGAACCGATCATATGCACCGTGAGCCTGTTTTCTTCCACCCAAGCCGCCACCTCGTCGATCGACTTGCCCTCGGCGCGAAGCTCGCTCGCACGAATCACTATCAGCCCAAGCGCGTAGCAAGCGCGCAAGCCGTCCACGATCACAATCTTCGCTTGCGGGAACTGCTTTAAAACTTCCTCTCTTGCCACGCGGCTCGCTTCAATGGAAGCGGAAAGCCCCGAAGAAGTAGCGATATACAGCACCTCTTTCCCCTGCGCGGCGTACTGTTCGAACGCTTGCTTATAAGTAGCCACGTTCACCTGCGCGGTGATAAACCGTTTTCCCTCGCGCATTTGATCGTAAAATTGCTTGGCGGAAATTTGTTTCCAATCCAAATCGGCAACGTAGTCTTTTCCGTCGCACGAAAAGTGCATCGGCACGTATTCGATCGCATATTCTTCCCTAAAACAAGCCTCCAAATCACAACCGGTATCCGTTAAAATCACGTAGTTGTTCATAAATATTCTCCTATATCATTTTTTATTACAATCGTAGGTAACTTCCTTGCCATAAAAATATATGCCAATCGTTCCCGGTCCTACCGTAGACCCTACGACCGGACCGATATATCCAATAGGAATCTCCGCGTTTTTATCGCCCAATGCTTCCCGAACGGCTTCCCTAACTTTTTCTGCGTCCTCTAAACAATCTGCATGCGCAATAAAAATTCGTTGATATTCACAGGGCAAATACTCTTCCTTGAAGCGTTCCACCAACCTCGCCAATGAAGCGCCTCTGCCTTTCACCTTTTCCACAGCGGCATTTCTACCGCTTGCGTCGGAAATAATGATCGGCTTTACGTTCAACAGCCCGCCGAAAAACGCGCTCGCCGCGCTCACTCTGCCCGCTTGCTTCAAATAGGTAAGCTTTTCCACAGTACATTCCTGATGCACCGTCATTTTATGCTCTTCGATCCAAGCCGCCGTTTCCTCAATCGAATTGCCTGCGGCACGAAGCTCACTCGCACGAATACAAAGCATGCCCAAACCGATACAAGCAATCAAACTATCGATACAAATAATCTTCGCGTCGGGATATTTTTCTTTGAGCTCGTCCCGCACTTGATAACTCGCTTTGACGGAATTCGACAGCGCAGACGAACAGGATATCGACAAAATATCGTAGCCAGCCGAAAGATAAGCTTCAAACGCTTCGCGATATTGGCTTGCATTCACTTGCGAGGTGGTATTTCTCCCGCCTTTCCGCATCGCTCCGTAAAACTCCTGCGCGCTTATTTCCTCCCAATCAAGGTTCGCCACTCTGTCCGTTCCTTCAAAGGTAAAGTGCATAGGAATATATTCAATATCGTATTGCTCTCTTTGTTGTTTGTTCAAATCGCAACAAGTATCCGAAACGATTACGTATTTTTTCATGTCTTACTCCTTTTTAAATATAGGGTGGCAGGTCTTTATCAATTTACCGTCGTTGCAAACCGCCACCGTCGTTTTCTTTATTCCACGATCAAGATAAAATCGTATACTTCCTGTCCGCCGTCGATCTCGTAAAGCTCGGTCGCGGGGCAGGTTTTCGAAAGATACTCTTTAAACCCTTGTTTTTCCTCGTCCGCCGCACCGTTACCGTAAACGACAATGACAAATTCCTTTTCGCTCACGCCCATCTTTTGCGCAAGCGAGCAAGCCGTTTGCAGTTTTTCTTTGGTGGAAACGAGCATAGTATGATCGCTGAAACCGATAAAATCATCCTTTTCCACGTTTACGCCGTTTACCGTCGTCGATCTCACGGCGACGGAAACCATTCCCGTAACCGTGCTTTGCATACTTTCCGTCATTGCCGCCGCAATCTCTTCCGCGTCGTCGCTGCCGTAATCGAGCATAGAAAGAGCGGAATAGCCCTGCCCGACGCTCTTGCTTTCGATCACGAACACTTTTGCATCTTGATAGATATTCGCCGCTTGCTTCGCCGCCAAAACGACGTTGCCGTTATTGGGCAAAACGAAAATATGATCGGCGTTCACCTCGTCGAACGCGCGCAAAAAATCTTCCGCCGACGGGTTGTTCGTTTGCCCGCCGTAGATCACTTCGTCCGCGCCCATATCGCGGAATACCTGCGCCAAGCCCTCGCCCGTTGCCACCGTCACCGTAGCGAATTTTCTGCGCGCGCGTTTAGGCATTTTGAAATCTTGCGCTGCTTCCTCGTGCGTTTCACTGTGTTGCAAGGTCATATTTTCGATCTTCACCGTCAAAAATTCGCCGTACTCCTGACAATGCTGCAACACTTTCCAAGGCGTCATCGTATGCACGTGGATCTTCACCACCGAGCCTGTTAAAAACGCCACCACCGAATCCCCGATACTATCCAAATATTCAATGAGATTGGGAACGGAAAATTTCGCTATATCCGTCTTGGCGTGTTGAAGCTGCAAAAGCACTTCCGTGCAATAGCCGAATTTCATAACGCTATCCGCATTAATCTTGGAAAAATCGACCTTTTTTTGCGCGGCTGCCGTCGCGGCGACCTCGCCCGAAAAATCCGCGCCCGCAAGCGCTTTGCAAAACCCCTCGGCAATATAAACAAGCCCCGCGCCGCCGCTGTCGATCACGCCCGATTCCTTCAAGACCGCCAAAAGTTCGGGAGTCTTTTCAAGCGATTTTTTCATTTCCGAAAGATAATCGGCAAAAAATTCTTCCAACACCGTTGTATCCGAGATACTTTCGTAAATATTTTCCGCCGCTTCCCGCGCCACCGTTAAAATCGTGCCTTCCACGGGATGCGCAACCGCGCCGTACGCGCATTTCACGCCCTCGTTCAATGCGTTCCAAAATTGCCGAATATCCGCCGTTTCCAGCCCCTCCAAGCCCTCGGAAATCCCGTAAAAAAGCTGAGAAAGGATCACGCCCGAATTGCCGCGCGCACCGAGCAACATTCCTTGCGCCATCGCGTGCGCCCTTTCGCCAAGGTTGGCGTTTTCCGCGCCGCC
Source organism: Clostridia bacterium (assembly GCA_017462985.1). Taxonomy (GTDB): domain Bacteria; phylum Bacillota; class Clostridia; order Christensenellales; family Borkfalkiaceae; genus Scatosoma. The sequence continues at coordinate 16,117 of JAFTQB010000001.1, forward strand.
GAGCGCTTCGACCCCGCCTTGCAAGGTGAGGTACATATTTTCGCCCGTATCCCCGTCGGGAATGGGAAACACGTTGAGATCGTTCACCTTTTGAAGATTTGCTTTCAAGTTAGCAACGCCGCCGAAAATCATTTGTTCAAACAGTTCGCCGTCGATCGTTTTTCTTTCGCTTAACGTCAAAATACACTCCTTTCGTTTTCGCCTGCCTTTCGCGAAAACGCCGTCGTTTTATCTCACAAAAGAAATTGTAACATATTTTTATGACTTTTTCAACTGTTTTAAAGCAAATTCGACAAAAAACTACAAAATCCGCAAATAATCAACCGTTTCGTTTTAACAATGATTTATTTTTATGAGATTGCCACGCTTCGCTCGCAATGACATCGTGGGAAAGCCGCGGCAATCTCGTATAAAACCCCCGCCACGCCCCCAAATTGATAATTTTTTATCAATTCCCATAAAAAATAATGTGCACATTATATAATGTACACATTAGGTGTAGGGCGTTTACGCGCCCTTTTTGCGTTTTATTGCTAAAAATATCAAGCCTATCGCCACCAATACCAAACCGCCGATGAGCAAATACTGCCACCATTCCCCGCTCGGCGCTTCGCTCACGAGAAAATAATATTCTTTCTGCCCTTCCCCCGCGTATTTTCCGTTTTCAATTTTCAAATTCGTGTTCGCCAAATACGGCAACGCTTTCGAATACTTGATTTCTACCTCTTGCAAATATCCCGCTTCGTACGCCGCTAGCGCACGCACCGCATACCCCTCGCCCGTTTCCGTCGCTTCCGTATACGAACGCACGATCACGCTTTCCGCTCCCATAGGCAGCTCCGTTTTCAATACCGCAAATTCCAAACACTTTTCATAGATCACCGCTTCGCCCAGCGATACCGCCTCGCCGTTTTCGCTTCGATTAAACCGACTGTAATATACGCCACGCATTTCTTCCCCTAGCTGCAATATTATCTCGTCTATTACCCCGTCCAAATAGTCTTTGTAGCTCGTTTCCGCTTTCGTATACCCCGCGTTCGCTGCAAAATTTTCCAATTCTCCACCGCTTGCAAAAATCTGATACCCCGCAATACCGTTCGTTTGCATACGGTATTCGTTCCCCGTTTTTACGATCGGGCTATGCCCGCTATACCATACGCTTTGCCCCTCGGCTTTTGTAAACGAGTATTCCAAACCGTTTTCCGCCTCTTCAAAGGTATACAACACCCCGCGCTCCTCGGCAAGCTCCGTTGCCGCCGCGCTTTCTATCCCCGCTTCCAATGCCTCGCAATCTTCTTCCGTACCCTTAAAAATCGGCATATTCCCATAGAAAATCTGCGGCGTTACTGCCTCACCGTCCACACTTATCTCGATCTCGTCCAACTTATACGGCGATACGATCGCGGGATAATAAAACGCCGCGCCCGCGCCTACGCTTTTTAACTCGTATTCCGCCGTTACGGCAATTCTCGCCGCGCCGTCCGTCATATCGTAAACCGTCTTTTGAATTTCCACCTCGCAACCGCTCGTGTACCCCGTACAATACGGGCGCATTTCCGCCGCGACTTCCGCGCTCGCTCGATCGATCTTGACGCCCGATAACATACATACCGCCGCGAACACCACCGCTATTAGCTTTTTCATTTCTTTATCCCTCGTATACGTTATAAATTTTCTTCCCTTTCTTTTTCGCGTATTCGTATGCAATCCGCGTTCCGCTCTTTCTCTTTTCGGGGCGGTAATTTTCATCATAATAAAATACGCAAAAATCGCTTCCGTCAATCATCGCTTGATTTCGCTCTACGTACGCCGCTCGTCCTGCCTTTTCCACTCCTTTCGGCATGTACGTTTCATCATAGCTTTCCAAAATATACTTTTCATAAAACTTTTCTATTTCGGGATACATTGACCGAACGTATACGCGCTTGATAAACGGATATCGTTCTTTTAGCTTGGTGATCATTGCAAGACAAAGATCATCAAAACGGCTTTTGCTCCCAAACAAAAATACCGTTACACCGTTCTTCTCGATCAATTCTTTTATCACCGTTTCCAACCGTGCTTCCAGTTGCGGCGTAGAAACGGTTTTTCTATGCCCGATAAACGAGCAGGTTTTGTTTTTTGACAAATTTTTCATTTTCTCCTTATATTATATTCTTGTTTGAAAGCATATACTGTTATAAACAACAAGTATTTTTGTGTTAATATAGTGCACAAGGAGTAATGCGTATGACTATCAACCAAAGAATAAAAAACGAATTAAATATCCGCGGTTGGAGCCAATATCAATTATCCAAATGCACTAAAATCGAACAATCGACAATTTCAAAATGGTTTCAAGCTGTTCCCACTACGCCCTCTCAACGATCCATAAAAAAAGTTGCTAAGGCATTTGGTATGACCATCGGACAACTGATGAGCGAAGAAACCGAAGCCGACAGTCAATTCCAAGAATTAAAAGATTTTTGGCATAGATTAAATCAACAAGAAAAAGACAGCGTTTTAAATATGATAAAAACGATCGTTAGTCATAGATAAGCAACCGTTTCCAATGGAAACGGTTTTTCTTTACAAAAAGATGCCGTCCCTTACGAGAACGGCACCGTAGAATATACCATTCTCATCTAGATTGCTAAACCCGTTCACATAAAAGCCCAAGGATTTTTGTAAACACGATAAGAGATATAATCCTACCAAGATTATATCCAAGGGTTTTTATTTTAATTATGTGATTTCCTGTTTTTACAGGTTATCGGGTTTAGCATTTTTATTATACGCAATTTTTTATAAAATGTCAACGCTTTTTTACAACCAGATTGTCATTGCGAAGGAGCAATAGCGACTGCGGCAATCTCGTTTTTAATATTGCCTTATTTTTTATGAGATTGCCACGCTCGTTTCACTCGCTCGCAATGACAGTTTTAATATTTTTCCGCAACGCAACGCGAAGCGTTGCAATTCACGCATACGAAGTATGCAATTCACTGAGCGTAAGCGAAAATTCACGCTTGCAACGCCAAGCAATTCACCCCACCTGTCATTGCGAGGCTTTCCCACGGGATTGCCACGCTTCGCTCGCAATGACATCGTGGGAAAGCCGCGGCAATCTCATATAATTCTTCCCATTGTTTATAAGATTGCCACGCGCAATGATAGGGAAAAGAAAAAATCCCACTATCACGGGATTTTTATCAAAAAACTATTGACTTTTATCAATTTCAGTGTTATAATAAAATCACAGTAAGGGTGATACCGTTCAACGGTTAGCTCGACAAATTATCTTTTAAAAATAACCGTCTCAGCTTTCCACAGAAGGACGGTTATTTTTTTATGTGTACTATGATTTTGTCATTCGTAACGCGGAAAGACTGCACTGCGCCAACGTCCACAAGGTACGTCAGAAATAAAATGAAGTCATATCCCATAAAAACCACCTCCTTTTTGTCGGAAGTGCTAACCGCCTTCGGTTCAACCCCTACTGCTTGTTTGGATTATACTATATTTTTTATAAAATGTCAACGCTTTTTTACAACCAGATTGTCATTGCGAAGGAGCGATAGCGACTGCGGCAATCTCGTTTTTAATATTGCCTTATTTTTTATGAGATTGCCACGCTCGTTTCACTCGCTCGCAATGACAGTTTGGATTTTTCTGCAACGCAACGCACAGCGTTGCAATTCACGCATACGAAGTATGCAATTCACTGAGCGTAAGCGAAAATTCACGCTTGCAACGCCAAGCAATTCACCCCACCTGTCATTGCGAGGCTTTCCCACGGGATTGCCACGCTTCGATCGCAATGACATCGTGGGAAAGCCTCGGCACTCTCGTATAA
>JAFTQB010000026.1 GCA_017462985.1 Clostridia bacterium
TTCCAAATCGCGCATGGCGAGCTTATATCCCGAGCCAAGCTCGGTGAACTGCATGATCGCCTTTAACCGCTCGGCGGCGTTATCCGTCATCACCCGTTCGGGCTTGAAGGTGAAATAGGCGTGCGCGAGCCGCGTGCCGCGCCCCACTCTGCCCCGAAGCTGATAGAGCTGAGAAATCCCCAGCTTATCGCTGTCTATGATCAAAATGGTGTTCGCGTTCGGCAGGTCGATCCCGTTTTCGATGATCGTCGTCGTAATCAAAATATTCGTCTTGCCGCTATAAAAAGCGTGCACGGAATTTTCGAGTACGTTTTTATCCATTCTGCCGTGAATGACGGAAATTTGCGCTTCCGGCACGATATTTTGTACCCTTGCCGCAAAGGTGAAAATGCTTTCCACCTTATTGTAGAGGATAAACGCCTGACCGCCGCGCGAAAGTTCGCGAATACACGCGTCGCGAATGAGCGTATCCGTTTCTTCCACGACGTAGGTCTGCACAGGCAACCGTTCCCCCGGGGGCGTTTGTATGGTGGAAATATCCCGTATTCCCGAAAGCGACATATGCAGCGTACGCGGAATGGGCGTCGCCGTCATCGTCAAGCAATCGATGTTTTTTCGCATATTTTTCAGCTTTTCCTTGTGTTCCACGCCAAATCGCTGTTCTTCGTCCAATACGAGCAGACCCAAATCTTTGAACTTGACGTCGCTCGAAAGCAATCGGTGCGTACCCACCAAAAGATCGATTTTGCCCGCCGCAAGATCGTCCAACACCTTTTGCTGTTCCTTGGGCGTTAAAAAGCGGTTGAGAGCGGCGACGCGCACGCCGAACGGCGCAAAGCGTTCGCACGCGGTATTGAAATGCTGATTGCAAAGAACCGTGCTAGGGCACATGAGCGCCGCTTGCTTGCCCGCGAGCACGCAAAGATACACCGCGCGGAGCGCGACTTCCGTCTTTCCAAAGCCCACGTCGCCGCAAAGCAACCGGTCCATCACCTTTTCCGAACGCATATCCGCTTTGATCTCTTCGATCGAACTAGCCTGATCGGGCGTGAGCGTATAGGCGAACGCGTCCTCGAATTCGTCCATAAACGCTTCGTTTGCGGGGAATGCAAACCCCTTGCGTTCGGCGCGTTCGGCGTAGAGCTGCTTCAAATCGAACGCCAGATTTTTGAGCGAGGCGCGCACGCGCGCTTTCACGCGTTCGAAATCGTTGCCGCCGATCTTGGAAAGGGACGGGTTGGCGTCGCCCACGTATTTGGAAAGCACGTCCATATGCTCGACGGGCACGTATAAAATATCGCCGTCGCGATAGGAAAGGGCAATATATTCTTTCGTGCCGTCCGTCGTTTCGATTTTTTTCGTGCCGACGACTTTTCCGATCCCGTGCGTTTCGTGCACGGCGTAATCCCCCACTTCGGGCGCGGAGAACATATCCCCCCGTTTTCTTCTGATGCGTTTGGTATCGGGCGCGCGGGTATACAGGTTGCCCGTACCGATCACGGCGAGCTTTGCTTCGTGTAAAACGAACCCGTTATCCAAGTATTCGCCCACCGCGCATATATTTTTCAATTCGTCAAGCGTATCGGGCAATTCGGAGGCGGGCAGGTATTCGTCGAACAGCATTTCGCGCATTTTGACGGCGCGCGAAACCTCGCCGCAACAAAGTAAGATTCGATACCCCCCTCTCAGCCAATTTTTCAAGTCGGCGAACAGGTTTGCCGTGCCGTTTAAATAGCGAGTAACGGGCGTTGCGGAAAGATTGAAAATTTTCAGCGGCGAAAAGAAAAAGGGATTGCCCGTAAACGTTTGCAGCGCCACCTTTCTCACCCCGCCCAGCCGCTCTAAAAATACTTCCCGTTCCACGAGCTGATTTTTCACGAACGAAAACGCTTCGCCGCCCATATGCAAGCGCGAAAAGCGTTCCTCGTGTTCTTTATAGATCGCGTTGAATTTATCAAACAGCGTTTTGCCCTCGTCGAACATCACGACGGTATCGGGGGGGAGAATATCGAAAAAGCTGACGGAGTTTTTTAAAAGAGGCAATAAATAGCTATCGCCGTTCCCCGTTTCCAGCGAGGAAAACAGCTCGTCGGCAATCGTATTTGCCCGCGAGTACGCGTCCGACGTTTTAAACGAGCGAAGCCCCTCGCGCAAAGCCGTTTTTATTCCCTCGACCTCGCCTTTTTCCATCACCACGTCGGTGGCGGAAAGCACCACCGTTTCTTTCACCGACGGCAAGCGGTTGCCCGTAACGATATCGTAGGGCTTGATCTTTTCCACGCTATCCCCGAAAAAGTCAACGCGCAAAGGATTTTCCGCATTCACAGGATAGATATCCAAAATATCGCCCCGAAGCGCGAACGAGCCTTTCGTTTCCACGTCGAACACGCGCGCGTAGCCCATTTCCGTCAGCGTTTTTACCAGCGATAAAAAGTCGGTTTCTTCCCCTTCCGTCAAGGTGAGCGTGGGGAGCGTTTTGGGAAAAAGCTGCAAAAGCGCGTCGATTTCGGCAACCACGACGGGGCAATCCGTTTGCAGAGCGTAAACGCCGCAAAGGCGCTTGAACAGAGAATCTTTGGAAAGCGCTTTTCGATACAAAAGCACCTCGTCTTTTGCCGAAAGCACTTCCACGCGCTTGCCCGAAAGCGTGGCGATATTTTCCGCCGCTTTTTTTGCGGAGCTTCTATCCGCCGTTACGTAGACGACGGGAAGCCGCGGCAGGGAAGCGACCAAATACTTTAAGGGATCGGAAACGCCGAAAACCGCCGTCGGCGTGCCGCAGCGGATATTTTCTCCAAGTTCGGGATACTCCCCGTTTAATTGTGAAAAAGAGAAAAAGCGTTCCTTCATTTCTTTTCCTAAGCGTTATATTTGCCCATCACCAGATCGATACGCGTGCCCTTGGCAAATTCCGCCGCAGCCTCGCCCGCTTTGCGGCATGCGTCGGCAAATAATTGATAATCGTCCTTTCGCACTTCCGAAAGCACGTAATCGATGATGGGGATATTCGCTTCCTCGTCGCGAATCCCCACGCGAATACGGGCAAACTCTTTTAAGCCCGTTTCCCCGATGATACTCCGCATACCGTTATGCGTGCCCGCGCTGCCCGCCGCGCGAATACGGATCTTGCCCTTGGGAAGATCGTAATCATCGTAAATAACGATCAGATTTTCGGGCGCGATCTTATATTTTGCCATGAGCTGCTTCACCGCCCGGCCCGAATTGTTCATATAGGTGAGCGGGCGGGCGATGATGACCTTTTCGCCGCCGACGAACGCTTCCGCTACGGAAGCTTCACATTCCTTTTTCTTGAACTTCGCGCCCAAAATTTCCGCTGCGTCGCCTACGGCGATATAGCCCATATTATGAAAAGTTTTTTCGTATTTTTTATCGGGATTTCTCAAGCCTACGATTAAATACATATCCGTTTCCTTATTGAAAACCGCCGCCGCAAAAGCGACGGCGGGAGTTTCTTCTTTCGTTTTAGTCGTATAATTTAGACATCGGTTTATCAAGGTAGACGTTTTCGATCGCCGCCGCGAAGATATCCGCAACGGAAAGCACCTTGAACTTATCAAGCATCTTATCCTCGGAAAGATGAATGGTATCGAGCATAACGAGCTTGTCGATCGTGGATTTTTGCAATCTTTCAAGCGCAGGACCACTCAAAACGGCGTGGGTACAGCCCGCGTAAATTTCCGTAGCGCCCGCGTCTTTCAGCGCTTGCGCGCCTTGGACGATCGTACCCGCCGTATCGATCATATCGTCGAGCATCAAGCATCTCTTGCCGTTTACGTCGCCGATGATGTTCATAACCTCCATCACGTTCGCCTTGGGACGGCGCTTATCGATGATTGCGATGGGAACGCCAAATTTTTCGGCAACCTTTCTTGCGCGCTTAACCGAACCGAGGTCGGGAGCAACAACGACATCGATATTGCCTTCTTTTGCAAAATAATTGCAAAGCGTAGGCCCGCCGAGCAGGTTATCTACGGGAATATCGAAAAAGCCTTGAATTTGTTCCGCGTGCAGATCCATCGTCAAAACGCGGTCGGCGCCCGCCGCCGTGATCAAGTTCGCCACGAGCTTTGCCGTGATGGGATCGCGCGAACGCGCTTTTCTATCTTGGCGCGCGTACCCAAAATAAGGAACGACCGCCGTGATACGGCCCGCAGAAGCGCGTTTTGCGGCGTCGATCATGATGAGAAGTTCCATCAGATTATCGTTTACGGGCGAGCAAGTAGATTGAATGATGAACAAATCTCTACCGCGCACCGTTTCCGCAATATGCACGTTGATTTCCCCGTCGGAGAAGGTAGCCACTTCGATGTTGCCAAGCTCGGTATTGAGCTTTTTCGCGATCGCCTCCGCCAAAGGGCGGTTGGAATTACCGCAGAACAACTTGATTTCATTACCGTGAGTGATCATGTAAAACCATCCTTGTATTTTTGTCGCGAACGGTCGCTTTCCCGCGACCGCACGCGCATTTTCCGTTGTAAATAACCTCGGCGTTTCCGCCGTAGTTTCCCTCTCACCAAATCGCCCCTTTTTTCAGGACAATATTATAATAGCTTTTTTCTTTTTTTAAGTCAACCAAAATGAGCGGGTTTTAAGCAAAAACTTTTTTTACTTCTCGATTTCGTTTTCCGCGTCCTCGGCTTTTTTGCGTTCCTTTTCTTCTTTTGCGCGTTGGCGCATCGCCGTGAAAAACCCCGTCAAAACGCCCGAACAGTCTTCTTCCAAAACGCCGCCCGTAACTTCTACCGTATGGTTGAGCAAATTCGCCGCCGCAAGCTCGCCCGTGAGCGAACGCCCTTTTTGTTCGTACGCGCCGAAATAAATTTTATCCACGCGCGCATTCAGCGCCGCGCCCATGCACATGGGGCAAGGTTCTAAAGTAACGTACAGTTCGCAGCCCTCGGGAAGCCGCCAAGAACGGAATTTTTTGCACGCCCGATCGATCGCCATCATCTCCGCGTGGGCGGAAGCAAGTTGCAGCTTCGCGCGGCGATTGTAGCCGCTCGCCACCACTTTTCCCTCGTACACCACCACCGCGCCGATGGGCACTTCGCCTTGCGCCAATCCGCGCTTTGCCGCCGCGATCGCACGGCGCATAAATTTTTCTTCTTTGGTCAATCTTCTCATATCTATCCTTGCGGCGTTACCGCCATTGAAAGCGCGTATAGCGCGCGATCGTTTTTTATTTTTAACCGTTCAAAATCCCGTTCGCCCAAAGGATGTTTGCAATCGTCCGAGCCGACTTCCACCGTGAAAGAGGGAATTCCCAGCGTGAGAATACACCAATCCTTATATCCGCCCACGCTTCCGTACGCTTCCCGCAACGGATACCCCGTCGCCGCGGAGATCACTTCAGCGAGCCGCTTATCCCTTAGGCAGGTATGCGCCGACTGATGAAAGCGCCAATAAATTTCCTCGCCCTTCGTATGATAGCTCACCGTATAATCAGGGCGCACTCGCAAAGTAAAATCTCGAAGCGCACGCGTTTCCGGTTCTGAAAACGCTTTCGCGCCGATATAATTTTCCGCGCCCGCCGTCCGCGTGTTTTTTAAGCCATTTCCCCACTCGGCGTCGAAATTTACGTTCAGATCCACGCCGCGCGCGTTTGCTTTCCAAAGCCTCAATTCCTCGGCGGTAAAGCGGGATAAAAAGCCGTCGTATTCGCCGCCGCGGGCGCTCCATCGCCCCACTTCCGATAACAGCGCGCCGTCGGGATTGACGAGCGGAACCAACCAAAGCGTGCCTTTAACGCCGTAATAATAATGTACGCGCGCGAGCTTTGCCGTAATAAATTCTCTGCCGTGAATGGCATACGTCGCAATGCCTACGGGAGAGCCGTCGCCCACCTTCACCGCATAGAGGTTGCGCCCTAAAAGACTCGTGCCGATAATTCTCTTTTCCGTTTTTACGCTTTGGTAAAAAGCCGTGATCTCTTGATAAATATTCATGCGGCAATATATGCCGCAAACGCGCGGTTTATGACTATTTATGATAGGTTGCGCCCGCGTTGATCATAAACGCGCGGTACACTTGCTCCGCCAAGATCACCCGCATGAGCTGATGCGGAACGGTCCTATCCGACAAGGACAGCGTCAAATCCGCCGCCGCTTTCACACGCTCGGAAAGACCGCAAGACGAGCCGATCACAAAAGTGATTTCCTTGCCCGCGTCCGTCAGCGTTTGCAGTTTTTTCGCGAGCTTTTCGCTCGAATATTTTTCCCCCTCGACGGCGAGCGCGACCGTATAGCCCTTTACGGCGCGCAAAATATCGTCCGCCTCCGCTTCAAGCGATGCGCCCTCGGGAAGCTCTTTGATCTCTACCTTTGCAAAACGGGAGATGCGCTTGGTATATTCCGACACTGCTTCGCGATAGAAGCTTTCCTTGATCTTACCCACTACGACAAAATAGATCTTTTGCATCTTACGCGCCCCCGAACAATACGAAAAACCAAACGGCGATACAGACGGTCAAGCCCACCGCCGCACACAGGAAAAATTCTTTTTTGCTTCCCGTCTTTTCCTCTGTAAAAATATTCGTCGGCGTTTTTTTGAGAAGTTTTTCCTCGAACACGAGGAAGAAAACGCTGCCCAAAAGGCATACGATCGCCGCAATCAACACGGGCAAGGGCAAATGCTCCACGCTCGCGCCGAAATATTCTAAGACGATGATCAGCCCGTTATTGAAAAAGTGCATCAGCACCGTGGGAAGCACGCTCCCCGAACGGAGCGCGACGAGCGCGAACGCTGCGCCGCAACAAAACTGATAGACCGTTTGCGCGGGGTTTTGATGAAACAAAGAAAACATACCGCCGCAAAGAAGCGCCGCCGCCCAAATCGGAAAGGAGCGCAAGCCCTTTAACAGCACGCCGCGAAACAATAATTCTTCAAAGACCGCGGGCAATACCGCCACAACGAGCAACACGCCGAATACGCCGCCGCCCGCAAGCGAGGGAAGCTGCACGGAAGAATTTTCGTAGCCGAAACTTTCTAAAAATTCGATAAACCAAGTATTCAGTTCCGAAAGCGCAAGCAAGCCGAATTGCAAGATCAAGGCGATCGCAAAATAATACCATTTGGGCGTTCCGATCACCGTTTTCACGCTCGTTTTGGAAAGATAAAAAAACGCAAAACAAACGATCGCAAAGGAAATTTGCGGAAGCAAAAAATTAAAGTAGCGATACCAATCCTGTTCCTCTACCCCTTTGACGAACAGCCCCGCCGCGCCAGCGATCATCACGAACACGAACGATAAGAGCACGGGCAAAAGCACCGCCGCGCTAAACGCCAGCCCCGACGATTTTTCCACCGTCATTTCCCCAAGCAACGAGGAAAGAAATCTATTTTTGTTTTCTTGCGTTTGTTTCATAGCCTTTTTATTATAGCAAATTTTTACGCAATTGCAAACAAAAAAGACGGCGGATAGAAATTTTTCTTGCTTTCTGCCGCCGTCAGCCGCTTAATTTTTCACGGAAGGTTTGAATAATTTTGTTTTCGATGCGAGATACCTGCACTTGGCTCACGCCGATCCGCTCGGCAACCTCGCTTTGCGTCATATCGCGAAAATACCGCAATATAATGATTTTGCGTTCCCGTTCGGGCAGCGCGTTGATCGCGCCTTTTAGGAGCAAACTTTCGATCATATCCTCTTGCGTATCTACGGCGGGCAGAGTATCCACCAGCTCGCGCTCCTTGCCGTCTTTAAATTCCGAACCGGCATAAATGGAAACGGGCATTTTGGAAGAACCGAGAATAAACACCGCCTCGCTTTCCTCCATTTTAAAATACTCCGCCACCTGCTTTACCGTGGGCTGCACGCCCCGTTCAAACAGGTAAGTTTCGATATATGCGTTCATTTCCTTTGCCGTTTGCTTCATCGCGCGCGATACTTTCACCGAGCCGTCGTCGCGCATGAAGCGTTTGATCTCGCCCGCAATCATCGGCACGGCGTAGGTGGAAAATTTTACGCCGAACGATTCGTCGAAGCCCGAGATCGCTTTTAAAAAGCCCATACAGGCGAGCTGAAAAAGATCGTCGTAATCCACCCCTTTCCCAAGATAGCGTTTGACGATACATTTAATCAAGGAAACGTTATGCGAAAGCAGCGTTTCTTTCGCCGCGTTATCGCCCGATTTTGCCAAGCGCAAATAGGCGATGGTTTCGTCGTTTTCAAGCATGCAAGCACCCAACCTTACACACCGATGGATTTCGTCATCGATACGCGCGTGCCCTCGCCGCGCTTGCTATGCAAGGAAAAGCCGTCCATAAAGGTTTGCATAATCGTAAAGCCCATGCCCGAACGCTCGTCGTCGGGAAGCGTGGTGAAAAATGGCGTAAGCGCTTCGTCCACGTCGTCGATCCCCTTGCCGTAATCGATGATCTCGATATGTAATTCGCCGCCGTTTTCGCGCTTTTGCGTACGGCAAACGATGAGGATCTTATTTTCCTCCCCGTTCGTTTGGTACGCGTGTACAATACAGTTGGTCACCGCTTCGCTCACCGCCGTTTTGATATCCGAAAGATCGGAAAACGAGGGATTGAGCGAGAGCGCGAACGCCGCCACCGCACTTCTTGCAAAGCTCTCGTTTTCGCCCAATGCGGCAATTTCCAATTTCATATAATTTTCCATAAAAACGCTCCTAATTTATCTTGGGAATGAGCGTATACACGCCGCTCATCGAAAGTATTTTATCCGCCTGAGAATTGATTTTGCTTATGTATAAGGGAATTCCGTAGCGCTTGCATTTTTTGTACCTGCCGATTAAAAAACCGATCCCCGTCGAATCCATAAAAGAAACGCCGCCAAGATCAAGCACGGCGCGGTTGGAACTTGCAAATTCGTCGATCGCCGCGTCCGCTTGCTTTCGAAGCTCTACGGCGGTATGCTCGTCCAGCTCGCCTTGCAGCACCATTTTCAACACCCCCGAATCGTGAGTTGTATAAAACAGCATAAAAAACCGCTCCTCGAAAAAGTTTGGCTTTATTATACAGCGAGAAAAGGCGAAAAGAACGTCGAAGAACCGCGAAAAAGAGAAACTTTGCTCGAAAAAATTTTTTTTCGTAAAAGCAGAAAAAATCACTTGACTTTATCGTGAAAATGGTATATTATATACAAGCGTTGTTGATCATACGCATTGAAAATGCCGGGCGGGCCTTTAGCTCAGTGGTCAGAGCTGTCGGCTCATAACCGATTGGTCCGCGGTTCGAATCCGTGAAGGCCCACCAAAATTTTCAATTTCCCATACCTATTCACTATTCCCTATTACTTATTCCCTTATCTTTATCCCACACGGCCCAATAGCTCAGTTGGTTAGAGCGCCAGCCTGTCACGCTGGAGGTCGACGGTTCGAGCCCGTTTTGGGTCGCCAAGCAAGCGGTAAACTTCTAAAGAGGTTTGCCGCTTGTTTTTTAAGCGATTTGTAATAAGTAATAGTGAAAAAGTGTGGAAAAATAATAAAATTTTATACAATATCTATATACTCAACAGGTAGAATAAACCGCAACGGAAACATTTTAGAAACAATTTTTTAATAATTGTATAAAATATTTGCTTTTTTTCAGAGAAAGTGGTATGATGAAGTTACGAAACAACTCGAATTTTGTCAAATGATTATATTTTTCTAATTTTTACGGAGGTAACAATGAACGCATTCGAACAGTTTTTACATTCTTTGGAAGGCGAAATGGAGCGGCCGGGAAACTACGGTTGGTTCCATTTAATGTTCGTCGGCATCATTTTGGTGTTGACGGTGCTCGCCTGTATCTACTTTTTTGTGAAAAAACGCCCCGACAGCCATTTGCGTATTTTCGCAGGCGTATTGTGGGGGATTATTTTCGTTTTGGAAATCTATAAACAGCTCATCTATTCGTTTAATTTCGACGAAGCGACGGGCGTTGTTACTTGGGATTATCAATGGTACGCGTTCCCCTTCCAGCTTTGCTCGTCGCCGCTGTATCTTTTGCCGTTCGTGGCGTTTATGAAAGAGGGGAAATTCCGCGACAGTATCATGTCTTTCCTTTCTACGTTCGCTTTGTTTGGCGGGTTGGCGGTATTCTTCTATCCCAACGACGTTTTCGTGGGAACGATCGGTATCAACATTCAAACGATGGTACACCACGGCACGCAAATTATTACGGGCGTCGCGTTCTTGGTGTATAACCGCAAAAAGCTCAACTTTAAATACTTCTTCTCGGGCGGAATCGTGTACGCGGTGATGATCTCGATTGCAATGATCTTGAACCTCACCGTTCCTTTCGGCACGGACGAAACCTTTAATATGTTCTATATCAGCCCGAACTTCCCTAGCACCTTGCCCATCCTTTCGATCATTTATGAACAAGTGGATTACTTCGTATTCTTCCTTGTTTACCTCGTGGGCTTCTTTGCGATTGCGGCGCTTATCTTCGGCATCGCTTGCTTGGTGCGGTTCTTGAAAAAACTTGCGCAAACGCGCACTGTGAGCGCGATCAAATGGGACGAGTAAGCAATAAATACGTAGCAATCGGCGCAATCCCGTTCGTAATCACGGAGCTTGCGTATTGGTATATCATCATTTTCGTCGGCGGTACGGCGGGCGTATACGTTTCCTTTCTTTCCATCGTTTTGGCGTGTTTATTCGCGCTCGTTTACGCAGATTGGGGGCATTTAAAACGCCCTACGACTTTTATCAACTTGGCGCTTTTGGGAACGGTTGCCGCCGATTACTTCCTCATTTTACAAGAAGATAAATTAAACGGAATGATTTGTTTTTCCGTTGTTCAGCTTTTATACTTCGCCTATTTGATGGCTACGGCAAAAAGCAAAAAAGAGCGCGTTACCAATATCGTCGTTCGCGCAATCGCCGTATTCGCGGCGGAAGCGGCAATGCTTGCCGTTTTGCGTGAAAAGACGGACGCTGTAAGCGCACTTTCCCTCTTTTATATCGCCAACCTCGCCGTGAATATGCTCTTCGCTTACGCGCAAGGCAAAAAACGGTTGCTGTTTGCGATCGGGTTGACTTTATTTTTGCTTTGCGATCTTTGCGTAGGGCTTAGCAGCGGATATCTCCCTTTCCCCGAGGGTTCGTTTTTACATTCGATCCCGTTCGGCGGCTTGGTTTGGGTGTTCTATCTACCCTCGCAAACGCTCATTCCTTTGCATTTGGCATTTGAAAACAGAAAAAAAGTTGCTTGAAAATTCAAGCAACTTTTTTTATTTTGCGTTCATATCCACGGTGAAGGTAGTGCCCTCTCCCAGCGTGCTTTTCACGTTGATGATCCAACCGGAATTTCGGCAGATCTTTTTTACGACGGCAAGCCCTAAACCAAAGCCGCCGCCCTTGCCGCTGTGCGATTTATCGACGGTGAAAAAACGATCGAAAATGCGTTCCAAATTTTCCTCCGCGATCCCGATCCCCGTATCGCTTACGGTGAACCGAGCGCCCTTTTCCGTGCGCTTTAACGACACCGTCAATCTGCCGCCGTTGCGATTATAACGCACGGCGTTTCGCATCAGATTGCCGAGCACCTCGTTTACGCGCTCTTGGCGGCTTTTCACCGTGATCCCCGCTTCGATATCCGTTTCCAAAGCGATCTCGCGTTTTTTCAAATCGGGCAACAGCGTTTCTACGATCTCGTTCGTCAGCTTGGAAACGTCCACCTCGTACGAAGGCAAGTCGTCGTTATCCAACTCGTTATAATTGATAATACGGGCGATGAGCTTGGTCAAACGGTCGCTTTGCTTCAAAAGAATTTGCGCCGCTTCTTTCGTCTGTTCATCGTTGAGCGCGCCGCTTGCAAGCAATTCCGCATAGCCGCGAATAGAGGTGAGCGGCGTATTCATTTCGTGCGTGATATTGGCGATAAAATCGTTTTTCGAACGCTGCGCCTTTTCCACCAGCTCCTTTTCCTCGGACAGCTCGACGAGCTTTTCGGATACCTCGCGGTTGCGCTTATTCAAAAGCTCCGCGATCGGTTGCAATTCTTTAAACGGAGTTTTTACCTCGATATTGAGCGCCGCGTCCCGCGCGATCTTTTTAACGGGCTTTAAAATATATTCCGTTTCCAAATAAGTAAACAGCAGACAAACGGCAAAATCCAAGAAAATAAACCAAAGCAAGGTGGGCAAAATATCCGCAAACATTGCCCAAGAACTATCTAATCGCGCGGATACGCGCAACAGTATCTCTCCGCCGCCCACAGTGACTTTTTTACAATAATACAAATACGATTCACCAAGCGTGGCGCTTGTACGAGCCGCGATCCCCTCGCCTTTTTCGATTGCCGCCGCAACCTCTTCCCGCTCCGCATGGTTTTCTTTCGTTTGCGACTCGCTATCCCCGAGCACCTCGCCCGAAAGAGTGAAATAGGTTACGCGGTTGCCGCCAAGCGCTTTGGAAAGCGCTTTTGCCCCCGCTTCGTCTACCGTGTGGAGCGTTTCGTCGAACACGGTGACTTGCACCTTCAATTCTTCCGTTTTATCATTTTTCCAATTATCGTAGAACACTTGCGTGGAAAACGCCGTATAGATGAGCAAAACCGCCAAAATGATGAGTTGGGAGATCCATAAAATTCTTTTTCGCATACACACCTCTTTGGGTAAATAAAAACGGATATACGCTTACCTGCCCTATCCGTTTTTTCTTTTTACTGTTTTTTAAAGCGATAGCCTACGCCGAACACCGTTTCAAAATTTTCCACGCCCATTTTTCGCAGCCGCGCGATATGATTATCCAGCGTGCGCGTTTCCGCGTCGACGTAGCCCCAAATTTCGTTTAAAAGGGTATCGCGGGGAAGCACGATATCGGCGTTTTGCATACAGTATTTCAACAGCTCGAATTCCTTGCGGTTGAGTTCTAACGGTTTTCCCTTTAAAGTAACCGTCATCGTATCGGTGCGAAGCTCGATATCCCCCACCGTCAAAACGCTGTCGCCGCCCAAACGCCGAAGATGCGCCTTGACGCGCGCCACCAATTCCATTACGCCGAACGGCTTTGCGATATAATCGTCTGCGCCGAGGTTTAAACCCATCACTTTATCCGCTTCCTGCCCCAACGCGCTGATCATAATACACCCCGTGTGCGGGAAGCGCGCTTTGAGCCGTTGAAGCACTTCAAAGCCGTTACCGTCGGGGAGCATAATATCAAGGAGCGCAAGATCGGGCGTTTTTTCCCCGATTGCCGTTTCGAAATCCTTTACGCAAGGAAAGGTGTGGCAAACGATCCCCTCGCGTTCGAGCGAAAACTTGATCAGCCCGCCGATCGAAGCGTCGTCTTCTAATACGTACACTACGCCTTTCACGACTTATTCCCCCAAAGCAACCGCGCCCGCCTGTTTCTTTTCGATATCCACGACGCTATGCGCGATAAAGTTGATATGGTCGCCGATACGCTCCAAGTTGGATACGAGGTTGATAAACACCGTGTTGTTTTCGGGGCGGCACTTGCCTTGGCTGAGCCGCAAAATATGCTCGTTTACAAGCTCGCGGCGCATAGAGTCGATCTCGTCTTCCACGCCGTCCGCTTCGCCAAGGAGCGCAAACTCCTTATCGACAACGATACGCTTTACGAGCGCGTACTGTTTGCGGAGCAGCTCGTGCATAGCCGTAAGCTTTTCGTTGATACCCTCGGAGAAAACAAGATTGTCTTTCACTTCCTTTCTGGTGTACTTCGTAAGATTATCGGCAAGTTCCGCAATACGGGCAATGTCGCCTACGTTGCTGTGGAGCGCGTTAACCTGTTTTTCCTCCGAAAGACTCGCACCGCTTGCAGATATCTTTACGAGATAGTCGCTGATACGCTCGCCGTAAGCAGAGATTTTATCGTTGTATCCCGTCACCTTTTCAATGGCGTCGAGATCGCGCTCAACAAACGCCGTAAACGCCGTTTGTAAGCTTTCCATCGCCATATCCGCCATAACAAACGTATCCTTTTTCACCTGCTCGATGGCAAGTGAGGGCACTTTCAAAAGTCTTTCGTCTGCATATTGCAACGTTGCAGTTTCCTCAACATTCTTTTTATCCTTGATAACGATTTGCGAGAATTTCACCAGTTGCTTTACAAACGGTAGCAACAAACACGTCGTCGTTACGTTAAAGATAACGTGGAAGATCGATACGCGCATTTGAAGCGACATAGCGTCGTCCCCAGGGAACAAGGACATCAACAGATTTACAACGGGTTCTCTGAATATCCAAATAATCGCCGTAAACAGTATCGTACCGATTACGTTGAACGTGAAATGGATCAAGGCAACGCGTTTTGAATTTGCGTTTGCACCGATCGAAGCAAGCAACGCCGTAACGCAAGTACCGATATTTGCCCCAAGCACGATAAACAAAGCCAAATCAAGCGGAAGAACTCCTGCGCCAACCATCGTAATAACGACCCCCGTCGAAGCCGACGAGCTTTGAATAAGCGCCGTAAAAACAACGCCTACCAAAATTAACAGCAAGGGAAAATCTATCTGCTTGAAAATCCCCGTGAACATTTCCTCGACAAGAGGATTTCCAAACGCCTGTTCGCTACTCATAATGTTGAGTCCAACGAAAATAAGCCCTAATCCACAGCAAAGACTTCCCGCAATCTTTATCTTCTCTTTTTTGAAAAAGCTCATCATTACGCCCGCAAATGCGAGAAGATACATGATCATATTAAAATAATCGTTTTTCAGCGCAACCAGCACGCCCGTAATCGTCGTACCGATATTGGCGCCCATGATGATGGGCGTAGCTTGCATCAGCGTCATTACGCCCGCATTTACCAAACCGATGACCATTACCGACGTAGCGGACGAGCTTTGAATGATCGCCGTTACGCCCGCGCCGATTCCAACGCCCGAAAAACGATTATTACTGATCTTTTCAAGCATTTTTTTCATGCCGTTGCCCGCGCTCTTCTCCAAGGCGTCACCCATAAAATTCATACCGACGATAAACACGCCGACGCCCGCGAGCAGCCAAATAAGGCTTTGGATTAACTGCATAATTTCTTCCGGTGTTAACATAAGTAGATTACTCCCAACAATTTATTTTCTCATTTGTTCTTATACAATTATTATAATATATTTTCAAAAATAAGTCACTTGTTGATCGTAATAAAATCGTAAAAAAAAGTTTAAAATTGTAAAAAAGTTGTAAAAACTTATGAAAACCGTCAATTTTTTTGCTCAATACGCAAAAACGCCGCTCAAAAAAGTCCTTTTTCCGTATTTTGGTGCACGCCCGTAATCGAAAAGATCACCCATTCGGCAATGTTCGTCGCATGGTCGCCTATTCTTTCCAAATACTTGGAAACCATCATCAGATCGAGCGCGCGTTCGGCAAAATTTTCGTTTTGGCGAATACAGCCCACGAGCACGTCGCGCGCGCCGACGAACAGTTCGTCCACCTCGTCGTCCGCCGCGCAAACCGCTTTGGCTTTTTCAAGATCGAAATCAGTAAACGAGCGAATCGCGCCGTCCACCATTTTCACAACGGCGCCGCCCATTTTTTCGATAAACGGGATATTGTACGAGGTAGCCGTTTTGCCGCCCTTGGTTACGATCTCCGCGATATCCGCCGCAAAATCCCCGATACGCTCCATATCCGTGATCATTTTGAGCGCCGAAGATACGATGCGCATATCCGAAGCAACGGGCTGTTGCGTTAAAAACAGGTGCAAGCAAAGATTTTCGATGCGCTTTTCCTTTTCGTCGATCTCCGCGTCGCGGTTGATCACCTCTTGCGCCAAGATCAAATTATGCGTGTGAAGCGCTTGCAGAGTATCCTCGATGGCGTGGCGAATGGCTTCGCCCATCGATAAAATTTCTTCCTTTAATTCTTTTAATTGGCTTAAATACGAAGTCCTCATTAGCCAAACCTCCCCGTGATGTAATCTTCCGTACGCTTATCCTTTGGCATGGAAAATATCCGTTCGGTATCCCCCATTTCCACCATTTCCCCAAGCAGGAAAAACGCCGTTTTATCGGAAATTCGCGCCGCCTGCTGCATATTGTGCGTAACCATAACGATCGTAACCGACTTTTTCAGCTCCCCGCACAGCTCCTCGATCTTACCCGTGGAAATGGGGTCGAGCGCACTGGTCGGTTCGTCCATCAACAGGATCTGCGGTTGGACGGCAAGCGCGCGGGCGATACAAAGCCGTTGCTGTTGACCGCCCGAAAGACTGAGGGCGGATTTATGCAATCGATCCTTCAATTCTTCCCACATCGCCGCATTTTTCAAAGATGTTTCCACGATCTCGTCCAGCTCCGCGCGCTTTTTGATACCGAAGGTACGCGGTCCGTACGCAATATTGTCGTATACGCTCATCGCAAAGGGATTGGGGCGCTGAAACACCATTCCAACGTTTTTTCTGAGCATCGTCAGATCGGTGTTTTTTTCGTAAATTTCCACGCCGCCGATTTTGATACTTCCCTCAACTCTGCAACCCTCCACCAAATCGTTCATTCGATTTAGCGATTTTAAAAGGGTGGATTTGCCGCAGCCGGACGGCCCGATCATCGCCGTAACTTGTTTTTCGGGCATCGTCATTTCGATCTTTTTCAAGGCTTGGAAATTGCCGTAGTAAAGGTCCATTCCTTTCACTTCGATCGCAACGCCCTGTTCAAAAGTAAATTTTTCTATCTCTTTCATACTTTTTTCTTATCCTTTCCGTTCGTTTTTTTCTTGAACGCCCGATCGAGCAACGCGATCAAGATATTGAGCGCAAGCACGATTGCGATGAGCACCGTCGCCGTGGCGTACATTTCGTTCATGTGCAAGCCCTCGCATTGAAAATAGTACATAAACACCGAAAGCGTAGAGCCTTGACTTAAATACCCCGTCGGCATTTCCACCACCGCGCCCGAAGTATAAATGAGCGCCGCCGATTCCCCGACGATCCTGCCCACGCTCAAAACGATCGAGGTGATAATGCCGGGAATTGCGCTCGGAAGCACGACGGTGAAAATCGTTCTCACTTTGGACGCACCGAGGGCAAGCGCGCCCTCGCGAACGCTTTGCGGAACTTCCTTTAAGCTTTCTTCCGTAGAGCGAATGATCGTGGGCAAGACGATCAGCACCATCGTAAACGAGCCTGCCAAAACGCTATATCCAAGAGCGCAAATTTGGCAAAAGAAGATCATACCGAACAGCCCGAACACGATGGACGGAACGCCGGAAAGCGTATCGATGAACAGGCGCACCACCTTGACGAATTTGCTGTCCTTTTTGGCGTATTCGTTTAAATAGATCGCGCCGCCGATCCCTAGCGGCAGAGAAATGAGCAGCGTCATTCCCACCACCATCAGCGTGGTTACAAGCCCCGCCGAAATCGTAACGTTCGCGCCTTTCGTTGCCCCGAACAGGAAATGTGCGGAAATATACGGCAGTCCCTTAACGACGATATCGACGATCAAATATAAGATCGTGAACACAACGAGCGCGGCAAAGAAATAACTGACGAAGCGAAGCGCCGTTTGCACCGCGCCGCCGCGGCGATAGCTATGCTTTCCCGAAGCGTTCGTTTCCTTTAATTTCTTTCTTCTAAACAGCTTTGCAAACCAGCCCGTTTTTTCGCGGTTGCCGCCCCGCTTGACGAGCGTTAAAACGAGGTTGATCGCGAGCACGAATAATAGAAGAATAAATCCGATCGCCGTGAGCGCGCTCAAATGCACGCTTCCAAACGACGCTTCCCCAAGCTCGCCCGCGATCGTCGTCGTAAGTGAGCCGACGGGCTTAAAAAAGCTATCGGGAGCTTTGCCCGAAGCGCCGCCGATGACGAAAGAAACCGCCATTGTTTCCCCTACAGCTCTGCCGATCCCTAAAATGAGCGAGGAAAATATTCCCGACTTTGCCGCGGGAAGAAGCACGGAAAACACCGCTTGATCCTTCGTTGCGCCTAATCCCAACGCGCCCTCTAAGTATTCCTTGGGAACGGCTTCCAAGCTGTTTTTGGAAAGGGAAGCGATCGTAGGCGTGATCATAATCGCAAGCACCAAAACAGCGGAAAGCATTCCCATGCCTTCGCCTTGCGGAGAAAGTTTTTCCACAATCGGCACCAGCACGGTTACTCCGAAAAAGCCGACGATAATGGACGGAATCCCCGATAACAGATTGACGGTCTGTTCAAAAAACCCTTTGAGTTTTTTCGGGCAATAATACGCCGTAAACACCGCCGTGAACACGCCGATCAAGCCGCCCAAGACCGCCGCGCCCGCCGTAACGATGAGAGAGGTTTGTACGATATTGGATACGCCGAAGATACTTGCGTATTCCGTTTTTCCCTCCAACACCTTATCTTCCCAATGCGGCGCCCAAGTTTCCCCGAACAGGAATTCGAACACGCCGATCTTTTGAAAGGCGGGAATTGAACGGTAGAGAATAAAAAAGACGATCGCGAACACGGCGAATACGGAAAATGCCGCGCAAACGGCAAACGTCCACTTCGCCGCGCCCTCTAACGTCGTTTTTTTTGCTTTTGCTTTCATACCTGCCCGTCCTTTAAACTTGAATATATCCCTCTTGCGCTACGATCGCTTGCCCTGCTTCGCTCATAATGAAATCGTAAAACGCTTTTGCCGTTTCGCTCAGCTCTCTATCCGCTTTCCATACCAAATTAAAGGGTCGGGAGAGCTTATAGCTGCCGTTTTTCACATTTTCAATCGTCGCCGCAACGCCCTCGAAGTCGAGCGCCTTTACGGTACCGTCCACCGTACCCAAGGAAACGTAGCCGACCGTATTGGTTGTGCCCGCGATCATCGTGAGCACCAAACCTCCGCTTTCCTGTTCGGATACCCCGTCTGCAAGAAGCACGTCCTCAAGCGCCGTTTCCACGCCGTTCACCGTGCCTTTGATCAGCTCGTCGAACGCCCCGCGCGTACCCGAAGAAGTTTTTCGCGCAACCGCCCGCGTGATCACGCTTTGAATGGGCGTGCCGTTTGCGTATAAGCCGAACACCTCCGCCGAGGTTACCGAGCCGACCGCGCAATCCTTGCCCGCGATGATCGCGATGCCGTCGATGGCGATCGTCGCGCTTTGCACGCCCGTTTCCGTCGCTTTGATCGCACGCGAAGCCATTCCCAGATCCACCGTACCCTTTTGCGCGTCGGATACGCCTTGTCCGCTGCCGCCCCCCGAAACCTGAATATCCACGCCCGCGTTTTGTTCCTCGAACGCCGCCGCTAATTTAAGCATTAAGGGCTGTACGGAAGTAGAACCGCTTAAAGTTACTACGTTTTCCGCGCCCGTTTCGTCGCCGCCGCAAGCAGTGAGCGCCGCAAAGGATACGCCCGTGATCGAAGCCAATACAATAGCCGTTAATTTTTTCATGATTTTTATACTCTCCTTTTGTTTTGTAACTTGATTTTACGCCCAAGTTGTAATAAAAAACACTGTTTTTTGTAACAAAACTGTAACAAAACGGCGCAAATCGTAATAAAATTGTAACGAATAGCTATTTACATTGTCGGCAAAACCGCCGTCCTTTATACGCACGCGCGTGCGTACATATTTTTTAAAAATCCGCGCACACTCCCTTTACAAACGCGAAAATTTATGCTACAATATCACCGTAAACCCTTAAAGGAGCAAAACAGAATGATCTATACCGTTGAAAATAAATTTCTCCGTATCGAAGTGAATAGCTTGGGAGCACAGCTTTTTTCCGTCCGTTCGAAAAAAACGGGCGTAGAATATCTTTGGCAGGGCGATCCCGCTTATTGGACGGGGCGCGCCTATAACCTGTTTCCAATCATCGGGCGTATGGTCGACGGAAAGTATACCTACGGGGAAAACACCTATTCGATTCGCGCGCACGGCTTGGCGAGATATTATGAATTTTCCGCAGCGGATCGCAGCGCAACGCGCCTTTCGCTTAGGCTTTCCTCCACGGAAGAAACGCTTTCACAGTACCCCTTTGCCTTCGATTTTACGGTTACTTTCCAATTGAAAAACAACGCTTTGTATATCACCTATTCGGTGAAAAACAAAGGAACGGAAACGATGCCGTTTGCTTTTGGCGGACACCCCGGGATCAACGTACCGTTCGACGGCGGAAATTTCGAGGATTATTATTTGGAATTTGAAGAAAAAACGCCCGTAGTGCAACACACCCTTTCGGAAAATAAATTTATGTCGGGCGAGGTCGTCGCCTATCCGCTGTTGATGGGCAAGCGCTTGCCGTTAAAACACGGGCTTTTCGATAACGACGCGATCGTTTTGGGGCGCACGTGCCGAAGCGCAAAGCTCACGGCGAAGCACACCGATCGTTTCGTGAAAATTTGCTATCCAGATTTTAAATATTTCGGGCTTTGTCACGCGGTGAAAACGGACTCGCCCTACGTTTGTTTAGAGCCTTGGACGGCTCTCCCCGCCACCGAGGGAAAAATCGACGAGCTTTCTCAAAAAGCGGATATGCGGCATTTGCCCGCGGGCGAAACCTATACGACCACTTGGAGCTTGGAAATCGGTGAATGAAATTTTACGCAAAGAAAAAACCGTGATAGAAACTTCTATCACGGTTTTTTCTTTTATCTCATTGGATTTCCTACGATCACGGCGGTTACCTTTTCGCCGTTCACAACAAGGTAGGCGTACGAGCCGCCGCAATCGAGCGGATAACGTAGCGTGCCGGGATTGACGAGCGTTACGCCGCCCATTTCGGCGATATTCGCAAGATGCGTATGCCCGTAAAGCGCGACGGAACAATCAAGTTCTTTGGCGCGATAGGCAAGATTTTGTAAACCGCTTTTCACGCCGTATTTGTGCCCGTGGCAATAAAAGATACGCGTTCGTTCGATTTCCAAAACGCCCTCGGCGGGCAATCCCGCCAAAAGATCGCAGTTGCCGCCGCAAAAATAGGCTTTATCGGGGTTTTCGAAAAAGGTTTCCCGAAAATCCCCGTAGCCGTCGCCCAAATGCACGGCGTAGTCGTTTTCCTTGACGAGCGGCGCGAGCGCTTCCACGCCCGCTTTATTGCCGTGGGTATCCGAAAGCACGATCAACGTTTTCATATGCGTTCAAGCTTCCCCAACAGCGCTTGCAAGGCGCGGTATCTATGCGATACGGCGTTTTTTTCTTCCGCCGTCGCTTCCCCGAAAGATTTTTTAAGATCGTCGCTGAAAAAGATACAATCGTAGCCGAAGCCGCCCTCGCCCCGTTCTTCCTCCAAGATATAGCCGTAGGTTTTCCCTTCGGCGATCACTTCCCTGCCGTCGGGATATACGAGCGCCACAGCCGATTGGAAATACGCCCTGCGATCGCTTTTTCCTTGCAAATTTTTCAAAAGCAGGTTTCGATTGCTTTGATCGTCCGCGTGCCAACCGCAATAACGCGCGCTGTACACCCCCGGCGCGCCGCCGAGCGAGTCCACGCACAGCCCGCTATCGTCCGCAAGCGCGGGAAGATTTAAGGCTTTTGCCGCCGCGCGCGCTTTGATCAGCGCGTTCTCCGCAAAGGTTGCGCCCGTTTCTTCCACGTCCTCGTCAAAACCCATTTGCTTTTGGGATACCACTTCGTAATCGGTAAAAAGTTGTGAAAATTCACGCAATTTATTTTGATTGCCCGTTGCAACCACGATTTTTTTCTTTTCCATTTCTCTCTCCTTACGATAATTTAACGCGCATCGCGTTGAGCACGGCGAGAAGCATTACGCCTACGTCGGCAAACACCGCCGCCCAAAGCGGCAATACGCCGAATACGCCCAAAAGCATGAATAGCGCTTTCATCACGATCGAGAACACCACGTTTTGCACAACGGTATTTTTCGTCTTTTTGGCAACGTGTAATAGTTGCGGAATCGCGGATAAACGATCGGAAACCAACACAAAATCGGAAGCCTCTACCGCCGCCGCACTGCCTAAGCTGCCCATCGAAACGGAGCAATCCGCCACGGTCATTACAGGTGCGTCGTTAATACCATCCCCTACGTACAAAAGCCGCGCTTCCGCTTTGAGATTTTCCGCTTCCGCTACCTTTTGCGCGGGCAACAATCCCGCTTTAAAGGAAGCCATTCCCACGCGCAACGCAACGTTTTGCGCCCTTGCAGGAGTATCGCCCGTGAGCATCACCACGCGAATACCGAGCGAATGCAATTGCTCCACGGCGTCCTTGCTTTCTTCACGGATCGCGTCGCCGATCTCTACCGTGCCTTGGAATTTTCCGTCGTAAGAAAGATATAATACGGTATCTGCGGAAATTTTTTCCGTCGCGTCCACGCCGAATTGCTCCATGAGCGCCAACGTACCGATCAAAGCCGTCTTTCCCTTGTATTCGCCCTTTAAGCCTTTCCCCACGATTTCTTCCACGGCGGAAGCGGGTTCTTCGACGGGCAGATGCGCAAACGCGCCCGCGATCGGATGCGAGGAAAAGCGCTCCAACGCCGCCGCCATTGCGAGCATTTCCGCTTCGTCTACGCCCTCTTCGGTACGTACGGCGCTTACGCCGAAATTGCCGCGCGTGAGCGTGCCCGTTTTATCAAACGCCACCAACTTTACCCCCGCGGCAATATCTAATCCCACTGCGCCTTTCGCCAATATCCCGCGCTTCGCGCATGCGCCGATTCCCGAAAAATAGGTGAGCGGCACAGAAATAACGAGCGCGCAAGGGCACGAGATAACGAGGAAGGTAAGCGCCGTCGTCAACCAGCGTTGCCAATCGACGAACACGAACGCGCCTTGCGTGGCAAGTCCCGTAATAAGCGGCGGAAACACCGCCAAACAAACGGCGAGCACACACACCACGGGCGTATAAATCTTTGCGAATTTCGTAATAAATTTTTCGGGCGCGGCTTTGTGCGCCATGGAATTTTCCACGATATCGAGGATTTTTTTCACCGCGCTGTTTTCGTAATTTCGCGTGATCTTCATCGTAAAGGCGTTGCCCGCGTTGACGCAACCAGCTAACAGCTCGCCGCCCTTTTCCACGTCGCGATACGCCGCTTCCCCCGTCAAGGATTTTGTATCAAGCAAAGCGTTATCGCTTTCCAGCACGCCGTCGCAAGCGATGCGTTCCCCCTTTTTGACGAGAACGGTATCCCCCGCGTTTAACGCTTCGGGCGCAACGGTTTCCTGTTCGCCGTTTGCGTTCACGCGCGTTGCGCTTTCCGATTTCAATTCCATCAGTTTGGTTACCGAATTCCGCGAAGCCCCCACGGCGATTGCTTGCAACAGCTCGCCGAGTTGATACAAGAGCATCACGAGTACGCCTTCCCAAAATTCACCGATACACATTGCGCCGATTGAAGCCAACGTCATTAAAAAGTTTTCGTCGAAAATCCTGCCTTTAGCGATATTTTTTACCGTAGCGATCAAAACGGAATAGCCCACCGCAAGGTAAGCCAAGCCGTACAGGATATAAGTAAAGATTTGCGCTACCGTTCCAACCCCAAACGCCTCCAAACACACGCCGCCGATCAAAAATACCGCCGAAAGAGCGATCTTCAACCAATCGAAAAGTCGGCATTCTCGCTTTTCTTGCGTTTCCTCTACGATTTTTGCTTCCTCAAAACCGTTGACGGTATCGATCACCTTTTCAAGCGTTTTCTGCCCGTCGTAATCCAAAAGCAATTTCCCCGTCGCAAAAACAACGGTTGCTTTTTTTACACCCTCTATTTTATTGAGTTCGTCTTCCAATTCTCCCGCGCAAACGGCGCAGTCAAGACCGACGATTTTTAAGGTTTTTTTCATAATTAAGCGTCCTCACACGTAAGATGTTCTAACCCCTTTGCAACGATTTCTTCGATATGCTCGTCAGCCAAACGGTAAAACACGTTCGCCCCCTCGCGACGGCATACGAGCAAGCGATTATCTTTAAGCGACCGCAATTGATGGCTCAGCGCGCTTTGCGAACCGCCTACGATCGAAAGGATATGCTGTACGCAAAGTTCCCCTTTCAACAGCGCAATCACGATTCTCAGCCGCGACGGTTCGGCAAGCATTTTATAAACCTTGCTCATCTTTTCCACGCCGCTCTCCGACGGAAGCGCCGATTTTGCCCACTCGGAAATTTGTTCGTGCGTTTGATCCTGACATTCGGGAACGAGATGCGGTTCCGCCTTTCCCTCAACCTCTTTCTTTTTCGACCTCGTTTTTATTTCCAAAGTTTCGTTTTCGGGCATGATTTGTTTCTTCATTCCTTTTAACCTCCGCTATTTTAGTCTATTCACAATCAATATGAATAATTGAGCATATGATCATATGAGCATATGCACATATGATCAACTATTCATATTATAGAATAAAAAAAGAGAAATGTCAAGGGATTGGACGAAAAAAATCGGCTTTTCGCCGATTTTTTAAGCATTAGCGCATAAAGCGCCTTTTACAAAGTCAATTCAAATTGCGAAACGAATATCTTCTCGTTTAAATAAGACAGCGTTCCCGCAAAAGCGAATTGCAGTTTTTTCGCCACCAACAACTGCCGAGAAAGCTTCTTATCCTTATTCGCTTTGCTATCGCCGTACTTCATATCCCCTGCGATCGGGCAACCGATAAAGGCAAGGTGCGCGCGAATTTGATGCGTTTTGCCCGTGTGCAACACGATTTCTAATTTCGCCGTATCCGCGGCGGACTCCAAAATCTTATATTCCGTAACAATCTTTTCCGCGCCCGCCGTCGGCTTAGAAAACACCTTCACCGCAGCTTTGTTTTCGTCCTTTTTTAAATACGCCGTAAGCACGCTCTGCGGTTCGCTGGGCACGCGAAAACAAACGGCGTGATAGACTTTTTTCAGCGTATGATTCTTAAACGCCGCAAACAGTTCCCGTTCCGCTTCACGCGTTTTCGCAAACGCCATCAAGCCCCTCGTATTTCGATCCAAACGGTGAATAAAATAATATTCCCCCTCGCGCGAAAGCGCGGCGAACACAGCTTCGGAATTTACGCCGCTTTCCTTATCAATGATAAGGATATTTTCGTCCTCGTATACGAAATAAAACGCCGCTTTTTCCTGCTGTTTCTTCGTCAGATAATAACAAACGGTATCCCCTGCGACAAGAAAAATATCCTCGCCCACCTTTTTTCCGTTGACCTTGATTTCCCTATTTTTCAAAAGTGCAGAAAAGAAAAAAGACGCCTGTGCGTAGGAATTATCGGTAAACTGTTTTAAGCTTTGCGCGTTCTCCACGATCAATTCAAGCATATTCGGCGCTCCTTTTTGAAAAATTGTCCGCCGCCAAACGGCAGCGGACAACGCGTTTATCGTTTATTTATTGGCCTTTTGGGTTTTGTTTCCTTTCGCTTGCTGTTCAACGTCTTCCAACGTTTCATCGGACGGCTTCACAAGCAAGAGAATGATGATGAGAATGAGCATCAAGCCCGCAATACCGAACAGGATCACGGAAACGATGTTGTTTTCCAACCATTGCGTTTCACCAGGGATCACGTCAGGTTCGGTTTCCACTTCCACCACCTTATAGGCGCAAGCTTTGAGCGAAGGCACCATCGCGTCGGTATAGACGTTCATCACCAAGAACAGTTCGCCTTCCTTTACAGCCGTAAAGGAGATATCCGAAGAATTCCAACCGTACGCGTAATCGTCGGGCATATCGTCTTTCTCATACGACGCGTCGTATTCCGTTACGGCTTTGAACAGATCGCCGATATTTTCCGCGCTCACGCCCAATTCCGCCGCGTATACTTCCAAATACAACTTATCGTAATTGCCGTCGGTTACTTCGGAAAGCCTGTCTTTCGCTTTGTCTACGATATCTTGATAGGAAATTTCATAAAGCTGATCTTTGGAAAGATTTGCGTTGTGCTTTTGGTTGTATCCGTCAAGATCCACGGTGTAAAGCTTTGCAGATTTTGAAGCGCCGGAAGCGTCGTCGCCAAGCAACTCGATATCGAAATCGTCGTATTTATCATCGATCGCCACGGTATCCAATCTCGTCTTATCCGTATCGGGGTCTTCCACCGAAAGGCTCGTTTCCGCTACCGTAAACGAGAAGTACGGGATCAGATCGATCTCCCAGATATTATCCGAAGAAATTTCCTGCTTTTCGCCCTTTTCATCGTAATAATACATCGTGTTGTTCGCCTTGTCTTTCGCGAACACCTTAAATTGATATTCGCCCGATTTGGATACGGGGAATTGAAGCGTACTTGAAGTCGCGCTTCTCGTAGAAGGCGTAGACGAAGTTTGATTGCTAGAACGGTAGCTGATCGTGAACGAAAGGTTTTTATAGCCGCCGTTATCGTTAATCAAGTTTTTCAGCGTAGGCAAATAGAAATCCTTGCCCGCTTTTAAGTCTTTCGCGGCTTCCGTAACCAGCTCTTGGTAAGCCGTATTCTCGTCGTTATCGTAGACGATCTCGTCGTAATCCGTCGCTTTTTCCGTAACGGTGATCTCTTTCTCGCCAACGGTTTTTTTGGTGTTTTTCAAGAACGAATAGTACGCGCCGTCCTTGTTTTGATCCATGGGCACGAATTTGATTCCCGCCCAGCTTGCCGCCGCGCCGTCGGGCACAGCCGGCTCGTTTGCGTAATCCGCAAGATAATAACTCGTTTTGGTATCGCCTTTATAATATTCGTCGGAAAGATCGAATCTCACCGAAAGATATTCCTTGCCGTAGGTTTGGAACACCGATTTTTCCACGTCGCCGTCCATATAGTTGGTATCGTAGAAATAGGTGGAGGTGGTCAAATCCTTATAGCTTTCCTCTATCTTTTCCGCCGTCGTCAAATCGGGATCGTACTGCATATACTTCACCGAGGTGGTTACCGATCTGTCGATCACGTCGATCGCCACGTAATCCATCGCCCAAGCCGTACCAAGCGTATATCCCGTGATCTCGTTGTTTACGACAAGCACGGGTCTTGCGTCGTCAACGATCTTCTCACTTTCCAGCTTAAAGGTTTGATAGTTGAGCGATTTCAACGAAACGTTCGTTTTGGGGTCTTCCGTTTCCTCTGCCGTTTTGTCGCGCACTTCCGCTTTGATCGAAAAAGGAGTCATCGCCACGCTCGAACTGGAGCTAGAAGCCACGTAATCGCCGTAATTCGCGCCAATATTGGTGAAAGTACCCGCTTTTTCGCCGCCCACGAACACGTCGAATTCGCCGTAATTCGCGCCTTCTCCCAAGGCTACTTTTACGGAAGTAAGATCGGTTATTTCCACGGTATTCTCGTTATCGTTTACGGACGCATACACTTTCGTCGTTTCGCTTTCCGTAACCGTCTTAAACTTCAAGGTGTTCGTCGCTTTATCCTCTTTGGACGCCGCGGCAACCGCCGTTTCCAACACGACGGATACGCCCGTAAAGTTGGTATCGTTAAACGCAAGCTCAAAATTGAGATAATCGGTTTTATTTTCGTCCAAGTTATACCACTTCAGCGCCAAATCGCGGCGGTAAAGGGTAACGGAGCCCTTGTTCTTCATATCGAACGCAAGCCAATCGCCATCCGTCTTGCTCGTCGCGCCGCTCGTAGAAAACACCTCGGAAACCGACACGGAATATTTTTCCGCCGCCGTTTCATCGGCTTGTACGGGCGCCGTAAAGACCGCCCCGCTCAGCGCCGCCGCACCGATTGCCGATGCAAGCATCATTGTAAAAAATTTAAATTTTTGGTTTTTCATGAAAGAAATGCCTCTTAATTTTGTGTAAGTTATTATTACGCTCTTTTTATTTTACACCCAAACGCACGTTTTGTCAAACGCATTTCAGGCGAAAATCGCTCTTTTTTTAATTTTCACTTAATTTCCATATGTTCGGCAAGATCAAACGCTTTCCAAGGCGCTTCTTCTTGCGGGGGACTGACGATAAATTTCATCCGCTCTTTCGTGATCGGATGCAAAAACGACAGCGAATACGCCCACAGCGCGAGTTTGCCCTTTTGCGCGAGCGCGCCGCCGTAGCGCATATCCCCAAACACGGGATGGGAAATGCCCGCCATTTGCACGCGAATCTGATGCGTTCTGCCCGTATGCAAGCGCACCTCTACCAAGGAATACTTGCTTTTGCTCTGCAACACCTTATAATCCAACTCCGCGTATTTTGCTCCGTCCTCGGTGGACGTGCAAATATATACCATATTATTTACGGTGTTTTTTCTAAGATAATTGCAAAGCGTGCCGCGCTCATCGCTCGGCGTGCCGCAAAGCACCGTTAAATATTTTTTTTCAAACTCCCCTTTTTGCATTCCCGCAGTGAGCCGCGCCGCCGCTTTGGAAGTTTTGGCGTACACCATCACGCCGCCCGTAGGACGATCCAAACGGTGCACTAGCCCCACGTATACGTTGCCGGGTTTCTTGTAGGCGACCTTTAAATAGTTTTTCACCATATCCAAAAGATTTTCGTCCTTGCTTTCGTCGGGGCAACAAGCCGTCATTTGCGGCTTCATCACGACGATGATATGGTTGTCCTCGTAAAGAATGGGAAATTCGGGAGCGAACCCCTCTTGTTCAATCGTTTCCGTCATTGATAAACATACCTCCTGCTCCGCAAGGCAGGGCGATGCCCTCCTCCGTCTTAATCCCCACTTCGTACGCTTCCGCGCGACCTTTAAAGCCCTTCATCGTCAGCGTGAGGATATTCTTTAATACCATCGGTTGCAAACCCGTCGTATAACTGTTGATAAGCACGAACAGCGGATTTTCGGAAAGCACCTGCGTACAAAGCCCAACGAATTTATAAAGATCGTTTTCGATCTTCCACATTTCGCCGTTCGGGCCTCTGCCGTACGAGGGCGGATCCATGATGATCGCGTCGTATTTATTGCCGCGGCGAATTTCGCGCTGAACAAATTTCAAGCAATCGTCGACGATATAC
The DNA here is from genome assembly GCA_017462985.1 of Clostridia bacterium. Classification (GTDB taxonomy): domain Bacteria; phylum Bacillota; class Clostridia; order Christensenellales; family Borkfalkiaceae; genus Scatosoma. The sequence goes on from JAFTQB010000026.1 coordinate 28,740, forward strand.
CGTATCCCCGTATCGACGCCCGAAAGCCGCGCGTTCTCGCCCGCGCGCTCCACCATTCCCTTCGCCGCGTCCACGTGCGTTACCTGCGCGCCCGCTTTGGCACAAGCCACCGACGCGCCGCCCGTATAGGCGAAAAGATTGAGCACCTTGATGGGTCTGCCCGCGTTTTTAATCAGCTCCGTCATTCTTTCCCAGTTCACGGCTTGTTCGGGGAACAGCCCCGTATGCTTAAAGCCCATGGGCTTGATCTTAAAGGAAATATCCAACCGATCGTAGGATATGTTCCACTCCTCGGGCATCGGCTTTAAATATTTCCAACCGCCGCCCCCTTTTTCGCTGCGTTTATAATATGCGTTGAGTTTGGGATAGGAAAACAGATCGATCTGCGCCGACCAGATCACCTGCGGATCGGGACGAAGCAAATATACGTCCTTCCAGCGTTCCAATTTATATCCGTCGCCCGTCGCGATGATGGAATAATCTTTCCAATTTTCGGAAATTTTCATTCGCTTTTTTCCTTATTATATATTTAGACTAATCTATTATAGCGAAAAAGCGTTTGGTTGTAAAGTATTTTTCGCCAAAAAAGCGCAAAAAGTCCGCGGGCAAGTCAAGAGAAAAAACTTTTCAAAATTTTTTTGATTTTTTAACGAAAAACAGTTGACAAACCATTATTTTTTTAGTATTATGATTAAGCTCTTTTGCGGAAAGCTCCGTAAAAGTCAGCCAATATCGCGGGGTGGAGCAGCTAGGTAGCTCGTCGGGCTCATAACCCGAAGGTCGCAAGTTCGAATCCTGCCCCCGCAACCACATGGCGGCGTAGCTCAGTTGGTCAGAGCGACCGGTTCATACCCGGTAGGTCATAAGTTCGAATCTCATCGCCGCTACCACATTGAAAAAAAGTAAATATTTTTTACGAACACACCGTAAAAACGGTTGATATTCGGAAAGAAATATGTTATACTACATAAGCATACGGCCCGTTGGTCAAGCGGTTAAGACACCACCCTTTCACGGTGGTAACATGGGTTCGAGTCCCGTACGGGTCACCAACATTAGGCATTTATGCAATAAATCATTGCATAAATGCCTTTTTGTTTGCATAAATAAATAGAATTTTGCCCGTTTTTCTATTTTATTCCGCGTTTTAGGACAGCAATTTGGACAGTATTCACTTAAAATACCGAGTTAAACTTTCTACAAGTTCAACTCGGTATTTTTATTTTATTCCCTCTTTTACTATTTGAGGCGGATTCGCAGCGCATAACCCTTTCTAAAAACCTTTATTTTCAAGGCTTTGAGCGCTCTGCCCATCACTGTCCCAAGAAATATTATTCAAATTTATTTACAAGCAAATACTCATATAAGAGGGAATGCAAATAATACCATCCTTTACCGCAAGATTTTTAGGATGAATGATATATGCTTGTCCTATCTAACTCTTTCATTACCGCTTTGATATATCGCCTACGCCTCTGTTTTGCCACATATATTTTCGCCCTATCAGACGGAACTTACACTCCTATCATTACATCGCGATCATCATCTTCTCAAATGTCAAATTATTTTTTCCTTCCAGCCTCTCTTTGCAAATATGTATACATGGCTTGTCCCGTCAATTGTCTATAATACTTTGTTCTATCCGTGGAATAAAATTCACCATTAGAATCAAGTATGTAAAATATTTTTTTCATATTTTTCTTCGATTTTCAGATTTTGTTTTTCGTCAAATTCCGCTATTGGAGGCGCTCGAATAAGAGCGAAGATTATAGGCTCATCATCTTCTCAAGCTATCATTTTCAAAACTTCAAATCGGGATTTTCCGCGAAATGTTTGAGCATTACAATGGGATCAGATTCGCTTAAATTTTCAATAACAACTCCTTCTTTCGCCGCCTTTGCGCTAACGAAATACTCGTCGTGCGTAAGCTGTCCGTAACGAATCAGCGCGGGCGTTTCTATCACGTGTCCACCGAACGTGCCGTGACCTTGCAGCATGATCATACCGTACGCCGCGCCGTCCTTGATTACTACCTTTTGTCCAGGATATACCGTCAAGCGTTTCGCGCAAGCAAGCTTGGATTTATAGCAAACCCATTCTTCCTTATGCGCTTCGTCTTCGTGGTGTACGATGGGACGCATAAAACGGTTTTTCTTGAAGTCGGGGTCGACGTTCAAATCCCAATCGATAACGTCCATCAAATAATCGAAGTTCCCCTTTTCTTCTTCGGGGCAGTTTTTCCAAAGCAAGTCCTCGGAAACGCACTGTCCGCCGTAGAGTACCGACTGATACATCGCATATACGTCGGAAGCGAACTGCGGCTCGTACGTACAAACGCTCGCAGGCGCGTGCAACACTCCGGGAGGAACGTCCCAACCCGTGTCGAGCTCGATTTTATACGCTTGCGAATAATCAAGCAAATGATTGTCCCCTTTATGGAAGTTTTCAAGGCATTTTTTAATTTCTTCCTTCGTGCAATCGGGGTTCAAACCAAAGAACGTAAACGGGAACTCACCGCCGTGGTTGTTCACCTGCGCGGGGAAGAAATACATTTCGGGCTTCCCTTCCGCGCCTACGCGCTTTGCATGCTCGTCACGGTGATGAATATGATGAGGCAAAGGACCTGCGTTATCGAAAAATTTCGAGAACATAGGCCACTTATGGTATTTATCCCAAAGTTCGCCGATGATTTCGTCCTGTAATTCGTCCACCATATCGCGAAGGAGCATCTGTTCTTTCCCGTCCTTGGAAACAACGTAGGAAAGTCCTTCGTCGTCGGGCGTTGCAGGACCGTTTTCCGCCCAAGTGGTGGAAGCGAACCATCTTTCGTCGATACCGCCCCTTTCAAGCCCTAACACGTAATAATCGTCGGGGTGAAGCTTAATGCGTTTACCAGGACGACAGAACGCTCTGGGTACCCAAGTGGGCTTCAAACGCAAAATACCGTTGCCTTCTTTGAATAACTTTTCGCTCAATTTCATAATTATTTCTCCTTATTGGAAATTTATTTTTATTTTATATGTTTTTTGTTCACCTGCTTTTAACACACGCGTTTGAAAGTTATCAAACCGAGTTAAAGACGGTTCTATGCCAAGCGCGTAATCGCCGCTGATCATACTTTTCCATTCTAGTGTCACGGGGAAATCTTGTACGTCGTAGCACATTTCAACGGCTATTTCCTTTTCGGGATTTTCCAAACGAACGCAGCCCTCTTTTAAAGTGTGATAGTACACGTGTTCGTCGCCGCCGTCTACGGGCGCGGTGATACGGAACATATCCGCTTTATTCTTTTCCGCTACCGCCGTCAATGGATCGCTTTGAAGGGCAGGAATTTCTATGCGCAAGCATTCGTCCAAGAACGGATATCCGTAATTGACGTGATACAAAAGCACGTAGTCCGTTTCCGAATACCCCCTATTTTCCAATGTATCCTTTATGGAAACAGAATTTTCCGTCACCGCAAAACAACGATTCATCACGAAATTTTTTCCAAACAGAGCGGTTTCTCTTACTTCGCCGCAAACATAAAGAATTGCGTCTTTTTCATAAGCGTAAGCAACGTCGCACTTTTTATAATGGAGGCTACCATGTACAGGTTTACCGTCCACACACGAAGAAACGTTATCCATACCGCAGGTGTATAAAAAACCGCCCTCGAAGTTACCAACAAAGTCCCGCGCCCCGTCGTTTAATCCATTTTTGCTCAAAAAGGAAATATTTACGCCCTTGTATTTTACCCATACGATATCCAACGCGTTGTCCTTATTAAAAAGCACTTCCAGTGCGCCGTTTTGCACCAAAATACAATTTTTCCCGTCTATGAAAACGTCTTTTGCAAAACACATTTGCGTTATGTTACCCACTTTTCTGTTATCCATGTTTATTTCCTTTTCAAAACGAACCAACGGTATTTTTCAAACGTTCCTACAAACGCTCCGTCCTGCATTTTTATGGGCGTATTGTCAAGCAAATCGTAAAGTTGATATCCTTCTTCCGCTTTGATTGTAAATTTGCGCTCCACCAGATCGTTGGCAAAGTTCAAATCAAACAGATTCACATAATAGTCTTCGCCGTCCTTGAAGATGATGCTTTCAACGTACTTGCTCGCCTGCACCTTTATCTTCCTTTTCACATTCGCCTTAACGATTTTTGCGAAAATCTCTTTGAAGTTCTCTCTATCGTCGTTTTCGAGCGTTGCCGCGCTCCAAATCACTTTGCCCTTGCCGTATTCTATTTCGATAATCGCAGGAATTTCCGTCCCCCTTGCGGGCGGATTGGAGTGAATGGACGCAAACACTGTATTATCGTCTGGATCGGTATAGGGCAAAATAATCTTCGCCTTTACTTCGCCTTGATAGTTTTCCATAATTGGCAATTTATAAATGATCGGCAAAGGATATTTTTCATTGAACTCGCCGAAATACGCCTTGTATTTCTCGTCCGTCGGCGTAACATATGCTTGTACCTCGTCATAGCCTTTCCAAACCCGTTCAAACGGGCTGTTGCCGTACGTTTCGCCTTTGATTTCGCCGCCGAAAAATTCTTTGATCAGTCGGCTTTCCGCTTTCCCCGAAAGATACAGCGTACCGCCCTGTTCCACGTACGAAATAAACTTCAAAATTTCAGAGTTGTTGAAATCTTTAAGCGTAGGCGCGATGATCATTTGATACTGCGAAAGATTGTCCATATTGCCGTTGGCAATCACTTTCACGAGAATATGCTCTTCAATCAGTGTTCGACCTGCGCGAATCGCACATTCCTTGTTATACGATTTTCCGTCCGAAGAAAACTGCGTGGTGCTATCGAAATACACCGCCGTTTCCGCATACAGCTCCCCTTTGTCCATATATTTTTCATAAGGGATTTGCTTTGCAAAAACTTTACCTAATCTTTCGTAGGTACGAGCGTCCAATCCGCCGTCGGGGTCAACCGCGTCGATGATAAGCGACGCTCCGTGGTGCGCCGCCGTGAGCATTACTTCAGCTTCCAAATCGGTTTCGGGCTTGGAAATCGTGTGCTCGCGCAGTTTCTTATTGCAACGGCAGGTCATGTACTCAAACGGCTGATTTTTCGTAATGCCGTAATAATACTTGCAGGTGAACGAATGATTATACAAATCCCCATACAAATCCCCACCCGTAAATTCACACGCTGCGTTGATCCCTTCCGTCGAGCCTGCCAGCCAATCGCAAGCGATCCCCGCCGCAAAATTAAGCTCGCACGTAGCAAACGGCAGTATCTTTTTGGAATTTTCACTGACGAACATGGCAAACTCCGCCATCCATTCTTGGCGTTTTCTTACGAAAATACGCCATTTTTCGTCCTGCCAATCGAGTTTTTGCGGCATTCTGCCGCCGACTTCTTTTTCCCAACGCACCTTGCACGCAGGGCAATGACAAACGACTTCCCAATAAGGCATATCATAGAAAATACCGTCCAAATTCGGAAACAGTTCCGCCATTTCTTGCATTTGCGTGAGAACGAACGCGCGGTATTCCTGATTATTCGGACAGCAAAGCCCGTAACGCTGACCGTGGTCGCGCCAAGTCGTTCCGTCCGCGTTAACCATTTCCCAATCGGGATGCGTATCCGTCGCCCAATTGTTAAAAATCAGGCTGTAATAGCCGACAACCTTCATGCCGCCTGCTTTACACTTATCGATGAGCTCGTTTAATACACGGGGATTTTTCGCAAAATGCGTGTGCGTTTTCCCCGATTTCGTGGGATAGTGACAAAGCCCCGTATGCGATTGCAAATAGATCATGGGCGATTGAATTTTGGCTTTCACCAAATTCTGATAATAACCGTCTGCGTCGAATTGACTCAAAAATTCCTCGCTCCAATCGGCAATGTGCATATCCACCAAGTTGCGGCGGTAAATACCTTTATACCATTTATTTATCATATCGTTCATTTTAAAAATTAAAATTCCTTCATTTAAATTATTATTCTATCAATAAAAGCAAGCCATTTTTGCTTTCATTAAAAGCCCTCAAAATATTCATCAAAACCAGACTCCTGCATATACGATAAATAATTATCAAAGGCAATGCCCTTAGAAATCGAAGAGACATAATGATTAACGCCTTTTATTCCATTTGCTTCCCACTCAATTAAGTAAAACGCCTCGCTTTCTTCGGGAATTTGATTCACAATCAGCCCTTCATCTGCTGCAACTTCCGTTTCTTCGCAAAGTATTGTTTTGCCTGTAGCAAGATTTTTTACTGTATATCGAACGCATTGATCTTTCTGAGTATCATTTATAGCAAAAAGCCTTAAATACCCCGCTTCAGGTTCATCCATCATAATACAGAAAGGATTTTGCGAACGTTTTATGTAAGAATAAGCAAGTTTCTTGTTCCCGTACCAATCCACCACAGCATCGGATACTTGAGGCCATCCGTCGATAATATTCCACCAGATTATCCCAGACTTTTCGCCTTTAGCAATACGGAAATGTTCAATAAAGAATTTCATTGCTTCCGCCTGCGAAATTTGGCTTTGCTTTGCAAACTCAGCAAGCTCCTGAGACGCTACCTTAAATAATCGCTCCACTTGACGGAACATCAAAGGAATCCTATAGCCGTAAATATTATCGGGCTTCAACTCCATACAGCTAGCATGCGCCAACCAATGAGGATCTTCGCAGGATATTGCATTTCCTATTTTCGAAATACTCTCCTCGGGAATGAATTGCCTAATCGACTTCGGGGCAGGGCAACCGTGATATCCCATTTCCGAAGCAAAATAACAATTTGCAGCTTTATAGTATTCACTTTTGAAGAAATCCCTAGGCCCCCAAAGATGTGTTTCCGCCGGCAATCCTTTGAAAAAGGCTACATTATCCACATATGGGGAACTCGGAAGATAGGGACGTGTCGCATCAAAATCGCGAAGTGTATTAAAAATAATTTCACGCGTAAGACGGTTGAAATTAGGATTAATCCAATCCTGCTTTCCTTTTTCATCATGAATACGGTGAAATTGCCGTGCGACAATTTGATCGCATTCATTATCCCCCGCCCAAACAATTAAAGCAGGATGATTTCGATATTTTTGTATAACGGCTTCTGCTTCTGCTCGCATTAAATTGCATATACGCTCATTGCTTGGATAATGTGCGCACGCCATTGCAAAATCTTGCCAAATCATAATACCGTGTTCATCGCAATATTCATACACTTTTTCATCGGGATAAATATTGCCACCCCAAAAACGTATTGCGTTACATCCTATATCATTAACCAATTCAAGCGCGCGTGCATCATATTGTATTTGACGAGAAGGAAAGGCGTCCGTTGGAACCCAGTTTGTTCCCAAAATAAACACTTTTTTATCATTAATATAAAAGGAAAAATCCCCTTCTTCCCCTTTTCGGTATATAGAGGTACGCTTTAATTCCACCGTACGAATGCCCGTCTTATAGCAAACTTTATCACACTCAACTCCTTTATAATATAAAGTCAGTTGCATCTCATACAAATTTTGTTCGCCATAGTTTTTCGGCCACCATAAAAGAGGGGTTTCCACGCAAATATCCATGGAAACATTAGAACAAAACGGTGTAAATTCATGACGAAAAGAATTCCCCTTACATACACCTGTCCATACAAGCGTAAAATCTGTAAGAAAATCCTCTTTTGTTTCAATTTCTAATCTCGTTGTTAAATGCGCTCCATATTCATCCACGCGCGTAGTAAATATAAACGGATTTTGAATTCTATTTTCTGGAAGATACACAATCTCTACAGGCTTCCAAATCCCCCCAGAAACAATACGAGGCATAATATCCCAACCGAACATATAAGGAGCTTTTCGAATAGAAATTGCATCCAAATTATATTTAATTGCCCTGTGCATAGAAGGCAACTTGAATTTTCGTGCGTAAATAGCAGTGGGAAGAATATGAATAAATAATTCATGCTCCCCCTCTTCCAAGTCGTTGATGTCAAAAACATGCCCGTGCAACATATTTTCGGTAAACGCAAAATATTTTCCGTCCAAATAAATTTCGGCAACGGTGTCAATTCCGTGGAAAACAAGTTGTGCGTCAAATCCCCGCTTACGACGATATGTAAACGTTGTAAAATAATATAGATGCAAATTTTCAAGCTGTTGCGCTTTAATTACATTCGCCCCTTGATACAAATCGTCAAGCAAACCTTCGCGCATCAAGTCGAGTTCAAAATTGCCAGGAACGGTTGCGTTATATACATCATAACCGCATCGATAAACATCCGACGCCGTCTTAAAATCTAATCCAGAGCGAACAACTTGAGCATTAGGAATTACACAAAATTTCCAGTTTTCAATAAATAAAGTTTTTTTCATAATCTTTTCCAAAATATCATTTTCCAAGTCTATTACAAGCAATTTGTAATATACGCATTCATAAGTTCAAACAACCTTTGATGCCCCGCATCATTAGGATGCAATCCATCAGGCATAAAGGTTTCCTTTACTTTTCCGAATTCGGGATTTATACCCGAAGTAGCATATAAATCCAATATGGGAAAAGAAAATAACTCTGCTGTTTCTCGAACCGCAACAACGAATTCTTTCAAAGTATTACCTTGGCGATTGGGAACATCTTCCCGAACACAGTGCAAAGGTGTAACCACTAAAACTTTTGCATAAGGATATTTTTTTAACAACTTTTCATACAGCGCATACAGTGCGCCATAAAAAGTATCTTCTGTCTGATCCCCCAATCTTCCCAAAGGCGCATCACCACTACCGAAATCGTTGACTCCACCAAAAACCACGATAAGATCTGCACCGTCCGCCATTTCCGTAACACGCCGATTAAAATCAAAATCAGCCTTTGGATTATCAGACGGGATTCTTTTTCGAGCTATACGTGTTCCACCACGCCCATAATTAATTACGTTTACTGTTGGATATTCCTTTTGAAAAAGAGAAACAAACGTCTTATCAGCTGCACTAGCGCCACCCCCCTCTGTAATGCTATCTCCCAAAAAATATATTTTTTTATCGCTTATATTCATATCTTTCACTCAAAATAATTCTTCTTCCAACATCGCGCACAAGCAATGATATACAGGCAAATGCAATTCCTGCACTTTATAAGTTTCCGTTTGCGGCACAGCAATCGTGCAATCGGAATATTCTTTCAGCTTTCCGCCCGTTGCGCCCGTTAACGATATCGTTGATATTCCTTTTGCTTTTGCTACTAAAGTTGCATATACACAATTTCGAGAATTGCCCGAGGTAGATAAACAAATCAGACAATCTCCCTTCCTTCCTAGCCCGTACAGTTGTTGCGCAAAGGTTGCATCCCACGACTTATCGTTTGCAAATGCCGTCATAATCCCCGTTTGCGAATTAAGTGAATACGCAGGCAACGCCCCCTCTAATTTTTCGCAAAGATATACACCGCTTTCGCCAAATTCTTGCAGTTTATCGTAAATACTTTTCTCAATCGAACGATGTTTTTTGAAACTCTTCAAAAGCTCCCCTACTATATGCTCACTATCCGAAGAACTGCCCCCGTTTCCGCAACAAAGAACTTTTCCTCCATTTAAGTAGGTTCTTTCTAATCTTTCATATGCTTTTTTTACATCTGCGCGTACACATTCCAACACAGGATAACTTTCAAAAAGTTCTTCAAAAATTTTTACCGTACTTTCTTTCATGCTTATTCTCCTTTCGCCAAAGCCAAAGACGCATAATCTCCGATATTTTCTCCAATTTCCGCTGGCAAAATTCTGCATACCTTACGTGCGTCTTCCAAACTTTCTCTTGTCAAAATCGGGGTTAGATAGGGCATAAACAAATCATAATTTCTCATAAACACACCGCCTGCCACAATAACTTCTGGGTTGAATAAATCCAACAAAATACTCAACACCATACCAAACTTTTCCGCACTTTCCTTGACGATATTTTGATAAAACTCTTCATTTAATCGCGCTTTTTCAAAGATTATCTTCGCCGTAATGTTTTCATCTATGGATATTCCCTGCTCTTTCGCACGTATCAGTGCCAAATTGCGAATTCCGCTTCCGCTACAAAAACCTTCTGCGGAACCTGCTTTGTGAAAACCCACAGGTCCGCTATTGGCAAGACGGATGTGTCCGATCTCTCCTGCGTTCCCATTCGTTCCACTATACAGTTTTTCGTCTAAAATCAACCCTGCGCCAAGCCCCGTCCCAAAAGTCAGGAAAATCATATTTTTCGTTCCTCGACCCGCGCCAAAACGCCATTCCGCTACTGCGCAAGCATTCGCGTCGTTTTCTAAAATCGCCAATAGCCCAAATTTTTCTTTTACATATGAAACGATAGCAAAGCCGTGCCATTCTTTAGCAAGATTGGGAGTAGAAATAATCACTCCTTTCCCTGAATCCAGAGGTCCGCCGCAACTGATACCTGCATTTTTAACCTTGTATTTCGCTTTCCATTCCATCACAAACGGAGCGAGTAGATCCAATGTATTCATCGGGGATGAAAGAGTTTTTACCTCTTCCCTTTTCAAAACGGAGATTTTGTCCCCGATAATCTCCCCTATGGACACCGCGCATTTTGTTCCGCCTATATCAAAGCCGATGCAATACATAATTTTACTCTTTATACTCCGTAAACAAGACTTCTTCTATTTCCTTTCCGTCAATTAAAAAGGTTTTTATTTCATAAGGACGAAAATGCGCTTTTATTTCGCTTACACCCGTCCAAGAAATACGGGTTTTTGTTTCTTTTCCCTCACATTCATACGCGCGTAAAACAAATCCATGGCCGTCTTCTGCTTGTTTTAATGCAGAAATAAGCACATTCTCCGCTTGCACGTTAATCCCACGATAAAAAAGTGGAAGCGTACCTTTGTGATGATTTTCCAGTATCACCGTCGGCTTAACATTAAACGCTGTTGCTCGACAGAATATCTTCGCCTTTTGCGACGTTGTCGTTGGCATCAATGCATACCCAAACTCATGTATCCCTTGATCGGTATAAAGAGCCTCCTCATCCCGTCCCCAACCATGGTCACAGTAAATAGGGCTACGGATTGCCGATAAACAAAAAACGTTTTCTTTTGCGGAATAACTGTATTTTCCATCATTTAAGATAGCCAATCCATTTTCTTCATCTCCTACCATACCCCAAGTCAACGCAGGTTCTTCTTCACCGTTGCAAGGTCTTTCCACGGTTCCAAAGGGAATTTCGTAAACACTCGTCGGCGTTTTACATTGTATAGGCAAAGCAAATTTTAACATCTTATGTTTTTCTTGCCAATCCAGCTTTACCCGAACACGTAAAATATCATCACCCTTGTCCAAGGTATAATATTGCGTTAAAGTGGAAGCTCCGTAAACGGAAACAACTTTAATCTCTTCGCGGAGTTCGTTTTCAAGAATCTTTTTAATTTTCTTGACTTTAAACTCACCAATCTCTTTATCGAAATAATTCTTTGCGTGACTCCAAGTATCATGAGATGTTTCATCAATAACAACACATCTTCCTGCCCCCGACAAACTTTCTCTATTTCCTTTTTTATCAAACAAAGAAACAAGTCTTCCCCTTTTATCAAAGCGCACACGCAAATATTCATTTTCCATCGTCAATGAAGAAAGCTTTTCACGTGGTGTTCTACGTTTTTCCGTTGTGTAATAATATATGGAATAGCCTAGAGCAGGTATTTTTGCCCGAAAAATTGCGTTATCTCGCCCATAAACATAATTTGCTTCAGACGGTATATTAACGAAAGGAACGGCATTGCCTTGCGCGTCTTTTATAGAAGTCGCGCTATTATTGATTTCCACCGTTTCTTCTACGTCAAACGGATGAGAATTGAAAATTACTATTGGCAAACCGTATTCTTTATTTGTAGTATCTATTTTCCAAGAAAGAGTCTGCAATGCACTGTTCTTTTGCTTTTCTGCCAACGAAATACTCTCTTGCCCCATATACAGACTGTCCGCGTATGCGCTTTTGATACAACAACCGTCCAATATATCGTGGAAGGAAAGGAAATTCAGATTTTCCCAAGCATTTTGTATCTTTTGGCAATCGTATCGCTTATTAAGTAATACGTTTGCAAGCACGGAAAACCTCTCCGATTCCATTAATTTCGTTTCCCCTTTACGGAGTAACATTTTTATTTCAGATACCGCGCTATAACAACCGCTGGCATGGTGTTGCAATTCTTCTTTTACAACGGGTAAGATGTTTTCTTTTTCGTATTTTTCAAAAAACTCAACGGGGTCTGCCATAATCAGTTCATACTTCCCGTCCACCCTTTCGTTGTACTCTTTTATCAGCTCAATATTCTGTATCGTTGGTCCGCCACCGTGATTCCCAACGCCGTAATACCCCATAAATTCTTGATTCCGATAAAACGACGTGCAATCACCCAAATAATTTTCCAACTGCTCCATATCGGTAAAATTTTTGCAGTACGTTTCGTTAATGCGGAACGCTATCACGCGTGATCCATCGGGGGCTTCCCAAGCAAAAATGTTATCCGTCATCTGCTTTTCATGTTGCATTGGACGCATAAACACATAATACTTCATTCCGCTTTGACGTAAAATCTGCGGCATCATTGCGTTGTGACCGAAACTATCCACATTGTATCCCACTTTTGCCATTTTTCCGAACGTTTTTTGAAAATAGCGTTGAGAATACAGACTCTGACGGGCAAAGTTTTCTCCGCAGGGCAAATTACAATCAGGTTGTACTTTCCAACCGCCCACGATAATAAAGCGCCCCTCTTTTACTCGTTCTTTTACTTCCGCGAACATTTCAGAATCAAAATCCTCTACCCATTGATAAACGGACGCAGAAGAACAAACAAACTTAAAATCGGGATATTCCTTCATTCTATCCAACGCGGAACGGATTGTCGCTTTTGCCTCGCAACTACCCTCTTGCCACGACCAGACCCAAGACGGATCCAAATGCGCGTTTCCTATCATATAGACTTTCTGTTTTTTTATAGAATCCATATATTTTCTTTCTCAAACAAATAAAAA
>JAFTQB010000027.1 GCA_017462985.1 Clostridia bacterium
AAGCTTCGCAACCGTCAGGAATGTAAAGCGGACTACTATCAAAACAAAGACGGCACTTATACGGTATTTTTAAAGATACTCGCGCCCGTTCAGCCGATGCTGGAGCTTAAATTCGTCGTACCCGATAAAAAGACCGCGCAAAACATTTATAAAAATTGGGAATGTAAGGCATCGGAATTGTATTCCGCTATCTACGAAACGTTAGTCGATTAACGCGAGTTTATTCGCAAATACGAAATACAATAATAGGAGTTAAAAAAATATGTTCACTTATTCTACAAAAGGGACCTGTTCTAGACAGATCTTATTCAACGTCGACGCAGATAACAAGCTTCGCGGCGTACGCTTCATCGGAGGTTGCGGCGGCAACCTGCAAGGCATTGCGCGGCTTGTGGAAGGCAAAGAGATCAACGAAGTGGAAACGCTTTTAGCGGGAATCAAATGCAAGAACAACACCTCTTGCCCCGATCAGCTTTCCAAAGCGATCACCGAGTACAAGCTTTCGTTGCAAACGGAATAATTTATTTTTGTAATAAAAGAAGCCTTTCGGCATGCAAAACGCCCCAAAAGTTTATCCAACTTTTGGGGCGTTTTGCTATAACGAACGGTTATAATATCCAAGTTTGCAAGATTAAAAAGGTCAACGGGATCGTTCCCACCGAAAACAAATGGGAAATGAGCGCAAGCCCTGCCGCGTCGGAAGTATCTTTTCCATACGCCGCGGGGATAACGATAGTATTCAATCCCATCGGCATTGCCGCAACGCAAGCCGCGCATTTGAAAAAGGTGGCGGTGAAAAAGTCGTTTTGCGGCAGTAGGAATAAAATGAATAGAAATATCAGCGGATAAACAACGAGTTTGATCGCCGTAGTCAAATAGATACGCCATTTTTTCAATAGCGCAAGCACGTCGCATTGCCCGATGGTGATCCCCGTCAAAAGCATTGCGAGCGGCGACATGCACTCTCCCGATACCTCTATCACCGATAAAATTCCCGTCGGCAATACTTTTCCCAAACCCGTAAGCCCTAAGATCAAGCCGATGAACATTGCGATCATCATAGGATTTAAGAATGATTTGATTCGTTGCGAAAATTTCACTTTTTCGCCCGAATTGCTGCCCGAAATAAGCAGTACGGGCGCCCCCCAAAGATAAATCATAAACCAAAACGGTAGAGTGAACACCGTATATTCGAAAAAGATTTCGGGGAAAACGGCTTTCATAATTGCGTTGCCCATAAACCCAAAATTGGAAAAAGCAAGACCGTACGTGGCTATTTTTTGAAGATAATTCTCTTTAAAACAAAACTTCGCAAGCAAAAAGGAGATGGGAATCAACAAAAACACCATCGCAAACCCCAAAACGAGCAGCTTCCACGCGGACGAGAGAACTTCTATCGTACAGTTTTCAATAAAGGTAGACATTACGAGCGCCGGAACGAAAATGATATTTTCCAATTTCGAAATCGTTTTCGCTGCGTTATCGGGAACGAATTTCCATTTGGATAAAATAAAACCGATCGCTATAAACGCGAACAAAAAAATCATTTGATTTAATATCGAACCGAAAATATCCATACTTTTTACCTTCGTATTTATCTTTCAATGCAAGATTATACTCTTTTTACTCCAAAAGTCAAGCATTCCGCACCGTTTCAACGAAATATCAATCGTAAAAATCTTCTCTTGTGAGCTTTTTGCGCAATTTCTCGATTGCTTTTTTTTCAATTCTGGAAATATACGAACGAGATATTTGCAACATCTTCGCCACCTCGCGCTGAGGAAGCGGTACGCCGCCTTTTAAAGCAAAGCGTAAACAAAGCACGGTAAATTCCCGATCGGAAAGCACGCGACGAATCTCGCTTAACAGCCGTTCCTTTTGTACGGAGCGTTCCACTTTTTCGAACACGCTATCTTCCTTTTCGAATAATAGGTCGAGAAAGGTAAGTTCGTTGCCGTCTTTATCGACGCCGATCGGATCGGATAAAGACACCGTGTTTTTATGCTTTTTATTCGAACGAATCAGCATTAGTATTTCATTTTCGATACATCGCGCCGTATAGGTAGAAAGCGTCGTTCCCTTCCCGCTTTGATAGGTGGAGATCGCTTTGATCAATCCAATGCTCCCCACCGAAATTAAATCGTCGGTTTCCGCCGCTCCCGTGTATTTTTTCACAATATGCGCCACGAGACGCATATTATGCCTAACGAGAATATCTTTCGCCCGTTTATCCCCCTTAGCCACCAATGCGAGATATTTTTCTTCTTCCTCTTTCGAAAGCGGCTTGGGAAAAGAATTTTTCCCTACGATCGCCCCTGTAAAAAAAACGATTTTACTAAAAAGCAACAACAACCATTCAAACATAACGCCCACGCTCCGATTTATTTGTTTTATCGTATGAACGGGAAAGTTTGTACTATGACGAAAAAGTCGGATTTTGCAGTATTCTGCCTGTCGTATTTATTATACCTGACATAGTATTATGCGTGGCATATGTATTACGCCACGCATAATACATAAAAAGCCCCGCTTTTGCGAGGCATTATAAACTATAAAGAGATTTGAGTCTGTCTGTAAGCCGAGTTCTGTCGTGTACGGTCATCTATCTAGGCTTGCCGTCGCCGACAAGCTCAAGCGATATTCACGGTATTTATCGGACGGACAGCCCTATGGATAAATACCCAATCTTGCTGCGGGTGGAGTTTACATGGCATACCGTGTTACCACGGTATCGGTGAGCTCTTACCTCGCCTTTCCATCCTTACAAGGACGATTCCTTGCGGTTTATTTCTGTTGCACTATTCCTGAGGTTACACTCGCCTGACGTTATCAGGCACCCTGTCCTGTGCAGCTCGGACTTTCCTCATGACGCTTGCGCGCCCCGCGACCGTATAACAAACTCAAATCTAAAGAAATTATACCACATTAATCTTAAAAATGCACGCTTTTTCCGTTGCTTTTTTTGAAAAAAAAGAGTAAAATAGACATAGATTTTTATTTTTTGGCACTATAAGGAAAAATCATATGAAAAAGACGAAAATTATTTGTACCCTTGGACCTTCCAGCGAAAGCAAGGAAATCATCTCCGCTATGGCGGACGCAGGCATGAACGTAGCGAGAATCAACTTCTCCCACGGCACACACGAACAACACGCGGAAAAGATTAAGACGATCAAAGCCGTCCGCGAAGAAAAGAAGATCCCTCTGCCTATTCTTTTGGATACGAAAGGTCCCGAATTTAGAATTAAAACCTTTAAAGACGGAAAGATCAATTTAAAACAAGGCGATCTGTTTACCTTCACAACGGAAGACGTTGAGGGCGATAAAAGCCGCGTGAGCGTTTCTTTTGCGGGAATTTGCGACGAGCTTTGCGCGGGCGATAAAATCCTTTTAAACAACGGTTTGATCGTTTTTAGAGTTATTTCCATCGAAAAACCCAACGTAAACTGTATCGTAGAGATCGGCGGCGAGCTTTCCAACCGCAAATCGATGTTCTTCCCCGATAAAGAATTGCACCTCGACTTTTTATCCGAACAAGACAAAGCCGATCTTCTTTTCGGAATCCAACAGGACGTCGATTTCGTCGCTCTTTCGTTCGTGTCCAAAGCGCAGGACGTTTTGGACGCAAGAAACTTCCTCAACGCAAACGGCGGCAAGCATATTGATATTATCGCAAAAATCGAAAACCGCGCCGGCGTAAAAAACCTGCTTGACATTATGAAGGTTTCCGACGGAATTATGGTAGCCCGCGGCGATCTCGGCGTGGAAATCCCGTACAGAGAGCTGCCCGAAATTCAAAAATATATTATCTCGCAATGTCGCATTTTCGGCACGCGCGTGATCACGGCGACCGAAATGCTCGAATCGATGATCCACAATCCCCGCCCCACCCGTGCGGAAATTTCCGACGTGGCGAACGCCGTATACGACGGTACTTCCGCCGTGATGCTTTCGGGCGAAACGGCGGCGGGCGCATACCCCGTGCAATCGGTGGACGCAATGGCTAAAATCGTTGAAAACGCCGAAAATCACGTGGAATATATCCAACAAATCGATAACTTCAAAATCGAAAGCACCTACGAAGCGCTTTCGCATTCTGCGGCAACGCTCGCAAAGGATCTGAACGCAACGGCAATCGTCGTTTGTACGCGCACGGGCGGTACGGCAAGAAAAGTTTCGCGTTTCCGTCCCAATATCAATATTATCGGTATGACGACGGATATTCACGCCTACCGTAAATTGGCGCTGAGTTGGGGCGTTTTGCCCGCCCTTGCGGAAGAATTCAATTCGATCGACATTCTTTTCTATTTTGCAAAACAAACCGCAATCAAGAGCGGACTCGTCAAAAAAGGCGATATCATCGTCATTACGGGCGGCACGCCCAACGGCAAGAGCGGCAACTCTAATCTGATCAACGTAGAAACCATTTGATTTTCGCCCCGTAATCCCCTTTAAAACAAACGAAAAGCATTTCAACGAGGAAATACTCGTCGAAATGCTTTTTTCATTTAACGCTCGATTATATGATCAATTGTTCAAGCTCTTTCAATTCCCCGTTTTCATAAAGTACGGTTTTTACTTCGTATTTTCTAAATTGCAACGGCAATCTTACGCCGCATACCGAAAGCGCCGTAGAAACCTCGTCGCCCGTATTATTCAACAAACGGAACAATAATCCCTCCCGTCCGTCCGCTTTTTTCAGCGTTACGAGGCTCACCGTTTCATCTTCTAAAGAAACGTTAAAATCTTTCAAAACGATCGTTTCAGGCTTCGTCGGGAAAATATTCAACCCGTAGGGCTTTTGCGTAAATTCCTGCGTAACGCGTTCCAATTGATTGCGGTCAACCACGCCCAAGCGGAAAGAATAGCTGTTTTCGCCTTGATCGATCTTCTTCACGAAACGATCATTCGGCAAAATCGGACGATCGGAAATGGGATGCGCGCAATAGGATACGCCGCGAACCAAGGAAAGATACAGCGCGCCGTTTTCGTAATGGCTGCCGTAAACGCCCGTATTCATCACCGCCAAACATTTTTCGCCCGCATCGATCGCAACGAAACGGTGCGCTACGTTTTCGCGCGCGTCCGTATACAATTCTTCCGTACCAAACGCCGTTTGACCGATGAGCTTGCCTTGCACGCAAACGGGAACTTTCAGCTTGACGAATTTATTCGCGTCGCCCATAAACACCGTTACGTCTACGTCCACGTAATCGTTGTTTTTATAAATCTTATAGCCGATCCGCGCACGCGTATTTTCTTTTTCAAAAAACGCCTCGATCCCCAAATAGATCTCGCCGTCTTCGATCACCTGTATGCTCCGCAACCCCTCGAATACGCCGCTCGGCTTTTGAGAAAGCGTAAACGGACTTTCGTTATCGCCAAGCCGCGCAAGCTGGAACGGCTTCATCGCCCAAGGATCGGGATTATCGTCGAACATAACGGGCAAAAATCCGTTTTTCACATATTCGACGCCATCAATCGCGTAACGCTTCAAAAGCCCCGTTTCCCCGTCGATTTCAACGATCTTTCTCCCGTCGTCAAACAGAAGATCTTTCGTCCGTTCCTCTTGTTTTTTCTCAACAAATTCCGCAAAGACGCTATATCTGCTGAGCTTCATAGGCGCAAGCTCCGCTTCAAAGATCACGCGTTTTCGCCAATCGAGGTTAAGATTGCTTTCCTCCTTGACAATCTGATATTTTACCTTATTTCCCTTTTCGTCGCAAACGGATAATCGCGATACGATATCCTTGCTCCAATTCTGATCGGCAAGCATAAACTCGCATTCGATATTTTCTTTCACCGTATACGGGTGCGGATTAAACACGACGACGGGATACTCGCCCTCGCGCGCAACCTCTTGCGTAGAAGCCAACGCAAAGTACGCTTTCGTTTTCAGGCGTTCGACCTCTAACAAGCCGTGATCAAGCAGCTTTAAGCCGTTATCCTCGCCGCATTGCACAGAGGTTCCCGGCAAAACGTCGTGAAATTCGGCGTTTAGAAGATCTTCTACGATCGTATGGATATTTTCTTCGGGATATTCCTTTAAAGCCCCTTTTGCATAAGCCACGGAAAGCATTTTTTCCGTCAGCCAAAGCTCGTTTTCAAGCAATGCGTGCTTTTTTTTCAAACGGTACATCGAAGTATAGCACCCGGGCATAGAAATCCGTAAAGAAGTATTAAGGCGCGCCGTGGGCTGAATGTTAGCAAAAAACGCTTCGGGCGTGGAATGAATATACTTATTTTCACTCTCTTTTTGCATTTCGGCAATCTCCGCGAGATCTTTTGCCGATGGACCGCCTCCGTGATTGCCTACGCCCCAAAGCACGCAAACAACCTCGTCGTCCAGCAAAGCGACGCGATCGGTGATACATTTAACCGCAAAACCGAGCGGCGAATTATAGGAAGCGGCACGGCAAGCCTTTATCTCGCTGCCGTCCAAGCCCTCCCAAACAAACCGCTGCGCGGGATAGTTCATTTCGTGAAGATGCGGGCGAACGAACAAATAACTGTCCTGCCCGCATTTTTTGATGATCTGTACCAAGCCGACGGTATGTCCGAACGCATCAAAACCGATTGCCGTCGTAGGTTCTACGCCGAATTTTTCTTTGAAATAGCGTTTACCCTCTTGGATCTGACGCACGAAGCTTTCGCCCGAGGGCATATTGCAATCGGGTTGCAAATACCAACCGCCCATGATATGCCATTTCCCGCGCGCCGCCAATTTTTGAATTTGTTCGAAAAGAGCAGGCGCGTATTCTTCCACGTATTTATAAACGGTTACTTCGTTATGGCAAAAGATATAATCGAATTGCTCCGCCAAATTCACAGCCGATTGAAAAGTAGATAAAACGGCGCTCACGCCCTCTTGCCAATCCCATTGCCAAATAGGATCAATATGTGCGTTTGCAATCAAATGTACCTCTTTCATCGTCGTTTCCTCTCTTTGATTTTGATTATTATAACACACACTTTCTGAAATAGCAATATTTAATTTTTACTTTTATAATCTATTTTTTTAACTTTTTTATCATAACACAAAAAAACGCTAATTTCGCTCGCGGCTCCGCACTCGCCCCTCTCTGTTCTCGACAAAAACACCAAAAGGGAAAGGCACATTGCCTTTCCCTTTTGGTGGCGCAGAGAGAGGGATTTGAACCCTCGTAGACGTTCCCGCCTAACACGATTTCGAATCGTGCGCGTTCAGCCGCTCCGCCATCTCTGCAAACAGCTTATTTATTATATATTATTCTATCTAAAAAATCAACTGTTTTTTACCTCATTTTATCGATTTTCTTAAGAAAAGCGGAGCAATTTTTTCAAAACTGCTCCGCTGTTACTTTTAGAAAGGTAATCCTACGATCAATTTACAAGCCACTACGATCAGTACCAATGCAAACGGGTAGGTTGCCGCATATGCGGACGAAACGTCGTCCGTTCCCGCGGTAGAAATCAGCGCGCCAAGCGCGGGCGTAGAAGTCATACCGCCCGTGATCGAGCCCAAGTTATTAAAGATCGAAAGCTTGAACACAAACTTGCCGAGAATAAAGCCGAGAATCATCGGCACGGTTGCCATAATGATACCGTAAACGATATAGATCCAATCAAACTCGGCAACGAAGTTGATCCCGCCGGGAACGCCCGCGCCGACAAGGAACAATACCAAGCCAAGCTCGCGCATCATATTCAGCGTTTGCTTGGATACCTTCATATCCAATTTTCCGAAATGACCGAAATGCCCCACGATAAGCCCTGCGATCAGCGTGCCGCCGCTCGAACCGAAGCTGAACGGTTTACCGCTGCCGAGGGGGATTTGAATACTACCGATCAAAAGACCTAAAACCACGGTGATAAAGAACGGGAAGAAGCCGAATTCTTCAACTTGGAAACGCTTTTTCCCGTCTTCGGGAATTTGAATGGTATTTGCCGCAACAAAAGTTTCTCTTTCCTTTGCAATATCGACTTTCAAGATTTTGGGCATAAGCTGTACGAACAGCACCACGCCGAGAACGCCGTACAAATAGCCGATGCCGTACCCTGCCGTTACCTGCGTGGAAAGATCGCCCGCCGCTTCTTGCGCCGCACCGAACGCGGGCGTAGAGGTGAGCGAACCCGATAAAAGCCCCGTACCCATCGCCATCGACATATTGGGGTCAAGCCAAGAAATAAGGACTGTGATACCAACGCCGACCAAAACGATAACCGCGCCCATCGCAACGTAAGCCATCATGCTTTTATTGAACGAACGGAAAAACTTCGGACCTGCAATAAGCCCCACGGACGTAACGAACAGCATCGTGCCGATATCTTGTACCGTCTTAAACACGCTCTTGGCAGAGCTGCCCCAAAGCGTGATCTTCGTGGGATTTTCCGCGCCGATCGTGAATGCAAATTCGATCAATTTATTATTTTCGTCCTTTTCGCCGCAAAGGAAAAAGACAACGCCGACGATAATCGCAGCGAGCAAAACGCCCGCAGAACCTAAGGAAACGCCTTTGATCGTGATGGCGCCCAACAAATACCCAAGCGCCAAAATGACGAAAATCACGAACAAGCTCGACAATAGCGCACCTAGTGTGATACCTAAATAATCCATAATAAAACCTCCTACTTTTCGCGGACAAAAACGCACAAAGCGTACCTCGTGCGTTTTGTCTTTGACTTTATATGATATAAAATTGTTTTTTAGTTAGCCTGTCTGCGATAATCGGGAAGCAATCTGGGAGAAGGCATATCCGATTGGATACCCGCTTCTTTCAGCTCGTTTTCGAAAGCCTGTACGTGCGAAAGGGTAAGTTCCTGTACCTCTACGCTCTTGTACTTTTCGCCCGCGCTTTGCCCCGCATTTCTGCCGAACACGATGATATCGAGCAAGGAATTGCCCATCAAACGGTTGGTACCGTGGATACCACCTACCGCTTCGCCTGCGACGTACAGATTTTCAATGCTCGTCATACCGTCTGCGGAAATATCCAAACCGCCGTTTTGATAATGGAGCGTAGGATATACCAAAATCGGTTCTTTACGAATATCGATACCGTACTTGCCGAACATTCTGAGCATAGCGGGAATACGCTTTTCGATCGTACCCTCGCCGCCGATCATTTCGATGAGCGGCGTATCCAGCCATACGCCCTCGCCGTCCGTCGTCTTGATCCCTTTGCCGCGTTCTTTGCATTCGCGAATGATCGAGGAAGCCGTAACGTCGCGCGTTTCCAAGGGATTCATGAACGCTTCGCCGTCCTTATTGACGAGCTGAGCGCCGAGCGAACGCACCTTCTCCGTAACGAGAGCGCCGTAAATTTGCGTAGGCTCCGCCGCGCCCGTAGGGTGATATTGCAAGGTTTCAGGATAAAGAAGCTTTGCGCCCGCGCGATAGCCGAGCACCAAGCCGTCTGCCGTTGCGCCGTAGTGATTGGACGTAGGGAAGCCTTGATAATGCAATCTGCCCGCGCCGCCCGTGGCGATGATGACCGTCTTTGCTTTGGCAACGAGAATCTCTTTCGTTTCCATGTTCATGAGCACCGCGCCCGCCGCTTTGCCCTCGGTATCTTTGATCAATTCGATCGCGGAAGTGAAATCCACGACGGTGATCCCGCGATTGAATACTTCGTCGCGGAGCGTTCTCATGATCTCCGAACCGGAATAGTCGCGGCAAGCGTGCATACGCTTTCTCGAAGTACCGCCGCCGTGCGTCGTTACCATCGTGCCGTCTTCTTCCTTATCGAACATTACGCCGAGTTTATTCAGCCACAAGATCGCTTCGGGAGCTTTGGTTACGAGCTTATACAAAAGCTCGGGTTTATTTTTGAAATGCCCGCCGCCAAACGCGTCGAGATAATGCTGCGCGGGGCTATCGTTGGGCTTATCGGCAGCTTGAATACCGCCTTCCGCCATCGCCGTGTTTGCGTCGCCAAGACGGAGCTTGGTTACGATCATCACGTTCGCGCCCCTTTCGTGCGCTTCAATCGCCGCAGAAGAGCCGGCGCCGCCGCCGCCGATCACCAACACGTCTACGTCGTAATCGGGCTTTGTAAGGTCGATTTCCATATCCAAAACGCGCGATCTGCCCTGCAAAAGATCGGCAAGCTCGTGAAGCACCTTGCCGCCTTTATTGGGACCCACTTTGAGTTCTTCGTAAGCGGAAGTAATGTAGTCGGGGTGGAAAGACGCAAGCACCTGCTCTTTTTCTTCGGCGCTCATTCTCGCAAGCGCTTTTCCAAAGCGTTCTTGACGGGTGGCTTCCACCTTTTTCATCGATTCTCTTTGTTCATCGGTATACTGATACATATGCGTTCTCCTTACTTCTCGATATCTCTATGGTTATAGAGCTCTTTAATCTCTTCAAGAGGTTTTTGCATGATCGCTTCGATCGCCGCTTCGCAATCGCCCGCGTCGATCTCGTTCACGCGGTTGATCAAATGCTGACTTTCGGGCGCGAGATATTTGCCCGTCAAACGGCGCGCAAGCACCGCCACCTGAGGATGCGAGATCCCTGCAGGGCAACGGGATGAACATACGCCGCACATAACGCAGTCGAAGCTTTCTTCCGCGCATTTTTCGTATTCGCCGCGTTGCGCATATGCGATATATTGCATAACGTTAAGTTCTTGCGTACAGCTTTTTGTACAAGCGTTGCAACCGATACAGGAATAAATTTCAGGATACAGCTGCATCATAATTTGCTGCGTGGGCTTAATCTTTTCGATATCGTAAACCTGCTTCACGAGCGGGAAGAACGGCAACGTTGCAACGTACATCCCCTCTTCTACTTTCGTTTGACAAGCAAGGCAGGTTTTCAGCTCTTGCTGACCGTGGATACGGTAGATGGTTGCGCAAGCGCCGCAAAAGCCGTTGCGGCAACCGCAGCCGCGAACGAGCTGATAGCCCGCGTATTCCATCGCTTTCATGATCGTCAAGCTTTCCGGGACTTGATAACGCTTCCCGAAAAGAAATACATTTACCATTTTTTCCATTTGTGTTCTCCTTAATACTCGTCGGGAAGTTCGTCCAACTGATCCATACGGAATACGGGACCGTCTTTGCATACGAATTTATCGCCGACGTTGCATCTGCCGCATTTGCCGACGCCGCACTTCATTCTGAGTTCCAACGTGGTGTATACGCGGGATTTTTCAAATCCAAGTTCCAAAAGCCCCTGCAACGTGAATTTAATCATGATGGGAGGGCCGCAAAGCACCGCCGTCATATTCGAATCCAAGCCGAGTTCTTTTACGTACGAAGGAACGAAGCCTACGTGATCGTCCCAACCTTCCTGCGGACGGTCGATCGTGAGATAAACTTCGAAATTCGGCTCGTTCTTCCATTCCGTCTTGATCTCTTCGAAATCCACGAGGTCGTCCGCGCTTCTCGCGCCGTAGACGATCACGACTTTGCCGTAATTTTCACGGTAATGACGGACGTAATTGATTACGCTACGCAAAGGCGCTAAACCGATACCGCCTGCGATAAACAGCAAATCCTTGCCCTTGAAATCTTCTTCTACGGGGAAGTTTCTGCCGTAAGGTCCGCGAACGGTGATCTGTTGACCGACTTCCATTGCGTGAAGCACTTCGGTAACGCAACCGCATTTTTTGATGGAAAATTCCATAAATTCTTGATTTGTGGGCGAAGAGGTGATAGAGAACATACATTCGCCGACTCCGGGAACGGAAACCATCGCGCATTGACCGGGCATATGCTCGAACAGCTTTTTGCCGTCCGTACCCACCACGCGGAAAGTTTTTACGTCGGGCGTATCTTTACGAATATCGGTAACTACGCCGACTTTCGGAATGAGAGTTTCTTCAATCATCGTTTTTACCTCCCAAAGTTTTGATCACTTTCACGATATTCAAATGCTGAGGACATTTGTTGACGCATCTGCCGCAACCTACGCACGAATACAAGCCGTCGTTTTGAGAAGGATAGTACACGAGCTTGTGCATAAATCTCTGACGGTAACGTTGCATTTGCGTGGTACGGCTGTTGCCGTGCGCCATCAGCGTGAAATCGGAATACATACAGGAATCCCAACAACGGTATCTCAAAATGCCGTCGTTCGTTTTAAAATCACGGATATCAAAGCATTGACAGGTCGGGCACACGAAAGTGCAAGTACCGCACCCGAGGCACGCTTCGCTGAGTTCTTCCCAAGCGGGATCGTCGAAAAGCTCGTTGAGATTTTCGGGCTTGAAACGGGAAAGATCGAGCGCGGCAAACGGCAATTTTTGCAAAATTTCTTTCGTCGCCGCCTTTTGCGCTTCCACTTCCGCTTCGCCGCCATCGGTGAACAATTCTTTCACCGCCGCCGTGAGCGCTTCGCCTTTTTCCGTATTCGATTGCCAATAGAGGTTTTCGTTATCAAGCCATACCGTTACGTCGCCTGCGGGCGCGGTGGCGTCGATCCCGAACACCGAACAAAAACAGCTTTCTTCAGGGCGGGAACATGCGAGCGTTACGATCGTCGTAGCTTCCCTTCTCGCTTTATAGAAAGTATCTACGGGATCGGCAAGGAACACCTTATCGAGCACTTCGATCGCTTTATAATCGCAAGCCTTTACGCCAAAGAGCACGTAGGGGCGCTTTTCGTCGCGCATATCGATGATATCGATATTTTTGCCTTCCGTTTTAAATTTCATCATGTTTTCCGTTTGCGGGAAAAACATATTCTTAGGGGATTTTACCGTTTTTAAGGTTTCGAGAGATACTTCTTTGCCTTCGCCCCAAATCGCGTAGTTGACTTCCCCCGCTTTTTTGACGGGAATAAACAGCCCTTGCGTTTGCGCGATCTTTCCGTAGAGTTCATTCAATCTTTCTTTCGCAATTTTCAGCATTATTTTGCCTCCCCGTTCATAACGTCGTTCGGCTCGGCGTCGCTTTCCGTATAAGAGGTGAGCGGCGTTTTGCCATCCGCGGTTTCCCCTGCTTGGTATTCGCCGTACAAGGTATCGATATCCTTGATGAACTTTCTGTTGAGCAAGTGCAAGGGGATATTTTGAGGACACACGCGGCTACATTCGCCGCAATCGGTGCATCTGCCCGCCACATGGAACGCACGAATGATATGGAACATCTGTTCTTCAAACTCGCTGTCGTTGGCTTTCGCCGCCACGCCCGAAGCAGGATTATCGAATACGCATTTGATACAGGAGCACGCGGGACAAACGTTTCTGCAAGCGTTGCAACGGATACACTTGGAAAGCTGTTCTTTCCAGAACGCAAACCGCTCCGCTTCCGTCATCGCTTCCAGCTTTTCCACCATTTCGAAACGGTCTTTCTTGCCCGCCTGCATTTCGTTAAAGACGATCTCCTCGTCTTTTACCTGATGCACCTTGCTCTTGCAGGTTTCGCACTTGCTTAAAAGCACTTCGTCTTTTGCAAGCGTAACCGTACCGTACAGCGAGGAAACGACCA
Organism: Clostridia bacterium; assembly: GCA_017462985.1. Classification (GTDB taxonomy): domain Bacteria; phylum Bacillota; class Clostridia; order Christensenellales; family Borkfalkiaceae; genus Scatosoma. Next base: position 13,417 of record JAFTQB010000027.1, read on the forward strand.
CTTCGCCGCCGTTTTCTTCCACTTCCGTTACCGCCGAAACACCCTTTTCTTTGAGTTTTTCCACGTCGAGCTTTCCCTGACATTCAATGGCAATAACGTAGATATCTTCCCGTTTGATTCTGTGTTCTTTTACAAGCTGATTAAAGCTGAACGAATCGCAGGGCTTTAAAAAGATAGCCGTTTTGCCCTCTTTTTTGCTTTGCTGAATCAAATACTTCGAAAGATTTGCGCCGCAAAAGCCGTTATACACGAAGCCGTCAAGTTCGTCCGCGCTTTCAAAGACCGCGGGCGTGGGGTCGAAATAAAATTCGCCTTTTTTCCAACCGATCACGCGGGCGACTTCGCCGCTTTGCAAAAGCTCTGCCGCGCGTTCTTTCATTTTCAGTTCTACTTCACGCATATTACTCGCCCTCCTTCACGCGAAGATCGGTCAATCTTCTGTTTTCGCCCAGTTCCGTAACTTGTTTTACGAAATCGTTCATCACCGCCGAGAAACGGGCGCCCTCCGCTGCGGAAACCCATTCCACGCGGGTGCGTTCCTTTTCGATCCCCATATAGTTGAGGAAGCTGTACAAAAGCGACATTCTTCTTCTCGTATAATAGTTGCCCGTAACGTAATAGCAATCCCCGGGATGACAGCCGCAAAGGATCACGCCGTCGGCGCCCTGCTGGAACGCCTTTAACACGAACATCGGATTAACGCGGCAAGAACAGGGAACGCGAATGATCTTTACGTTTGCGGGATAAGTCAAACGGCTGGAACCCGCAAGGTCGGCGCCCGCATACGAGCACCAATTGCAACAAAACGCTACGATATTGGGCGTAAATTCTTTCTTTTCCGTTACTTCTTGCATATTGCTTCTACCTCCGACATAATTTGCTTGGAGCTAAATCCTTTCAAGTCCATAGCGCCCGAAGGACAAGTTACCGTACATGCGCCGCAGCCTTGGCAGACCGCAGGGTTGACGGAAGCAACTCTTCTCGTTTCCGTCTTACCGCCGCCGAGACGGAATTCCTTATCGATATAGGTGATCGCGCCGTACGCGCATACGTTTGCGCATTGGCTGCAACCGTTACACATCGTTTCGTTGGGCGTTGCCACGCAAGGATTCGTTTTAAGCTTATCTTTTACGAGCAAGCCGATGACCTTCGCCGCACAAGCGGACGCTTGCGATACCGTTTCGGGAATATCTTTCGGACCTTGACATACGCCCGCAAGATATACGCCTGCCGTAGGACTTTCCACAGGACGGAGCTTTGCGTGCGATTCCGTCAAGAAATTGTTGGTATCGATGCTTGCCGTAAGCAGCGTTGCAACCTTTCTAACGGAAGGTTCGGGTTCGATCGCCGTCGCCAAAACAACGAGGTCGGAAGCGATCGTAATCTGCTCGTTATCGATCAAGTTCGAGCCCTGCACCATCAGCTTGCCGTTTTCGTTATAGACTTTGCCGACCATACCCTTGATATAGTCTACGCCGTACTGTTCCACGGCGCGACGGTAAAATTCGTCGTAATTCTTCCCGGGCGTACGCACGTCGATATAGAATACGTGCACTTCCGTATCGGGATATTTTTCGCGAAGGAGCATTGCGTGCTTCGCCGTATACATACAGCAAATTTTCGAGCAATACGGTTTCCCGCAACCGCTCGTATCACGCGAGCCGACGCATTGAATGAAGGTGATCACTTTTGGATGCGTGCCGTCCGAGGGGCGCACGAGCACGCCGTTGGAAGGCCCCGCCGCGTTCATCAATCTTTCGAGTTCAAGCGAGGTGATCACGTCTTTATTTTCTGCATAACCGTATTCGTTGAAGTTATCCAGAGCGATCGGCTTGAAGCCCGTCGCCACGACGATCGCGCCGTATTGGCGTTCGA
>JAFTQB010000028.1 GCA_017462985.1 Clostridia bacterium
ACGCGAGATTTTTCACCAAGCCCGTCGTTGCGATCGACCCGAACAAGCCCCCGCCCGTATAGAAGCAACCGTCGCTTCCGTTCACCGTCGTGGAAAATTCTATATTTTCGATCGCGTAGCCTTGACCGTCGAAGATTCCTTTAAAGCCCGCTTCATTGATCACCGCGGGATTCGCCCCATTATAAGCGTAGTAATTCGTTCTCAAATAGCTAACGCCGCTATTGTATACGCCGCGCGCACTTTCTTCCGAATAGTCGATATCATTGCCAAGAACGAAATATCCGTCGTAGCTGAACAGCTCTACGCTGATCGCGCGCTTTGCCGTTCCCACCGAAGTTTTCGTTGCGTATTCCGTTAACATCTTATCAAGCTCTTCCGCCGAAGTGATTATCTTGGTGTAAACGTTTGCCTTAATTTCATACTGTCCGCCGTCCGTCAACAAGACGATCGGCGTATTTTTCCCGATTCGCGAGGACGCGTTGGGAATGCTTGCGTTGTTAAGCGTAAGTACGCCGTCGCTATAAGAAGCAAAGACGTCAACCCCCGCGATCTTCGCGCCCGAAACGGCGGTGAAGCTATCCGCAACTTCCGTCAAATCGACGGTAGCGGTTGCGCCGTAAATTTCCACAACTGGCGTATAGGAAAGAGCAAGATCCGAGACCGCGGCTTCCTTCGCATTGAATACGGGATAATCGCCCGTCATATTCCAATAGGTCGTATCGTCAAATGCGATCGTACCGTTCGCCATATCTGTCGTAAGATCGGAATACGCTTTAAAGGTCAAGTTTGTGAAATCCGCGTAATTAGTATCAACTGTCGGATCGGTATACGAGGTATTATTAAACTTCACGTTATGATATACCATCACGTCTTTAAACGCACCCGAACCACCCGAATAATAGGGATTTCCAACCTCTTTCATAGAGGCAGAAACAAGCGCTTGCCCACCTTGCGCCCGCGCAACATACACGTTTTTCGCCGTCGTCGCCCGATCGTTTACGCTATAATCAAAATGAGAAATATAACCGTAGTATTGTCTGACCCCGTTCGTTCCCGTAAGATTTAGGAATATGTTTTTCAAGGTTGCCCCATAAGTAGCATGAACCAAGCAACCGCTTCTATTTCCCGAATTCGTACCCGCTATGGGCGTCGTAACGGAAAGATTATCCAACGTACCGCTCAACAGTGAGGCGACTGACGAAGCGCCCTCAACTTCCTTCAGAGAATTGACGGAAAGCGACAGATTTTTTACAACGCCCGTCTGTGCAATTGCCCCGAACAAACCGCTGCTTGTGATAAATTGTTGATTTACCGAAGAAGCAAATGCGATATTCGATACGGCAAATCCTTTTCCGTCGAACGTGCCCTTAAACCCAACGTACGGGGTAATATTCACGGCGTTCCCCGTCCAACACTGATTGAGCGAAAGAGAAATTACGCCGTTTTGATAGGTATTCCCGCCGTAATCGATATTATCGCCCAAGACGAAATACCCGTCGTAACTATAAACGTCGTTTGTCGTCGAACTATACGTAAGCGCGCCCACTTTTTCTTTCAATGCGTACTCCGTGAAGATTTTATCCAAATCGTCCGCCGTACGCAAGACTTTCGTATATACGTCCGCCTTGACAAGATATGCGCCCGTATCGCATGAAACAAAAATTTCCGTATCCTCACCCAACGAAGCCGCTGTATTGGGAATCTTCGTTTTATCGATCGTAAGCGCGCCGTTTTCAAACGAGCCGAAAACGTCCACGCCGCCGAGCGTTGCGGAAACGACCTCGTTCACCGTATTCGGCAACGAAACGACCGCCGATTGCGAGGTTTTCAATTCGATCACTTTGCCGCTGTCGATCACGGAATCTACGTAGCTTACCGACGAGGTAAACAAGCCGTTATCCCCGATGACCGCCAAGTTATAGGTTTCCCCGCCTTGCAAACCTTCCACCGCGCCGTTGAGCACGATCTGATCCCCAGAAACCGTTGCGTCCACCGTTTTCGCGTCGACGATCACCACGGGATTTTGCACAGCCGAAGCCGAAAGACCCGAAAGGGTGAGCGTAGACGTTTCTTCATCGCCTACGATATAACCGCCGAAATCCGAAGAACCGAGATCGCTACCCAAATAGTTTGCTACCTGCGTTTTTGTAACCTCCCCGTCGTACACCGCTGCGGAAGCGACGCCCGCCATCGAACGGGAATTGTCGTTCGAAGCGGCATACAGATATAAACTCGCCCCGTTTTCACCCGCGCCGACAACCTCCGCGCACGAACGGGCGGTGATCACGTTGCGATACACGTCCGTGGGCCAGTTGACAAGCGCCGTATATTCCGTATATTCGCCGTTTGTAAACGTAGGCGTCCACGAAACCGATTGCGTGGGTGAACCTACTTCGTTTTTCACAAGATCGTACGTGAGCGCCTCGATATCAGCCACGGGCTGCGTGGTTACGATCGTATAAAAATTGATCTCTTTTCCCGAATAGGTCTGTTGCAAGGTCGTATAATAAGATTCACTCAGGCGCGTTGTAAAACGAATACCGTTAGAGGTTTCGTAATTTTCATCCGTCGCGCGAGCCAAACGGATTCCCGCTCCCTTTTCCATATAGAACCCGTTGCTTTCCGCTTTCGCAGGCGAAGCCACCAAGCTGAACGCGCCAAGAGAAAGCGTTACCATGAAGCCGCCGAATAACACGGCGGCAAGCCGTCTGTTCATTCTTTTAGTCATTCTCAAACCCTCCTATCACATCCGTTGTAGACCAACCGAATTTATTGCCGTCCAACAACTGCTCGTTGGACGCAGTAACGATATCCGTATCAAATACGAGGATCGTCAGTTCAAGTTGCACGTACTTTTTCATCGTCTATCTCCTTTTTTATTTTTAGTTGTCTTGTTTTGATAACACGGGATAATTACCCGTCAGATCCCAATAGCTCGTATCGTCAAAGACGATCACGTTGCCCGCCGCAAGATCGGTGGCAAGCTGCGCGTAGGTTTGATAGCTAATTCCTGCAGAGAATGCGCCGCTCCCGTAATTCGTATCTGCCGCGTCGGGCGCAGCTTTGTCGTATACTCTTACCGACGCAAACACGCCGTCCGTACCGTCGTCGTAGGGATTATATTCCCCCGTTTCCTGCGTTACCACGAGATATTGCCCCACCGTTTGGCTCGTGCCGCTCGTTCTCGCCACGTACACGTTCTTCACCGTCGTTGCCACCGTTGCCGTTCCGTCCGTTCTCGCGTGATCGTAAACGGATACGTAACCGTAGCGGAAACGATGACCGCCGTTGCCCGTGATATGTATGAAGATATTCGAAAGCTTTGCGCCCAACGTACCGACAACCAAACCGCCCGTACGAACGTCCGTTGAATTTTCCATCACCATATCGATTGCGATATTATCCAACGTTCCGCAACAGTTCCCCGCGATCGGCGCGTTTCCGTCCACGTTCGTCAGCGCCGCGTTTTTCAACGCGAGATTTTTCACCAAGCCCGTCGTTGCGATCGACCCGAACAAGCCCCCGCCCGTATAGAAGCAACCGTCGCTTCCGTTCACCGTCGTGGAAAATTCTATATTTTCGATCGCGTAGCCTTGACCGTCGAAGATTCCATTAAAGCCCGCTTCATTGATCACCGCGGGATTCGCCGCATTATAAGCGTAGTAATTCGTTCTCAAATAGCTGACGCCGCTATTGTATACGCCGCGCGCGCTTTCTTCCGAATAGTCGATATCATTGCCAAGAACGAAATATCCGTCGTAACTGAACAGCTCCACGCTGATCGCGCGCTTTGCCGTTCCCACCGAAGTTTTCGTTGCGTATTCCGTTAACATTTTATCAAGATCTTCCGCAGAAGCGATAATCTTGGTATAGATCTCCACCTGCAACGAATACCGTCCGCTATCCGTCAAAAGCACAATGGAAACGTTTTTGCCAAGCGACGAAGAAACGTTGGGGATTTTCGCATTATCGAGCGTAAGCACCCCGCTTTCAAACGAACCGTATACGTCCGTATCCCCCAATTTCGCACCGGAAACGGTTGTGAACAGCTCGGATATTTCCGAAAAATCGATCGAAGCCGCCGTACCCTTAATTTCCAAGACGGGAACAACCGAAAGCGAAAGCGGAGTAGCCTCTACTTTCTTTTCCTTAAACCTCGGAAGCTCTCCCGTGAGTTCCCAACTGTCGGGATCGTCGAATGCGATATCCGAAAGCTTGAATTCATTGAGCGTTTTACAGGTCAAGTTTGCGGCAAATTCGTCGTAGCCGTTTTGCGTCATATCGATGCTTGAATACACCGTTACGTTTTTGAATACCCCCGTACCCTTTGCGCCGTAAGGGTTCGTCGTTCCGTTTTCGTTTTGCGCGATCCAAGGTTGGATATTCGAATCGTTATAAATATAGATATTTTTCGCCGTCGTGCTTTGCCCCGAACGCGCCGCGTCATAAATGGAAACGTAGCCTGAACGAAGTCTTGATCCCGTTGCGGCGTTCGCCTTTTGAATATAAATATTCGAAAGCGTAGCCCCGAACGTTGCGCACGCAACGCCCGCCGCGCGCGAGTTGCCGTCGCCGTCCACCTTTTGCAGGTCGATATATACGTTATCCACCGTACCGCTGATCACCGTCGCCAAGGGCGCGTTTCCGCCGTTCTTTTCAAGCTCTGCATTCACGAGCGCAAAATTTTTCACCACGCCGTTCTTCCCGATTGCACCGAACAAGCCGCCGCCCGTAATAAACGACGCGGACTCTTCGCAATCAAACGAAATATTTTTGATCGTATAACCGCAACCGTCGAAAATGCCGTTAAAGCCCATCAACGCCACCGTTTCCTGCGATCCGCTGTTTGCAAACGATTGCGCAAGCACGCCGCTATTGTAAACGCCGCGCACGCCGCCTTGCGAATAGTCGATATTATCGCCCAGAATAAAGTACCCATCGTAACTGTAAACGTCGTTTGTCGTCGAATTATAATTCAGCGAGCCGACCTTTGTTTTCGTGGCGTACACAGACAGCATTTTATCCAAATCGTCCGCCGTACGGATAATTTTCGTGCATACGGTAACGCTGACCGCCGTCGCGTAATGTTCGGCGTGTATAACATTCCAAATTTGTTCCCCCGCCGACGCGTCTGCGATCGATCCGTTTTCACAAGCATAACCGTCCACGCCGACCAGATCTTCCGTTTCCAAAAGCTTTTTCAAAGGAGACAACGAAACGGCTTTGTTTTCGTCCATTTCAAGATACAGCGAAAGATCGGTTTTATCGATCACGGGATATTCCACCCGCACGCATACGCGGCTCGAATAGATCTCCTCGAAAGTATATCGCACGTAGGCGGTTCCCGTTCGCCCTTCTTCGTTGGCGTAAACAGTACCGTCGCCGTCCACTGTAACGAGATCGGACGGCTGTCCGTATTCATCCGTAACCGTATAGGTCAAAACAGGATCGATCACCGCCACTTCATTTTTCTTCACCAACGGCACGAGTTGCGCCGTTGTATCATGTCCTTCCACGTCGCTCGTATAAACGGTTTTTTGCGAAAGATCGGTAAACGTTACCGTCATCAAATCGGTAACCGTTACAGCAACCGTTTTCGTAAGCGTCGCGCTTTCCGCGCCCCGCCAGCTCGCCGTTACGGTAATCGTCGTTTCGCCTTTTTTTAATCCGCGCGCCACGACCGACGGGCCTTCGCCGTCTACCGCCGCAACCGTTTCGTCTGCTACTTGATAAACGAAGCTTGCATCCTGCGTATACCGTTCGTCGTTATAAAAAACCCAAGCGTTCAGCTCGATCTCGTCGCCGCCCGCCAATAAAGCGAGTTCGTTCTTATCCGTCTGTACCGACGGCACGTACTCGGTTTCCCGAACGACGATCTTGCATTGCGCCTCAAAGTTCTCATACTTGGCAGTGATCGAGGTTTCGCCTACGCTCCGCCCCGTTACCACACCGTCGTCAAACGTCGCAACAGACTCATCCGCAACCGTCCAGACCACGGCTGCCCCTTCCACCGTCTGTTCCCATTCGTCATAAACCGTCGCGAAAAGCTCGGCTTCCTCATAGGGATAAATTCTGATCGTTTCGTTGTTTAACCGCACACGATAGGTTTCTTGTTGTTCCGTCGTATCCTCGCAAGCGACGAAACAGCATACGCACGCGCACAATAAACAACTGAAAATCGCAATTAATTTTTTCATAATAACTCCTTAAACCGTCTCTCAAACGCCCCAACGGGTAAACAGGGCGTTTACAAGGCTGTATCCCGTACCGTCGGGCGCGTCCGACTCCCGCCATTTCGTAAGCCGAACCGCAAGGATATCCGCTTTGCATTCTTGCTTGATCTCCGTCAGATCTTTCGCCGAATAGGTATCGCCAAATGCTTCCACGAGGATATAGTTGAACGAAACGCGTTCCCCTACGATGTGATTATACAAGGATTTATAAAGAATCTTATCCTCCTCTTGCAAATATTCGATCGCTTTGAGCGCTTCGTCAGTCAAATCGTTCCAGCCTTCTAACAAATTTTTCGACCAAAACCGTGAATCCGTGATCTTTGAACCCAACATTTTATGGCTTTCGTTCAGATCGACGGAATCCATATATACCGTATGGGCGCGGTATTCGTTAAAAATTTTTCTCATCGCTCCCGCACCCGCACCGAAATAATGCGTGAAGAACCGATTGATATAATATTCCATATCGGCGTTGACGTTCCACGCCAACTTGCTTTCGAGATAGACCTTTAAGATCGACCAACCCGTAGCGTAGTTTTGCTGTACGCTTTGCCCCAGATTGTACAAGATCTCGCCGCCCTTTTCGGAAACGACTTTAAACGTTCCCTGTATGGAATTAAAAGTGTTATACGGCACGAAATAGTGCTTGTAGTTAGTGCTGTACATATAGAACAGCTTCCTGTTGGTGATCACGTTCCAACCGTTCACCATATTCATTCCCGAAAGATTGGCGGGATCGCTCAAGCTCACGCAATTGTCGATCGCAAGCGCGAGCGCGATCATGATATCGTCCCCGCAGACCACGTCGGGATGCGCTTCCCATTTTCCCGTTTCCGAATTGAAAGAAGCGGGAGGCGTTTCTAACGTTTGATAGGCGTAGAAATAGAATTTGACGCCGCCCTCCCGCGCATAGGGTTGCCCCTCGGGCGTTGCAAACCATTCGTCGATCGTCTTTTTTAAGTCTTTCAAAAATACGATCATCGCAGCGCTATGCGCCCCGTATTTTTCAAACGAATCCTTGCACGCGTCGCAGTTACACACGTCAGACGTATCTTCCATACAGAACGACATCGTATCCAAATGCAAATATTTCTCATCCATCAAGGATTCTTTTGCCGATTCCAAACAGGCTTGCAGCATCGCGTCGTATTCGTCGGGTTTTCCGTGCGCCGTGTAACAAAGGCGGGTATACTTACCAGATACCATTTGGTTGTTATAAAAATCCTTATGCGTTTCCGCATAGGTTTCCTGCGGCAACCACTGCATTTCGTTATGCCCCGAAGCGCCCTTCATCGGAATGAACAGAGCCGCGTGATTGCTCATACGGTAACGCATTAAAACGTTGGTATCGCTCGTAATAAAGCCGTAGCTCCCGCTGCGTAATTTTATATCGGGGACGTCCTTGAAATCGTAATTTTTCAGCTTGATATCCTTTACGTTTCTATTCAGCGAATAGCAGTCGGTATAGAAATAATCGTAATCGAGGGTATCCGCCAAAAACTCGTAAACGGCATACAGCGTTCCGTAGGATTCATACATTGCCTCACGATCGGACGCACTCGTCAAAAAGACGGTCTTTCCTTTCGTGGAAATCCTAAGCCCTTGCGTGCCCAGTTCTTCTTCTCTCGCGTCCACGCCGGCTTGCTCTTCAAGCGTCGTTTTTCCGATCGAGATATATTTATCCGATTCCGAAAAGGTAAGCCCCGCGTCCGTTTTCACGGGCAACGTAACGCCTGTTGCTTCTTTAAAAAAGTAGAGCAATTCGTCCTTTGCAAACAGCACTGTTTCGCCCGCGTTTTCGGGAATGACTACCGTATAATCCGTACGCCCGTCCTGCAAAAGATACTCGTTTGTTTCCGTCGCCGTCTTTTGATGAAGCCCTACCGTATCCGTTTCTTCATGCACGGTTTCTTCTTGACAGCCTACGGCGGCAAAAGAGAGAAAAACCGCAAAAATGACCGATAAAAACCGTTTAAATATCTTCATAGCGACCTCCTTATTCTACCGTAACCACGTAGCTGACGATCGTCGTGTTGCCGCTCTCGTCCGTGGCGTGATAATAAACCGTATAATTCCCTTTCCTATTCGCCGTGAACTTACCGTCTGAAACAACCGTTAATAAACCGTCGGGCGAAAGCACGGAAACGAACACTTTGACGTTTTCGCTCGCGCTACCGTTATCGTTAATTTCCGCAGTTGCAACGGAAACGGCGTCGCCCGTTTTTGCATTCACCGTTTTATTCGTCAACCGCACGGTCGGCGGTATTGTATCGGGCACCGTAAGCGAATAAGTCAAGGGAAGCGATCTGCCTGAAGTATCCGTCGCGGTATAAGTTACGTAGTAAATGCCGTAACTGTCAATATTAAAGAAATACTCACGGTCAAGATCGGTAACGTTTTCCAAACGCACTCCGTCTACGCTCGTTGCAATCTCTCCGTCGGGCGTTTCGACGCTAAACGAAAGAGTTACGAACGGGTCGAGTATGTCCGCGCAATACGCATACGGAATCTTGGCAACGTTCCCCATCGTATAAGAACTTTCCTCGCTCACGACGTACAGCATCGGCTTCATATAATCGCTAGTCGTTTTGTCAAACGTTTGATTCCCGATTTTTTTGATGCGTAACGCGCTTTCCTTTTCAATTCCCGTAAATGCGAACGATACCCTTACGTACCCCGAAGGGAAGCCCTCGAACGGTGCGCCGCTCAAATCGTTGTAAACGGCTACGCTCGTTCCCACTTGCGGCCGAACGGAAACGCTCGCGTTATCGTAAGTCAACGAAAAAGTATTATTGCTGCTCGTTTCCGCCAAAGAAACTTTCTTCTCGCCGTTGAGATAAAAATCCGTGCCGCCGTCCGTAGGCGCGTAACCGAATTTCAATGCCACCGCCTCGTCGTAATAATCGGTGAGGAGTATCTCAAACGTGCCGTAGCCCTCGTCGCCCGCTACCGACGACGCGCCCGAAAACCCGAAAATAAATTCGTTGGACAGCACTCGGTTGATAAATTCGAACGCCACTTCGCCGTTCTCGCTGCGTTCTTTATCCGTCGAAAACGTCAAATATCCGCTCGCTTTTTCTACGCCGAACGAACCCTTTGTCGCTACGAAATACTGCGTCATATCGATCTTTCCGCCAAAGCCGACGTCCACGACGGGGATATAGGCGCTTGAAACGCTCGTTTCCCCAACCGTATACTTTAATTTTATGTACTTGCATTCCCCAACGGTATATTCGTCCGATACGGACGTCGTTTTTTCAACTGCACCGTCCTTTTCGGCATACTCTTCTACCGTCAGCTCCGCTTGCGTCCTCACGGGATTACCGTTTTCGAACAGATACCCGAATACGGTTTCAAACTTCGTTTTTGCGTTTTTGATCACATAGTCGGGCGTATAAATAGTATCCGTTACGATCGGCGCGCCGTCTGCGCCTACCGTTACCGTATATTTCTTTTCCACCGTTTCCACGAAATCCTCGCAAACGTAAACTATCTCATACTCGCCTGCATACAGCGGACGGAAGACGAGGTCCTCGCCGATCTCATACGCGACGGAGCTATTTTTCAATCGAGCGGTGATCGTCGATTGCAGCCCGTACGCCGCGTAAGCTGATTCGTATACGGGAGCAGCCACGGGCACTTCGTTCCCAACGACATAGCTCCCCGCAGGCGCTTCGCTCAAAGAAACGGTCAAATCCTGATCGCTGTTTTTCGCCGCAATCTGTATGAGTTTCACCGTTTTATCTCCAAATTTATCCGTAGCCGTGTATTCTACGGTATACACGCCTTCCGCAACGGGCGTGAATCTGCCGTCCTTCACCCTTAATTCAAATCGCGCGCCGGTATCGTAGCCAAAATATACGCGCGTTTGCACGGGCAACGCACCTTGTTTGATATGATACGCCGTCGCTTCGTAAACGGGATACGATTTCCCCACCGTCGCGTCGGGATAATCGATTCCCCCGTCCTCAACGGAAATGGTCGTGGAATAAGCAACGTCATTCACGGCATTTTGCAAGGTATCCCCATGAATGCTTCTGAATACAAAGCTGAACTTTTCGGAAACGTAACGATCGGCGGAAACGGAAAGAAACGCTTCGTCTGCCGTAAATCCGTTCCAAACGTTCTTTTCCCCAAACACGTTTTCGTCGTCAAGGTCGGCGATCAAAAAGCTTGCGTTATCTTCCGCTCGGTATAAGTACACCGCGCGTTCCTCGTAATCGAATGCGATTCCGAATTCCTTTCCCGCGTCCTCGTAATTGACGATCTCCGTTGCGGAAAGCGCGTTTTGCCCGGCAAAGCAAACGTTGGCGACGAGCGTGCCCGAATTATTGTTCCTTTGCACGGTGTATTTTTCGCCTTTGTATTCGTACGTACCGTTTTTCGCGTCCTTAAACAAGCCCGTCGGGGATTGACCGTTGGCGTTTGCCGTTACGTAAACGCGAGGCGCATACACGCCTAAACCGTAATAATCCGTTTGCAGATCCATCTTTACCTGTACGGTAACGAAATTATCAACGTCGTACAAATCGGTAAAAGTGAAATTCATCACTTGCGCGTCGCCCACACCGACCGTATACGGCGTGATATTCAAGCTGAACAGTTTATCCGATTTCGTCTTTCCGTTCAAACTGATCGCTTTGTTATAAGAAAAAGTATCCCCTTGCGCCAAATCCACGCAAAGACCGTCTACCGACGGGTAACGTTCATAACTCCCGTACGCGATCGAAGAGGTTTCTCCGTTCACGGCATAGGAAGGCTCCAAAACCACAAATTGCTTTTGTACGCCGAAAATTTCTCCGTCGTATTCTACCTTGTATTCCACCGTATACAGCCCGCTTTCCTGCAAGGTAAAGCTTTTCGCCGCGGAAACGTTGCCGTCGGGAAGCGTAACGAACGCTTGCGCCGCAAGCGGCTGTCCCGCCACGGTGATAACGCCCGCAGGTACGGATAAAACTTCCCCTACCTCGTACTCGCCCTTCAATTCTGTTTCGCAATCAAGCACCGCTGCGTCCGCCAACGCCGAAAGATAAGCTTGGCGACAGTAACCGTAGCTTGCAGCCGCGCCCGCCGCAACACAACAAACGCAAGCCGCCCCCAAAAGCGCTACCGTCAATTTTTTTCGTAATTTTTTCATCGTCTCACTCCTTTCGTTTACCCCTTGATCCCGCCAAGCGAAATGTTCCCCATAATGCGTTTATGGAAAAACAGGAACAAGATCAAAGTGGGAATAACCAAGATCGTACAGCCCGCCATTTTCATCGGCACGGAGCTTAAATCGTTTTGCGTGGTATCGCGCAAAACGTAGACCCCAAGCGCAAGCGTCGGATGCGTCGGCATATAGATGAGCGGCGTTCCGTAATCGTTCCAAAAGCCGATAAACATCAAAAGCATCACCGTAAACAGCATATTCCTCATCAACGGCACCATAATATTGAGATACACGCTCCATTCCGATGCGCCGTCGATATATGCGGCTTCGGCGTAATCGTTCGGCACGCCACGAAATCCCGCGTAAAACACCAAAAAGTATAAGCTTAAAAAGTTAAAATGCTGTATGTAATTGCCTAGAAAAGTATCGTAAATATTGAAAAATTTCAAAATGGTGATCGCCGCAGGCGCCGTTCCGACAAGCGGCAGGATCCTCGTAACGATAACGATAAAATAGATCACCTTGCTAAACTTATAATCGAATTTCGCACACACGTACGCAACCGTAAGCGGAACGATCGTAGCGATCAAAGAATTGCCTACCGCATATAAAATCGAATAGAGCAACATTTCTCCGATATAGATCGTCTTTGGCTCGCCCGCACGGATACGGTTGACATGGAAATTTTCGATGACCGTCAAAATATTTCCCCATTTCCATTCCCAAAACATTCCGCGAGGAAATCCGAAAAGATTGTTCCGACGGAAATCGCTTTGCGCTTTCAACGAGGTGATGACGCCCCAATACAGCAACAGAAGCGTAGACAGCGCTTGCAGCAAAAGCAATACGAAAACGCAAATTTGGAAGGCGCTTATTTTTTTATTCGTTTTCTTTTTCGTTCGAATATTCATACTCCCTCCTTATTCCACGCTAGGGCCGAATTTTTCCATCAGGTTTTTAACCAGATAAGTCAACGGCGTCGCCACGACCGTCAGCAATAAACCGAACGCGGAAAGATAAGGAAACCTTGCGGGGGATTCCAAATTCGTTTGCGTTTCTTTATATAAATAGTACCCGAGCGTATATAAATTTGGCTCGGCTTCCGCGCCGAAGAAGCTGTACAGTCCCATTTGATTGGTAAACAGCCCCACTACGCCCGTCGAAAGCAAAACGACCATCGTCGGATAGATCATCGGCAGGGTGATATACCAAAACTCTTTTATGGGCGTGATCCCGTCGATGACGGCGGCTTCCACGATCGCGGGATCGATGCCGCTCATCGTTCCCGAATACATCAATACCGTGCCGCCGAAGCTAAACCAAATATTATAAAACAGCAACGTTGCGTACGCCGTATTGGGATTGGATAAAAGCCCGAATACGCGATCGTTCCCCGTGAGCGAGGATATGATGTTGGGTACGGCGTTTTCCACGAAATACTTATACATCAACACCATAACGATCTCGGACACGATCGACGGCAAAAACAAAATCACCTTAAAGAAATTGCTACCCGTAAATTTCTTGTATATGTAGAAAGAAAAGAGCAAACCGAGCGTAACGCCCAACCCCCAACTGCAAGCGAAAAAGATCAAAGAGTTTTGGATCGCTTTAAAAAAGAACGGCAACGAAGCGATATCGTTAAACACCGCCAAAAAGTTATTTAAGCCGTCCCAGTTGTAAGTACCCTGCCGAATATCGTAGGATTGAAACGCCAACAGGATATTGCGGAAGTTTACGCCCACGTAAAAAATGGCAAACTGGATCATCGGCAGGATAACTACGCTTAAATAAAACAGCAACCGTTTTGTCTTTTTGGTGGCAAAACCCGAATTTTTTAAAGCGTTTTTCCGTTTTACGTCAAACATCTTGCGCCTCCGTTTTTAAAACCATTCTCCGAACGCGGCTTGCCAATCGGAACTCGTTCTCGCCGTACCGAGGAAATATTCTTTACTCGTAAACAGCGGGTCGGAGATCCCTCTCATAAAATATTTCTGCGGCAACGTATAGAGCATATTATCCAGCTTACTCGCATACATACCGTTCGTATCACCGTAATAGGTGAACGCGCCCAAGCCGCCCGAATTTACGTAGTACTCGCTTGCCGAATTCATATAAACGATATCGGCGTTCGTAACCCAATCCCAACAGGATCTTTGGAAATAATCGAGCTGCTCGTACTGTTGCGTCGTGATCGTATAATCGAGCGCCAGCTTCGTGCCCGTCGTTACGGTAAACTTTTGCATCGCCGAATCGGTGTACAGGTATTCCAAGAACGCTTTCGCAAGCTTGATCTTATGCGGTTTGTTGGCAATATTGCCGTTGACGAACGCAAATGCGTTCACAACGTCTATCAAAGTGTGTTTTCCCGCCGTCACCTCGCCGTCGACCACTCTGGGCAAAGGCATTACGGCGTATCTTCTGTTGCGCGCCGCGTTGCCCTTATCTTCGATCGACCGCTGAATCGCTTCCTTCGCCTCGTTCATCCAATACGAGCCGTCCACGAGCATACCGATGGGATTCCCCTCTAATTTTCCGTAAATAAATTCTTCCTGCGCGTCCAAATGCGAGAACACGCCGCTGATGATATCCTCGTAATAATAATCGGTATTGGAAAGCATCGCTTCCAAGAACGCAAGCGAATAATAGGTGCCCTTGCCTTGCGTAAGCTGCCAGCCCGTAGAAGGCTGTATCTCTACTGTTTTTTCCTTGCCGACGGGAATTTCCACGCCCTCGGCAAGGCGGTAGGAAGCGCTCTCCTCAAAGCCGTCTATCACGGTTACCTCTCCGTCCATGGAATAATTGACGGAAAACTCCTCCGAGCCGATCATCGTCGCAACCAAAGCCACCAAAAATTTCCGCACGTAGTTAGGCGATTCCCCCGTATAAACGAAAGGAATCACGTCTCGAAGCAACATTCTGTCGAACAACTTGAACATTTCCACATAAGTTGCGGGCAACCCGTCGTCCGTGGAATAGTCCACTCCGTCTTCTATCCCCGTCTTGCCGTCTGGCCCTTTGGATTTTTGTTGAGAAAGATCGGAAATAAAATCGTCCTCCGTTCTGTCTTCGGCAAAATACAAACAGTATTCGTCGAATACGTCTACGTCGTACATAAAAGAAAAATACGATTCGTAAAGCGGGATCGCATAATAATTCCCGTCCACCGCGGTCAAATGCGCCCTTTGCTCGGGCGAAAGCTTATCGGCGATGCTCTCGCCGTCCTCGGGCAAAACTTTCGTTACCACGTCGCTGATATCAAGGAAAGTGCGCTGCGATACGTAATTGACGTAAGGCAGATCCTCATAGAATATAAGTTCGTTTGCGGAAGTCGCCATCGTCGAAATATTCGCTCCTTCCACGTAATCAACGATCAACTGCACCCCCGTTTTTCCGTCTTCGTAGGGAACTTCTGCCTGCGCCGTTTCAAAATCGGCAATGGCGTTATCCAGCCATTCCCTGCCAAAGCCGCCGCTCGTAAGCTGAATGTAAAGCTGCGTTTTCGTCGGATCGATATAAACGTCGCTATTACAACCCGAAAACGCGCCCAAAACCGCCGTACTGAGTAAAACTCCCGCCATAACTTTCGTAAATTTTTTCATTGTTCGCCTCCAAAAATCTAATTTTCGTCCGTGGAACGTTCAAGCATCTCGCCCGTTACTTCCACCGTTAATTGTTTCTCTTTTTCAATAAGATACCGTTTTCCGTCCAAAATCAGCGTCCCGCCCGCCGACATTGCGTATACGTTCACGCGAGCGCCGCGTTTTTCCACCTCTACCCAACCGTTTGATACAGGCATACGCGCCGTATAATCTTTCACGCCGTTCACACACGGTTTCACTTCGTAAGTCGCTCCGCCCACCGAAGTAATTTGTATCCCTGCAAGGTAGTTTATCATCAGATACACGGGGCCGCTCCCCCAAACGTGGCAAAGCGATTTCCCGTATTTATCGCCGTACATCGCGTAATGCTCCGTCTTGGTGGGATCGTATTCTTCCCAAAAGCTCGTCGCGCCCAATTTCACCATACCGCCCCAATACGCTTTGACAAATTCGAAAACCCGTTCCGTCTTTCCGCATTTTCCAAGCGCCGCCAATTCGAAAAACTTAAAAAACGGCGTTGTGATCGCGGGTGCGTCGCCGCAAAGCACGGTTTCAACGATGCGGCGCGTTTGCGCTTCGTTTGTAAACCCGTAAAGGACCGCGAACACGTTTTGCTGACGGTTGATCATTCTTTTTCCCGAAGTAAAGCCGTCGATAAACGCGCCCCTTTCCCCGTCGTAGTATTTTTCGAATATCTTTTCCTTCAAGGCGTCCCCGTCCAAAAGGAACTCCAACCGATCCCCCAAAACGACGGCAAGCTCCCGCATACATTTGTTCGCTTTCCAAAGCAATATCTGCAATGCGCACGGCGGACCGTCTTTATCCAGCGTATTCGACCAATCGACAAATATCCAATCCCCCTGCCGTTTACAAACAAAACCGTTTTCATCCAGCCGTTCTACGCAAAACGCATATAATTCTTTCAAGCGCGCCCATATCTTCCGCACGAACTCCGCGTCGCCCGATTGAAAATAATAATCATAAGCGGATACGATCAAATACAGCGAATAATCGTTGATCGTATTGACGTGGCGACGGTACGGAGGCTTGCCAAGCAACGCCGTGATCGTGCGTTTTACAATCTCCCGATCGGCAAACAGGCAGTTGTGTATCATAAACGCCTGATATGCGTCCCCCGACCAAACCCAATGATCGCGTTTGATCCCGTCGATATAAAACTCTCGCGCGCAAAGCTCCAACGTGCGTTCGCCTATTTGATAGATCGTATTCAGCTCTTCGTCGTCCGAACTGAACCCGCCGATCTTTTCCATCGGCAAATATTCGTATTCGCCGTAAACCGCCGTCGGTTGCTGTTTGCCGCAAACGTACGCAAATCGAAACGCCCGCTTTTCCAAGCGCGCTTTCGCGGCAGGCAAAACCGTTTCACGAAGATACGCATACTGCGTATCAAGCGCTTCCTCGCGGCTTTCCCCGAAATACACCTGCGTATGCTCCGTAATATTTTCCAAAACGAGAAACGCATAAGTTTCTTTTCCGAAATCGTATAGGCAGCCGCCCGCCGTTTCTTCCTTGGTAAAAACGCTTATTTTTTTCAACGCAAAGGGAAATTCCTCTACGTTATCTGCGGCGCGATAGTACGCGGGCGAACACCCTACGCAGTCCATAGGCGCCTTTTTATCGTCGCAAAACCAGCTTTCGTCGCTGAACACCTTTTCCCCGACGACGAACGCCGCAGGCAAACCGCGAGGATTGGTTACGAGCACGTCGATCACCTTTTCCCCCGCCGAACAAACGATCTCTTCCCCCACGGGATACAACTGCCGATTGACGCGCACCTGCCCCAACCCGTTGGTAAACACCGTAAATTTGGTCGGCTCTTCAAGGACGAATTTTTTCGTAAATAAAACGTTCGGTTCTACGGAATCCAAAGCCCAAAGCGCCGGATACGGTACGCCGTAACGCTTGCGCCGCATATGCAAAAGTACGTTGTGAAAAATCTCGTAATCACCGTAACGCCATATCCATTTTGCTTTTTTTGTCATAATTGTTTCCGTCCCTTTTCCTGTCCGAAAAAAATTTTTTTCATCTTTTTCAGCCATTTTATTATAACATTGTCAAGAAATACAAAACAAGAGGTTTTCTTGCGGAAAAATAATCATTTCTTGTGTTGACAAATTTTTCATATTGACTTATAAAATCTTTTTGGTTATAATGAAAAAAAACGATCAATTCAATCGATTTGGGGGAATAATGAATAAAATTTATAAAGAAACTACGTCGTGCGGCAATGCAACGGAAAATCAATTTTTTTCCATAAAGGAAGTGGTAAAATATCCCTATTCTTACTCTATGCATTGGCACGAATATTACGAGATAACTTTAATTCAAAACGATAACACAAAATTGATGATGATCAACGGCGAGCATGCGTTAAAGAAAAACACGCTCGTGATCCTGCCGCCTTACACCATTCACGATACCGCCAACCAAACGGACGAATTCAGCAAGGAAATCGTTTGCCATTTTACCAACGACTACTTCGAGCATTTTTCTTCAACGATACAAACGACGTTGACCCTCAACGAAATGCTGTTTTTAAAAACGCCCTATATTTATAATTTTTATAACGAAGACGCCATCAGCGCGCTTAAAAAAATGCTACAAGAATTTTCCCCGTCGAAAAAAAACGTATGGGATTTGGTGATCCAAGGGAATTTTCTCATACTGCTAGGGCGCATTTTTAACGATGAAACGCATCTTCCCGCTTCCTTCGTATCGGGAAACACTTTAAACCTTTTATCGGTAAAAAATTACATCAACGAACACATTTGCGAAAAGATCGCACTATCGCAGATCGCAACGCACTACGGTTATGAGCCGACCTATTTTTCCAAAAAATTCAAACAGCTTTTCGGAATCTCGTTTAAGCAATACGAAATGTCCCTTCGCATTCAAAAAGCACAACAGCTGTTACTCCTTGAAAATCATTCGGTCAATATCGTCGCAGAAATGCTCAATTACGACAGCCCGCAAAACTTTTGCCGTTCCTATAAAGCGATCACGGGCGTTTCCCCGTACAAACACACCCAAGCGATCAAGCGCTTTTCCACGCACCCCAAAATACCGAAATCAGAATAGGAGAAATTTCTTATGAAAAGTAATTTTCATTTCCATAACGCAAAATGGATATGGACGGACGCCGAAACAACCAACCAATACGCCGATTTTATTTGCGACTTCGATTACGAGGGCGGCGAAGCGAAGTTAGCGATCTCTTCAAAAACCGACTACGCCGTATGGATCAACGGTTCGTACGTTTCCTCCGGACAATACGGAGATTTTCCCGAATTGAAAAGCGTGGATATCATTCCCGTTACCTCCTTTTTAAAGCGCGGAAAAAATCGTCTTGCCGTCATCGGATGGTCGTTAAATCAAACGACCTTTTCCCGCATTGCGAGCGGACACGGCGTTATTTTTGAAATTACTGCAAACGGAAACGCCGTTGCTTATTCCGACGAGCGGGTACTCGCGCGGCAAAGCCGCGAATATAAAAGCGGAGATACTTACGTTTTAACGCCGATCCTCGGTCCAATCTACGAATATGAATTTTGCTCGGAATGGAAAGCACCCGAAGCTGCGGCGGACGGTTTTACGTCCGCGAAGATCGTCGACGAGCCAGCACGTTTTTTTAAACGCCCCGTCAAACGCTTAACGCTTGAAGAGATTGAAAACACAAAGATCGTCGCCAGAGGCAGTTATATCGGCTACCACTCCGAAAATCTTTCGGAAAGTTTGCAAAAAGCATATCTTTCCAAGTCGGACGAACGCGGACCGATTTTTACCGCAGACGAAAACGCAGAAGGCGTATATTTTATCGTCGATCTTTTAAAAGAGAGTTCGGGTTTCTTGCACTTTTGCTTAACGGCGGAATCCCCTTGTAACGTTTACGTAACGTTTGGAGAGCATTTGACGGATTTACGGATCCGCCACAAGATCGCAACCAGGAACTTTTTGCTTTTGCATCGAAATATCCAAGGCGAAGTTACCTTTACGAGCTATTTGCGCAGGATCGGCTGTAGGTATTTGCAGTTTTTCATTACAACGAAAAAAGTCGCCGTCACCTCGGCAACTTTAATTTCGACCGCCTATCCTCAAAAACGGCGAAAGCTTGATTGTAAAGATCTTCTTCTTTCCAATATCCAACAAACGGCAGTACATACCCTCGTACAATGTATGCACGAACATTACGAGGATTGCACGTGGCGGGAACAAGCGCAATACGGTATGGATAGTTTTATTCAAATTTTAAGCGGATTTTACGCATTTGAAAATAAAGAATTCGTCGCCGCGTCCCTTCGATTGTTCGGGCACGAGCTGAATGCGCAGGGCTTTTTAAATCTGACCACTCCCAGCCGCCTCGACGTGTTTATCCCCGTTTTTTCCCTCGCCTTTATCTTAAGCGTTTGCGAGTACACGGAATTTTATCAAGACTTCGGCGTTTTTAAAGAAGTCCGCAAAAACGTGGGCAAGATTTTAGAAAGCTTCCTCGATCATATCGACGAACAAGGCGTCGTCAAACAATTTGAAGCGTGGAATTTCTACGAATGGACGGACGGACTGCATCACTACGATGAAAAGGGAAGCTATCACGCGCCCTTGAATTTCTTTCTTGTAAAAGCGTTGCGCGATACCGCGCCGTTATTCCGCAAGACAGGCGACGAAACGCTTGCCGACAAATACGAAAAATATTCCAAACGGATCGCACGGGCGGCGCGCAAGCTGTTTTGGAATCAAGAGAAAAAGTTATTTGCTTCTTACGTATTGAACGGAACGCAAGAGCATTACGCGGAATACACGCAATCGATCGCAGT
This sequence comes from Clostridia bacterium, assembly GCA_017462985.1. Taxonomy (GTDB): domain Bacteria; phylum Bacillota; class Clostridia; order Christensenellales; family Borkfalkiaceae; genus Scatosoma. Next base: position 19,820 of record JAFTQB010000028.1, read on the forward strand.
GTATACCCAAGTGAGTACAAGCAACCAAGCCGTACGCCTTTGTAACGTTTTATCCAAAGAAAACGAGCTTATCAAAATATCGCTGAGCAATTATCTATTTAAATATTGCGCCCTGCTGAACACTTCGGACGCTTACCGCGATTATGTGGTGAACGATATCAAAAAGGTTTGGGGCAAAATGCTCTTCGTTGGAGCCACTTCCTTTTGGGAAACGGAACAAGGCGAAGCGGACTTTGGGGGCGCAGGATCGCTTTGCCACGGTTGGAGTTCCTCACCGCTTTATGTGTTGAATAAATATAAGCTTGTATAAAGAAAAAAGCGTCGAAAATTCGACGGCAAAACTATTCTTTATCAATCAAAAACGATCGTTTACTTAAAAATACGCTTCTCGCCTTTCAATGCTTGACAAGGCGTTGAAAATTATGCTATAATTTCATCAACGAAAATCTTTCGGCGTTTCTATATCAAACGCCGAGAAGATTTTTTATTGCTTTTTCGGAGAAGCTTATGCAAAAGAAAACCTTTTATACCGAGCTTGCTTATCTTTTCGGGCTAATCATTCTTTCCCTTGGCGCGGCGTTGATGACGATTGCCGATCTCGGACTTTCCATGGTCGTCGCCCCCGCCTATTTGTTGCATTTAAAAATTTCGAAATTTTTGCCCTTCTTTTCTTTCGGTATGGCGGAATACGCTTTTCAAGCTTCCCTCTTGCTCATCACCGTTTTGGTGCTGCGAAAATTCCGCGTATCCTTTTTGTTTTCCTTTCTCACCGCCGTCCTGTACGGACTGCTCCTCGACCTGTTTATTTTCTTGGTGGGATTTATCCCCCACAGCCACCTCGCCGTACAAATTCTTTTGTACGCCGTCGGATTGATCGTTACCACTGCGGGCGTTTCCCTTTTGTTCCATACCTACATATCGCCCGAAGTCTACGAGCTGTTCGTAAAAGAGGTGTCTGCGAAATTTAACCTACCCATGTACAAGTTCAAGCTCGTTTACGACCTCGTCAGTTGCCTCGTTGCCATCTTGATGTCGTTCGCCTTTTTCGGATTTTGGCAATTCGAAGGCGTGAAGATCGGCACGATCGTCTGCGCCGTTCTCAACGGTCCGCTCATCGGTCTTTTCAGTAAAATTTTCGAAAAGTTTTTCGATTTTAAAGACGGCTTGCCCTTGCGGCCGTTCTTCGAAGGCAAACAAGAACAAACGGATGAAACATAAAAATTTTACCCTGCCGAGTTTTCGGCAGGGTGATTTTTTATTTGGATCCTTGCTTCTTTTTATTGATGAGATAAGTAATTACGTAGAACGCATTGAACCAAACGACGATAAACAAAATATAACAAACCAAATAGACGGGATAGCTCATTCCGAGCACCGTTTGCACCTCACCGTTCGGCACGTAATACAGCGGGTCTTCCTGCGCCCCGAAAATAAGAATTTCGATCACCGAATAAAGATATACCGCCGCAAGACAGATCAATTCCTTGATCGCGCTATCCTTCACGCCGCCGTTATGGTATTTGAAATCGGTGAATTTCAGCGTGATCAGCGCTAGCGCCCCGATCAGTTGCAAACAATGGGTGGCAATCGAATAAACGTTTTCGAATAAAATATACTTATTATTGAACCCGACGACAGGATAAGCAAAGAAAATGACGGAAGTGAGCAACGCGCTCATCGCCGTAAAATTATAGAAAAATTTCTTGTTTACAAGCGGCGCAAAAATCAACAGCCAACACGAGATCGCACACCAAGGACGCGGGATTAGCCGACTCATAAATAATTGAAAATCCATCGTATCGCCGCGCGTGAAATTGATAATTCTGCGAGCAAGTTCAAAAAACAGGATTAATCCCGAAATAATCCGAATCGCCGTCTTTCTGCATTTTTCGCTTCGCGGTCTAATCAAAAACGCAATTGCAACGCAAATGCCGATACATACGATCAGCGTAATGATATGAAACGCGCTCCATGCGCCTTGTACAGCGCCGCCCGCGGGATAGACGCTATAAATCCAATCGTGAAAAGTGATCATCGTTTACTCCTTTGTAAAAATTTTTTTACGCGTTTTTCCACGCACAATATTTTTCTTTAAAAGTCAATGCGTCCGCTTTGAAATTTTTCCAATCAAAAATGAGCGATACCGCAAATGCGAGCGGCGTAACCAAAACGTACGCAGGCACAATCAGCCAAACCCAAGGCCAATACTTTGTTTGCCCCGCAAATTCACCCACGGGAATAAATTTAAAAATATTCGGACAAAGCTTACTTAAAAATTTTCCGATAAAATCGTTGCCCGGTCCCCAAATATACGAAGTATTTTTATAGCCGATTGCAAACAGGTCGTCGCCGCGCAAAGGAACAAATCCAAGCTCGCTTTGCACAATTTGATTAAGCATGATAAACAACATCACGCAAAGCAATCCCGTCGGAGCGGAAAGCACCCGCTTATAACTCGGCGTATGCAATTTTAACAATACCATTAACAGCGGCACAATCCAAAGGATCGCGTGATGGATATAAAACCGCACCACGTCTAGCCATTCCGCCGCTTGATCGACTTTTTGGATCGGTTCGATGGGATAAAGCATTGCGAGAATTCCGCTAAAAACGCCTATATAGAACATATAATCTTTCACCCATTTGTTTTTGCTGAAAAACAAAAAGGGAAAAAGAAAGATATTCGCACCGCAAATATTGATAAACCAAATATCGCGATACAATCTACTTTCATCTACCGAATAAGGAGGAAATAACGCCTTTAAAAAATGTAATAACAGCGCAAATAAAAGAACGCAAAACAATACGGTCTTTTGCGTTTTTTGCGTGCGTTTTCTAAGTAAAAAATATAACCCGAAAAATACGCCTACACAAATTGCAATCCAAAAAAAATACCAAAAATTAAACATTTGTATCTCCAAGGCAACCACCCTCCTTTGCAACCGTTTCAATCAAAGATTTTTTATTTAATTCCTGAAAGGAATTAAATAAACCCGCGGGTTTTCATTTCGTTCTTGACTGACCTTAACCTCATTATAACAAGTTTTTAGAAAAAGTCAATAAAAAAGTGCGTTTCTCTTAAAAATATCTTGATTTGGTCATAGTTTTATGTTACAATTAGCATAGTTTAACACAAATGAAGGTGATAATATGAATTGGAAATATAGTCGCAGCGCGAGTTTTTTGATCGTTACACTCGTTTATTTGCTTGCTATCGCCTCGGGCGTGGGAGTATATTGGGTACTACCTTTTGATTTTTGGCTAAATCTTTTGATCGCGGATATCGCCGCAACGATAGTTACCTTTATTTTCAGCGTGATCTTTGCCAACGCTTCCGTCTACGATCCGTATTGGAGCGTACAGCCGCCAGTCATTTTGATCGCTTTTGCCATCGGTAAGCCGCTGACGGTAGCGCGCGTTTTTATGCTGATTGCCGTTTGTTTTTGGGGCGTACGGCTCACCGCAAATTGGGCGTATACTTTTCACGGCTTAAATCATCAGGATTGGCGGTATACGATGCTAAAAGAAAAAACGGGCGCTTTTTACCCGTTGATCAATTTTCTCGGTATTCACCTCGTACCCACGCTCGTCGTATACGGATGCGTATTGCCCGCCGTATTCCTTTTTGAAACGCAAACAGGCTGGAACGCGGGAAGCGTGCTCTTTTTCCTCGTTTCGATCGGCGCAACCACCCTGCAAGCGGTTGCGGATATCCAAATGCAACGGTTCAGAAAGCACGCTTCCGCGCCGTTTATCCGCGACGGCGTTTGGAAATATTCCCGCCACCCCAACTATCTTGGCGAAATTTTAATGTGGTGGGGAGTCGCCCTCGCTGCGATCAGCGTTTTGCCCACGCATTGGTATCTTTGCGCGGGTGCGCTTGCAAATACTTTGCTGTTTGCTTTCGTATCCATTCCTATGGCGGAACGACGGCAATCGCAAAAAGAGGGTTTTGAAGAATACAAACGACAAACGCGCATATTGCTTCCAATCGTAAAATAATTTTAAAACGCCGCAATTTGCGGCGTTTTCTTTATTCGATCGTTTCGATTAAAAAGCTGACGGGACGAAAACCGTCGTTGCAAGAGATCATTGCGGAAAAAGGATTTTTCATCCAACCGTCGTAAAAGTTTCCCCCGCCGTTTGCAAGCGCTTCCACAAACTCTCGCATGCTCCCCCAAGCGCTTTCGCAAAGCCCTTGCGGTTTTGCTCCGCCGTATGAAATGAAAACCTGCCCCAAGGAAAGCTCGCAAGCGTGTTCAATAGGATTTTCGTAAATTGCTATCAAGTCGTCGTACCGCGTCGTTTTCATTACGGTTATTTTTACGTCTTTCATCGTTTCGCTCCCTGTTGCAAAGCAAGCCGCGAGGAATTCCTCGCGGCTTTACATTTGGTTTTAGATTATTCAGGAATTATTCGTTATCGTTGTTGGTTTCTTCCGTCGTAGCTTCTTCGGAACCTTCCGTAACTTGCACTTCGCCTTCCCCAACAGCGATATCGCCGTTAGCAGCTTGCGCAGCAGCCTGTGCAGCAGCTTGTGCAGCAGCTTCTTGCGCCGCTCTTTGTTGCGCTTTCTTCGCCAAACGTGCGTCGCGGCGAGCTTGCGCTTTCATTTCTTTCGTTATAACGCGAGCCGCGTCGATCTGCGCGCGCATTTCTTGCGGTGTAGGAGGAACGAACGCCGAACCTTCCGCATTTTCTTCGATGACTTCGTAGCCTTCGTCTCTTTCAAGCATCGTAGCTTCCGTTTCACCGTCGAACATATGAAGGTGATGCGCGTCGAACGCGAGTTCGATAACGTCTTTCAAGTTCACAACCGCACGGCTGGAAATCTTAGCGATCATCTGCGTGGAGTTATCGATAACGGACGATTCTTTTCCCTCGTGTTCAAGTTCGCAGTAAATTTGCGTTTCAGCGCCGAGTTTTTCGATAACTTCGATACGAGCCGTTACGACGGTATCGGGAGAGTTCGCGATGAACATTTGATCTTGGTGAATATCTTCGGGACGAACGCCAAGCGTAAGCTCTTTATCCGTATCAAGATATTCTTCCAAGTTCTTAATTCTTGCAACAACGCTCTTCGGAAGCAAGATCTTGTTGCCGCCTACGAACGTAACGTATACGTTATCCCCTTCGGAAACGAGATGCGAACCCTTAAAGAAGTTCATTTGAGGCGTACCGATGAAGCCTGCAACGAACAGGTTTACGGGATAATCGTAAAGGTTTTGAGGGGTGTCTACCTGTTGCATGAAGCCGTCTTTCATAACGACAATTCTCGTACCCATCGTCATATCTTCTACTTGGTCGTGGGTAACGTAGATGAACGTCGTAGCCAATCTTGCGTGAAGCTTGGAAATTTCCGTTCTCATGGAAGCACGGAGTTTTGCGTCGAGGTTAGACAAAGGTTCGTCGAGAAGGAATACCTTGGGTTCACGAACGATCGTTCTGCCGAGCGCAACACGTTGACGCTGACCGCCGGACAACGCCTTGGGTTTTCTCGTAAGATAATCGGTGATACCGAGGATCTCAGCCGCCGCTTTTACCTTTTGAACGATGATTTCTTTGGGTACTTTACGAAGCTTCAAGCCGAACGCCATATTGTCGTAAACGGACATATGAGGATACAACGCATAGTTTTGGA
>JAFTQB010000029.1 GCA_017462985.1 Clostridia bacterium
AGAATTAGTGAATTAAAGCAAGAAATAGCCAACGCCGAGGAATATATTAAATATATCACAAGTGAAAGTACTGAAACGGATTCGGATTGGGATTATTAAAATTATTTCGGGCGGGAATTATAAACTTTAATAGAAAATCTAATAGGGGTGGGGCTTTGTGTCCTGCCCTTAATTTTTTGCAAAGAAAAAGAACGCAAATCTATGTTCGATTTACGTTCTTATTGGTACACCAAAACCGCCCTTGCCAATGGCAAGGGCGGTTTTGCGTGGGCGTGGGGCGAACCGCTGCGAGAAGGCGTATTGCCGTCGAGGTTGGGACGAGCCGTTCCCCTTTTGATGCAGATCGCGCACAAGTTTATTTATCTATATTTGTGTAGCGACACCTTGGCGCAGCCGAATTTCCAATCGGATCCACCAAAAAAGCCCATCTTTTTATAAAGCGGGACTGTATGTTTTTATTTTGCTGCAAGGGGTTCCTTTGATTTTTTTCTTTTAAATTGTTCTATGCGATAATAGTCGCAAGCGAAAGGGAAAATTGAGGATTGTTTACAAAAATAAAAAATTGCCAATATGGCAAGAAATTATTGACAAAACTGTTGACAAAATATTTTTTAAATGATAAAATATATTTGCAAAGAAAAGGAGACGAAGAGGTATGGAGAAAATAGGAGAGCGAATAGCGGTTTTATTAAAAAACGAGGGATTATCACAAAAGGAATTAGCTCAATTGGTTGGAATTACAGAATCAGCCCTTTCGAGGTATATTAAAGGTGAGCGACAGCCTAAACTGGAAGTAATTGCCAATCTTGCCACCGCACTAAATACAACGTCGGATTATTTGATTTCGGGCAATGAAGAAGAAACTAGTTTTAACAATCTTTCTCGCCTAATTGCGCGAGGGACAAAAACGCTGACACAAGAAGAAAAAATGAAGTTGATGAGGTTGCTAACGAAATAATGTTCGATGAAGATAAAGTGGGAGGCGCACTATTAACGAAAAAGAAATACGCGCATATAGAGAAAAAAGTTGTAGATTTGTACGTTGAATTAGATTTAAGTGAACATCCGTTAAATCCGTTTGCAATAGCTAAATACTGCGGTTATGTGGTAGTGCCTTATTCATTGTTACATAATGAAGCAGTCGAATTATTACGTGAGAAGGAAATGGACGGGATCAGTTATTTTAATCAAGCTGACAACCTGTATTATATTGGCTATGACGATAGCGAAGTGGTATCGCGGCAGTATTTTACTATCATGCACGAGATAGGTCATATAAGGTTAGGGCACAAGGAAGATTCTGCTTTAGCGGATAAGGAAGCCGATTATTTTGCTGCCTATTCCCTTGCTCCTTCCCCTATTATGGAAATATACGAATGTGAAGATTTTGTCGATATTAAGCTGTCGTTTGGAGTCTCCGAGTCTTGTGCCGTTAGATGTTTTGATCGTTTCATTAAATGGGAACTTTATGGCGGAAAACTGAAAGATTACGAAAAACGCTTGTTAAAATTATTTGAAAAAAATTGATAAAAAGCACGCAACCGTTGCGGCAACAACGATTACGCGCTTATGTCGGAAATGTATTGCTACATCGCCTCGCAAGGATATAGTATCACACTTCCGATTTTTTGTCAACTATTTTTTTGACAATCCCCACAAAGTTGGGAATATGATTAGGAGGTGTGGAAGAAATATGTCCACCATTTTAAAGACGCCTAAAAAAGGCAAAAATGATATTTTTCGGTCGTTTTTAGTCAAAAACGCCACGTATGACGGGGAGCAAGAAATTCCGTTCGTACATACGAGTAACCTATTGCCTGAAAAAGTTGTTGCTTTTTCAAAAGCCATAAGCAGTAAAGATCGCAATCAATGGATCGTTTTCTATGAATACGATTGGAAATTTGAATGTTTATGGACGAACCCGACAAGATATTTGCCGATTATAAAACGGTTTCAAGGGATAATATCCCCTGATTATAGCTTGTATTACGATATGCCGCTTTGTATGCAGGTATGGAATACTTACCGAGGACGAGCCTTGGCGCATTGGCTACAAGAAAACGGCGTAGAAGTGATCCCCAACGTTCGTTGGGGCGATGAACGGACATTTGAAACGGCTTGCTTGGGGGTGGAAAGCGGTAAGACCATAGCCGTAGGTACGCATGGTTGTATCAAGACTGTCGAAGGCAAAAAAATGTTTATTGCGGGCTTTGATTACGTAATCAACCGATTAAAGCCGAAAACCGTCTTGGTGTACGGTCGAATGCCCGATAAAATTTTTAATATGGCGCGAATGTACGGCATAGAGTTGATTGCGTTTGAAAGGGAATTTAGTTTATCCCGCAAAAAGGGGGTGAGCTAATATGGGCGCAGGTTATCACGGAGGATTTGGAAGTACCAAGGGAGCAAAATCCCATCAAAAAGCTGTAGAAGAAAAGCAAAAGAATTCTTTGATTGACCCAAAAATCGTTTCCGAAATGGAAAGAAACAACATAAAGTTTACCAGGACAAACTTAGTTTTTACCACGAAAGACAAGACGGGGCAAATTATATTTTTGGAAATAGGCAAAGATGATGCGGGATTAAAACATATCCAGCAACGACATACAAGGGAATTTTTCGAGGCATTTAGTGTCAAAAAAGAAGATATCCCCCATTTTTTATATAAAGTTGTTCGCGAAGGCAATATAGTAGATAATCATATAGAGATACGAAACGGAAGACAAACTATTACAAAAGTTTATGATTATCAAGGAAATTATTATATATTGACTGGTGTGGGTACTAATGGATTTATTGTTACTGCAAGACCCGCAAAAAAGGAGTAAATCATGAAAATAGTAAAATTAAAATTAGATTATTTGAGCAATCCCATTTGCGGAGAATATTACAACATAGAAAAACATTGTATAATAACGAAGATTGCAGTTATTGACGAGGACAATGTATTGCAAGACATTGGCAATGAAATGCAATTTTTATATTCATCTTATTACGAGTTTGATTCTCATAATGAAGCTTGTTGGTTTAATAAAGAACAACAAATAAAAGATAAGCCTAAAATGTTGGAACTTTTGGCGAAACTTAAAGCACGTCTTGACGAAATCAATGACGGTTCGTTTGAAGTGGAAGATTGGATTACCCCTGAATACGAAAACTTGTGAAGGAAATTCAAAAATGAAAAAAGAATATTTAATCCAACTGGTTAATGAAGGTCACGAAATAGAGTGTGAGTACCAAGGCAAAAGATATTCTATTTGTTATGGAGTTATAGATACGGAATAGAATTGATCTTGATTGAAATCGAATTTAGTTTGTTTTATCAAAGGGGAGTGAATTAATTACGAAAAAGATCGATAAGCTGCCGCTTGTCGATCTTTCCGTTTTAAGCGATTGAAAAAATTTTCTTTGGATTATTTTTAAAAAAGCCTTGAATTTGCTGAATTTATTTGCTATAATTATCAAGCAACGAAACATATTATTGTAGAGGGAACAGCAATGCAAATAAGAACGGATATCCTGTACTTGGGCGTAAACGATCGCAAAATAGATTTATTCGAGGGTATGTACGAGGTGCCTAACGGCATGGCGTATAATTCTTATCTTATTTTGGACGATCAAATCGCCGTGCTCGATACGGTGGACGGCGCGTTTCAAGCCGAGTGGTTGGAAAAGCTTTCCGCCGCTTTGAACGGTAAACAGCCCGATTATTTGATCGTTCAGCATATGGAGCCGGATCATTCGGCGAATATCCTCGCGTTTACTTTGGCGTATCCGCAGGCGAAGATCGTTTCTTCTTCCAAAGCGTTTTTGATGATGAAAAATTATTTCGGGTCGGATTTTGCGGAAAAGCAGATCGTCGTCGGGGACGGTTCGAAGCTGAGCCTTGGAAAGCATACGCTTTCGTTCGTTGCCGCGCCCATGGTGCATTGGCCGGAGGTGATTATGACCTACGACGAAACGGCGAAAGTGCTGTTTTCGGCGGACGCGTTTGGAAAGTTCGGCGCGACGGACGCGGACGAGGATTGGGCGTGCGAAGCGAGAAGATATTATTTCGGGATCGTCGGCAAATACGGCGCGCAAGTGCAAAATCTTTTGAAAAAGCTCGCGGGCGTGGAAGTGGAAACAATCTGCCCGTTGCACGGACCTATTTTGACGGAAAACCTTGCGTATTATCTTGGCTTATACGATACTTGGTCGAGCTACGGCGTGGAAAGCGAGGGCGTTTTTATTGCGTATACTTCCGTATACGGGAACACGAAAAAAGCGGTGGAGCTTTTGGCGCAAACGCTGAAAGAAAAGGGCTGTGAAAAGGTGGTAGTGAGCGATCTGGCGCGAACGGATACGGCGGAAGCGGTAGAAGACGCGTTCCGCTATGGGAAGCTCGTGCTCGCCACGACGACCTATAATGGCGAGATTTTCCCGTTTATGCGCGAATTTATTTTAAGCTTGACGGAGCGAAACTTCCAAAACAGGACGGTTGGGTTTATCGAAAACGGGAGCTGGGCGCCGATGGCGACGAAGGTGATGAAAGGAATGTTGGAAAAATGCAAGAATTTGCGCTATACGGAAGCGGGCGTGAAAATTCTTTCCGCGCTTTCGGACGAGAGCCGCGAGCAGGTGAACGCGCTTGCAAACGAGCTTTGCGAAAACTAAAAAGGGGGAAAAAGAATGAGCAGATACGTATGTGAAGTCTGCGGTTGGGTCTATGACGAAGAAGCGGGGTTTCCCGAAAAAGGGATTGCCGCAGGAACGAAATTCGAGGACCTGCCCGATGATTTTGAATGTGAGCTTTGCGGCGTAGGCAAAGATAATTTTACAAAAGAAAATTAAAAAAGGAGCAAAAACAATGGAAAACTATATTATTTGTAACTGTAAGCAGGTGAGCTATACCGATATCGAGCACGCGCTTGAAAATCACAACAAAATGGAAGACGTTTTGGAAGTGTTCAAGGACGTGCAACGCATCACCCATTGTTCGACGGGTTGCGGCGGCTGCCACGATAAAGTGTTGGACGTAATTTCCGAGATCATGATGGCGTAAACAAAATAATCATCCACCCGAACATCGGGTGGATGATTATTATTTTGCGGCATTTTTTCTATGAGATTGCCGCGCTTCACTTCGTTACGCTCGCAATGACAGGACAGGAAAAACTCACCCTACTGTCATTGCGAAGGAGCGGCGGCGACTGCGGCAATCTCGTATAATTTTTTCGCGCTTCTTCACTATTGCTTATTACTTCTTACCTTTACTTTCCCCGTCCGTCGTGGCAACTTCCGCGTTCGCTTCGGGCAGTTTGTTTTTCTTTTGCTTTTTGGCGGCTTGTTCTGCGAGCCGCTGTTGTTTTTTCGCTTCCCGTTCGGCGGCTTCCCGTTCCCGTTTTTCCCTTTTTTCGTTTTCTACCATTTGGTGCAGCATTTCTTGGTTGGCGTTGGGCGTAGGGGCGGGATCGGGCTGTTTGCCGACGATTCGTTTAAAGAAATTCCCCACGTCGCGCACGGGCTTTTTCACCGTTTCAAGGTCCGCTTCCAAGCCGTCCATAAAAAGTTTGAAACGCCTGGAAACGATCGCGAAAAGAAGCTCGAATAAAAGCTGGAATACAAACCCGCCGATCATCAGCGCCATAAATAGGATATAAAACACGGAAACGCTTCCGTCAATACTCATAAACCCGTACAGCATTACGCCGAATTGATAAATTTTTATCAATTTCTTTGCCCAAGAGAAGATTTTCGCGCCCCGTTTTTTCAGCGTTTTTTTTCCGTCGGGTTCTTTCCCGAACGAGGTGATAACGAGGAAAAATACGAGGTAGGCAAGAGAGGCGGCGGCAAGTAGGATATTGGCGACCAAATTGCCGTTGCCTGCGACGATCGCAAAAATCAGATACGCCAAATACACGGCGTTGGTGGCGACCGTCCAAATAAAGATCAGCCGTTTAAAATCGTTGACCGTTTTCGTCCACGCGGCTTTGGTGTTTTCTAACATAAATTGATTCCTTTTGTAAAAGTTCTTTTCTTTATCATATCATAAATCTTATCAAAGCGCAACGAAAAAACCGCGCTTGAAGCGCGGAAATTTTTTCTTGGTTTTAGTGAACGCTATATAAAAGCTGATAATAGTTGGGGAAGGGCCAAACCTCGCTTGCGCAGAGCTTTTCGGCAATATCCGCGTGTTTGCGCACCTCTTCCATCGCGGGCACGATCACGTGCGCCGTACGAAGGGCGGCTTCACGTTCGCCCGTTGGCATATCCGATATCGCTTCCCGCAGCGCGTGCGCCGCCGAAAGCATATGCTCGTTTGCGGTGGCGAGATCCTTGATAAGCGCTTCCTCGCTCGCCGTGGGGATAGAAGCAAACACCGATTTTTTCATCGTCAGATTTTCGCAAAGTCGGGAAACGTATGCGCTGACGGCGGGATAAATTTGTCCGATCGCCATATCCACCGTGGTGAGCGCTTCGATCCGCACCGTCTTGATATAGTTTTCAAGCTGTATCTTCGCCCGCGCGAACGCTTCGTTTTTCGTGTATACGCCCTGGCGAACGAATACGTCTACGTTTTCTTTTTTGAACCATTCTTCCACGGCTTCCGCGGTGTTCTTATGGTTCAAAAGTCCGCGCCGCGCCGCTTCTTCTTCCCATTCGGGACCGTAGCCGTTATAGTTGAAGATGATGCGGTGGTGCTTTTTCAAAAGTTTTTCGGTGTAGCTTTTCACCGCACTTTCGAAATCCTGCGTTTTGCAAAGCTTTTCTAATTTTTCCGCCGCTTCCCCGAACGCTTCGGCAACGATCGTGTTCAAAACAATGTTGGGATCGGCAACGGAAGCGGACGAGCCAAGCATTCTGAATTCGAATTTATTGCCCGTGAACGCAAACGGCGAGGTGCGGTTTCGGTCGGTGGAGTCGATGGGGAAGATCGGGCTTTCGGGCACGCCGATCGAGCCTTTTACCGCCTTGTGCGGCGTATAGTTTTTTCCCAAGACGATCGAATCGACGATCGCGCCCAGCTCGTCGCCCAAATAGACGGAAATGATCGCGGGGGGCGCTTCGCCGCCGCCCAAACGGTGATCGTTCGCCGCCGAGGCAACGCACGCGCGCAAAATTCCTTGGTACTTATCCACCGCCTTGATAATGCATGCGAGAATGAGCATAAACAGCCTGTTGCTTTCGGGGTGGTCGCCCGGATCGAGCAGGTTTAAGCCCGTTGTGGAAAGCGACCAATTGTTGTGTTTGCCGCTGCCGTTGATTCCGACGAACGGCTTTTCGTGCAAAAGGCATACCAAGCCGTGCCGCTGGGCTACCTTTTTCATTAGCTCCATCGTGAGCTGATTGGTATCTACCGCCACGTTCGTGGTAGTGAAAATAGGCGCAAGCTCGTGCTGCGCGGGCGCGGCTTCGTTATGCTTGGTTTTCGAAAGAATCCCATACCGCCAAAGCGTTTCGTCGAGGTCTTTCATAAACGCCGCTACGCGGGGTTTTAAGCTCGCAAAATAATGATCTTCCAGTTCTTGGCCTCTGGGGGCGACGGCGCCGAACAGCGTTCTGCCCGTCAATACGAGGTCTTGGCGCGCGTTGAACGCCTTTTCGTCCACGAGGAAGTATTCCTGTTCGGGGCCGACGGTGGTGTTCACTTTATGTACTTCGATTCCAAACAGCTTCAAAAGCTTCTTTGCTTCGCGGTCGATTGCGGTCATCGATTTTAAAAGGGGCGCTTTTTTATCCAACGTTTCGCCCGTGTAGGAAACGAAAATGGTGGGGATGTACAGCGTGCCCTCTTTGACGAATGCGGGGGAAGTGGGATCCCAAGCGGTATAACCGCGTGCGGCGGATACCGCGCGCGAGCCGCCCGAGGGGAACGACGACGCGTCCGGTTCGCCCACGATGAGCGATTTTCCCGTGAGCTGCATGATTACGGCGTCGCCGCCGACGGGTTCGATAAAGCTATCGTGTTTTTCCGCCGTCGAGTTGGTGAGTGGCTGAAACCAATGGGTGTAGTGGGTGGCGCCCTTGGAAAGCGCCCAATCTTTCATTGCGTTCGCCACGGAATCGGCAATGTTCATATCGATCGTCTTGCCTTCGTCGATGGTTTTTCGCAACGATTTATACACTTCGTTGGGGAGCGTGCTGCGCATTACGCCGTCGTTGAATACGTTTTCGCCAAAAATTTCGGGAATATTCATAAAAATTTCTTCCTATGCGTTGTTTTCGTACCATTATTATAGTGTACGCGCCTAAAAAAGTCAATAAAAAACGCTAAAAATAAGCCGTTTTATTAAAAAATGCCTATTTTTAGCGTTTTACTTGATTTTATCAAGTGGAAATGCGCTATTTTTATTAAAAAATTTTGTGCGTACTTGATTATTTTAAGTTTAATGACGTAAATAAGGTGAATTGATTGCCTAATGGCAATCGTGAATAGCGCCGCGCGCAGAGCCTGCGCCCCCAAGCGGTCGTTTTCAATTACGGTTTATAGCAGCTTCCGCATATGTCGAAAAACTCACCCGTACCGTCATTGCGAGGCGGCGTAGCCCGCCGTGGCAATCTCGTATCAATGCGGCATTATTATTTATGAGATTGCCGCGCCTACTGCGTAGGCTCGCAATGACAGTTTGGATTTTTCCGCAACGCAACGCGAAGCGTTGCAATTCACGCGCGAAGCGCAATTCACTGAGCGTTAGCGAAAATTCACGCTTGCATATCAAGCAATTCACTTTAAAGTCGCGGCATCGAAAAAAGGCCGTTCCCCAAAGGAACAGCCTTACTTTTCTTTTTGCGTAATGCTTGCGTTTAAGCTCTGTCAGCCTTTTTCAAGCATCTCGTGCATACGTAACCCGTCGTTTCCTTGCCGTTTTCTACGTAGGTAACTTTTTGTACGTTTGCTTTGAACGTTCTTCTCGTCTTACGGTTGGAGTGGCTCACGTTGTTGCCCGTAGTTTGACCTTTCCCGCAAATGCTGCATACTCTCGACATATTAACACCTCCGATTTTGAGATAAAAATTTTCTTGCGTTGTTCTCTGCTTTTCCCGCGTAAAAACCCCTTAGCGCGATACAAGCATAAATAATATATCATTTATTAAAAGAAAAAGCAATTAAAAACGCGGCGAAAAAAATAAAAAATTAAAAAAATATTCGTAAATTTTGGAAAAGTACTTGCCAAATGGCGGGAAATAGTGTACAATTAGAGTGTACTTGGAGAAATTATTATGTCAGTTAACACCAGTAATGCTTACGGACAAATTTCCATATCCGACCTTGCAATCGCAAAAGTCGCTTCTCATACCGCGATGGAGTGCTACGGCATCGTGGAGATGGTTTCTCGTCGTTTTACCGATAGCTTGGCTGAGCTTTTGAAAAAAGACAGCGGCGGCAAAGGGATTAAAGTGACGACCTCCGGTAATCGTATCTATATCGACGTCTACGTCGTAGTCAAATACGGCGTTTCCATCAATGCTGTCGCCGAGTCGTTAAAGGAAGCGGTGAAGTATAAAGTAGAGCGTTTTACGGGTATGATCGTAAATACCGTAAACGTCAACGTAATCGGGGTAAAATTATAAACTTGTTTGAGCGGGGCGTTTCTCTCCGCTTGTTTCCTTACGATCTTATTCCTTATTATATGATAGACCCCACCCAAAATTAAACACAAGGAGCATTTTAATGCATAAGACGATAAACAGTACCGAACTGAGGAAGATGATCCTCGTCGGCGCAAAACAGTTGGAGATCAACCGCGCGAAAGTAGACGCGCTTAACGTATTCCCCGTTCCCGACGGCGATACGGGTACGAATATGTCGCTGACGATGCAGTCGGCGGTGCGCGAACTTACCGCTTGCACTTCTAATTCCTTTTCGGAAATTTGCGAAAGCGTTTCCAAAGGCGCTTTAAAGGGCGCGAGAGGGAATTCGGGCGTTATTTTATCTCAGATTTTAAGAGGGCTTTGTTCCGTTCTGCGCTCGTGTGCCGACAGCGTTGACGTAAAGACCTTCGCAAAGGCTTTGGAATCGGGCACGAAAGTTGCTTACGGCGCGGTATCCGTTCCCAAAGAAGGCACGATCCTCACCGTTGTGCGAATGATGAGCGAACATGCGACGAAAGTGGCTTCGAAAAAGAAGAATTTCGAAGAGTTTTTCGCAGAGATTATCACTGCGGGCGATAAAGCGCTTGCGCTCACGCCCGAGCTGTTGCCCGTGCTGAAAAAAGCGGGCGTTGTGGATAGCGGCGGCGTGGGGCTGATGACCATCGTCAAAGGCTTTGCTTCCGCGCTCACGGGCGAGGAAGTGACGGAAGTTGCTATGGATACGCAAGAACAGCCGTCTGAGGATTTCGGGGATAATTCGGATATTATCAACCTCGATTTAGGGGAAATTCAGTTCGCTTACTGTACGGAATTTTTCATTATCAACTTAAAAAAGAGCACGACGCTTTCGGATATCGACCGTTTGCGCGAAAGATTGATGAAGCTGGGCGACAGCGTGATTTGTATTGGCGACTTGGAGCTTGTGAAAGTACACGTGCATACCAATCAACCGGGCAAGGCGCTCACCTATGCGTTGGAGCTTGGCGAGCTTGACCGTCCGAAGATCGAAAATATGCTTGAACAGAACCGTCAGCTTCGCGCGCGTTTGGAAGCGGAAAAGAAAGAAATGGGTATGCTTGCCATTTGCGCGGGGCGCGGACTTTCGGAGATCTTCACCGATCTTTCCGTGGATCGCGTTATTGAGGGCGGACAAACAATGAACCCGTCCGCAAGCGATATTGCAACGGCGGCGCAAAAAATCAATGCGGAACATATTTTCGTGTTCCCCAACAATAAAAATATCATTTTGGCGGCGGAACAGGCGAAAAACCTCGTGGAAAACCGTATTATCCACGTAATCCCCACCAAAAACGTACCGCAGGGCTTTGCGGCGGCGTTGGAATTTAACCCCGAAGCGAGCGCGGAAGAAAATAAGACGAATATGATCCACGCCCTCGATAACGTAAAGGCGGGTCAGGTAACGCACGCAGTGCGCAACACCTCGCTCAACGGCTTCTCGATCAAGGAAGGGGATATCATCGGGCTGGACGATAAGAAGATCTTGGCGAAATCGCGCAACGTGGAAGATACCGTGTTGAAGCTGATCGCGCATATGAAAGAGGAGTCCCATCAGGTGATCACCCTCTACTATGGCGAGGACGTCAAGGAAGAGGACGCGGGCAACCTTTGCGCAAAGATCGCGGAGCTGTATCCCGATTGCGACGTAGATTATCACAGCGGCGGTCAACCCGTATACTACTACGTTTTGTCTTTTGAATAATGAATAAATGTTCAAAAGAAATGAAAATTTATTAAAAACGAAAGCGGGGTCGGCGGTAGGTCGTTGCTCCGCTTTGCTTTTTCGTTGAGGTGAGGAAATGAGGCTTTCGGCTTTAAAGAGCATTGGAGAAAAACGCGAGAAAGATTTTTTGGCGCTGGGGATTAAGAGCGCCGAAGATCTGGTGCGCTTTTTTCCGCGCGCTTATCTCGATTTGACGAAACGTTCCTCGTTAAAGGACGCGTATCATAACGATATGGCGTTGGTGGCGTGCGAGGTCACCCGCCTTGCGCCCGTCAATTATCACAGCCGTTTAAAAGTGGTGAAGGCGTACTGCAATCAGGACGGCTTTCCCTTTACCGTCGTTTGGTTCAATCAACCTTACGTCGCGGGAAAGATAAAGGCGGGAGAGTATCTTTTTTACGGCAGAGTGCAAAACAAATACGGGCAGGTTTCTTTGGTGAATCCCACCTTTGAGCCGCTCGATCAAAACTACCGTTTAAAGGGGATCGTGCCCGTGTATTCGCTCAAAGGCAAGCTCACGCAAAAGCTCGTTCGCGGGGCGGTGAAGGAGGCGCTTTCGAAGGTGGATATCGATAGCGTAATCCCGTATCCTCTGCAAAAAAAATACGCGCTTGCTCCTTTGGCAAAATGCTTTTACGAAATCCACAATCCCTCGTCCGACGAAAATATTTCCCTCTCGTCCGAGCGGATCGCCTTGGAAGAATACTTCACGCTCATCTCCGCGTTTAAGCTGATCAAGGGCGGAAGCGAAGAAGTAAGAATGAATAAATATTCAGTTTCTGCGAAAGAAGTGAAAGAATTTTCGTTGCGGTTCGGGTTTGAATTTACCGACGGGCAAAAGCGCGCGGTGAACGAAATTTTCGAAAATATCTACGCGCCGTCGAAGATGAACAGATTGTTGCAAGGGGACGTTGGCAGCGGGAAAACGGCGGTGGCGCTGTGCGGGATCTTTATGGCGGTGAGAAGCGGCTTTAAGGCGGCGTATTTATCGCCGACGGAAGTGTTGGCGGCGCAAAACTACGCCGCGCTGAAAAAATATTTCCCCGATTATCGCGTGGGGTATCTTGCGGGAGGTATGACGGCGAAGGAAAAACGCGAGCTGAAAACGGCGCTGAAAAACGGCGAGATAGATATTCTTTGCGGCACGCACGCGATTTTGCAAGGGGACGTGGAAATTCCCGATCTTTCCTTTGTGGTTTGCGACGAGCAGCACCGTTTCGGCGTAGCGCAGCGCAACGCTTTGAGCGAAAAGGGCGCGAATGCCGACGTGCTCGTGATGAGCGCGACGCCCATTCCTCGCACGCTCTCGCTCATCTTCTACGGCGATTTAGACGTAACGACGATCACCGATAAGCCCAAGGCGCGGCAGGAAATTTCCACCTCGATCATTCCCGAAAGTAAGTACGACGATATGCTTGAATACGTCGCGCGCGAGGTACGCGCGGGCAAGCAAGCGTATTTCGTTTGCGCGAAGATCGACGAGGACGACGAAGAGGGCGTGCTGATCAGCGTGAAAGAGCTTTTTGAGGAGCTGAAAGGCAGATTGCCCACCGTGCGGTTCGGATTGTTGCACGGGAAGATGAAAGAAAAGGAAAAAGGCGAGGTGATGACGGCGTTTAAAGAGCGCGAATTCGATTGCCTCGTTTCCACCACCGTCATCGAGGTGGGCGTGGACGTTCCCAACGCGACGATCATGATTATTTATAACGCCGAGCGGTTCGGGCTTTCGCAGCTTCATCAGCTTCGCGGGCGCGTCGGGCGCGGGAGCGAAAAGAGCTATTGCTTTTTGCTGATGGGCGCGGAGAGCGATACGGCGCGAGAACGGCTGTTGACCTTGAAGAACAATACCGACGGATTTAAGATTGCGGAAAAGGACTTGGAAATGCGCGGAAGCGGGGATTTCTTCGGCATGAGGCAATCGGGAAAAATGCTGACGGATATCAAGAATTTACGCTATTCTACGGCGGCGATTTTTTTGGCGAAAAAGCTTTGCGACGAGGTGTTTGAAGCCCGCCTCGACAGCGAGGAATTGCGCGCGGCGGCGTTGAGAAAATACGACGCGCTCAAAGATATCGTGCTCAACTGAAAAAAGGTTTGAAAAAAACGAAAGAAATTTTTCGATACCTATTGACGAATGAAAAAAAAAGTTGTATAATAAAACACGATGAAGGGTTTGAAAGAAACTCTAATACTTGTGTGGAGGGATTGACCTATGGCAGCAACTGTAAAAATGGAAGTAAACGCGGAAGAATTCGTATTCGGTAAGGACGGGTCGATTCCCGTCGTCGTGCAAGACTACGAAAGCGCGGAAGTGCTGATGCTCGCGCAGATGAACGAGGAAGCGGTGAAAAAGACCTTTGAAACGGGCTACGCGCATTATTACGATGCGGAAACGGGCAAGGTGAGCAAATTCGGCGGCTCGGCGAATACGCAAAAGGTGATGGCGGCGTTTTTGAATAAGGACGGCAAAACGCTCTTATTAAAAGTAGATCAAAAGGGCTACGCTTGCCCCGAACGCACGGCGTTCAGCGCGTTCGACCGTCAAATCAAAGGCGCATACAATACCATCGGCGGCGAAATGTTCGGCAGGCTGCAACGCATGATTGAAAACTGCAAAAAGAATCCCGAAGAAGGCTCGTACACCAACTATCTGCTCATTCGCGGCGTGGACAAGATCGCCAAGAAAGTGGGCGAGGAAGCGGTGGAGCTTGTGATCGCGGCGAAGAACGAGGACAAGGAAGAGGTCGTGGACGAAGCGGGCGATTTCCTGTACCATATGATGGTGCTTTTGAGCGCGAAAGGCGTGAAGCTTTCGGAAGTTTGCGCCGAGCTTTGCAAGCGGAACCGTTAAAAATAAGAAACCGAAAAACGGCTTTGTGATAGTGCAAAGCCGTTTTTTTTGCGCTTGGTTTTCGGCAAAAGCAGTCAAAAAGAGCCAAGATACCGTTTAAAGCGCGGCGCGCGCCGTGCTATAATGCCCCTTGCGAAAGAAATCGGGAGGTGGCTTATGGCGAGGATCATCGTAGTAACGGGCGGCAAGGGCGGCGTGGGAAAAACGACGGTTGCGGCGGCTTTGGCGGCTTGTCTTGCCAAAAAAGGGGAACGGACGATCGTTTGCGACGCCGATTTCGGGCTGAACAATATCGACGTTACGCTGGGCGTGGAAAAGCAGGTGGCGTACGAGATTGCGGATATCGTCGAAGGGAAATGCCGCGCAAAACAGGCGCTCGTGCCGCACCCGAAGATTCCGAATTTGTTCGTGCTTTGCAGCAAGCGTTCCGATCTGCAACGCTACGTTTCCGCGCAACAGATCAAAGCGGTTTTGGAAAGCTTATCGCAGGAATTCGATTATATTTTCATCGATAGCCCCGCGGGGATCGACGAGGGCTTTCACCGCGCCGTCGCGCCCGCGAGCGAGGCGATCGTCGTAACGGCGCCGCACATTTCCGCCGTGCGCGACGCAGATAAAGCGGTTACGATTTTAAAAAGCTACGAGCTTTCCAAGGTTTCGCTCGTCGTCAACGGTTGCAGGGGGGAGCTGATTTTGAGCGGTGAGGAATTATCCCCCGATCAGATCGCGTCCGTGTTGAAGCTTCCGCTTTTGGGGATCGTGCCTTACGAATATTCGCTGTCGGTTTCCGATTTTTCCGTGCCGCACAAGAGCATTCGATTGCTCGCGGAGAGTTTGAAAACGGGCAAGGAAAAGCTCTACGACCCCACGCGACAATACAGTGGTTTTTTCGGCTCGATCAAACGGGCTTTGAAACGGAGTTTGTGATATGAAAAACGCATTAGAGCGCGTTTGCGACGTGATACAATCGGATAAAGCGGCGCTTTCGGAAGAATGTCAGGCGCTGATCGTCAAGGATTTCGAAAGGAAGCTTTCGGAATATTTCGACTTATCGTCCGCGCCGCAAATGCAGGTAACGACGGATGGCGGCTCGTATAAAGTAACGATCAGTTTCGAAGCCGAGCGCGTGAAAAAATTCCAAGTTTTAAAATAATTTATCTTTTTTTTGCCCGCGTAGGATTATTTCGTTATCCTGCGCGGTTTTTTTATGCAGCGTTTAAAAAATTGTCGAAAAAATTTCTTAACTTTGGTTTATTTTTGTTGACAAGCGCATAAATTAGTGATATAATACAATCGAAAATTAACCGAGGTTAATATTTGATGGGATAAAGGAGGAAGGAAATGCCTATCAGAATGGCTCCGATTGGAGAAGAAGTGGAGATCAAGAGAGTTTCTACCGACGAAAGGGTGAAGCGGCACTTGGAAAATTTGGGGCTTGCCGTAGGGCAGCGGATCACGGTGATGTCGTCGGACGGCGGCGCGGTGATTTTGCGGGTAAAGGACGGCAGGATTGCGTTGGATAAACAAATGGCTAGCGGTATTTTTATCGCTTGCGTATAAAAAGATAAAGGAAGGTATTTTATGCAAAAATTATTGTCGGAATTTGCTGTCGGCGAGAGCGGAAAGATCATTTCCGTATCGGGCGAGGGCAGGGTGCGCCGTCGGTTGTTTGACATGGGCGTGACCCCCGGAGCGGAAGTATTGCTTCGGAAGAAGGCGCCGCTTGGCGATCCTTTGGAGATTACCATTCGCGGCTACGAGCTGACGCTCCGTTCTACGGAAGCGGCTTGTGTAATGATGGAGTTGGGAGGGAACGAATAATGGCGAATTTACGTTTTGCCTTGGCGGGCAACCCCAATTCGGGGAAAACCACCCTCTTTAACGCGCTGACGGGAAGTACGGCGCACGTCGGGAACTGGCCGGGCGTTACGGTGGATAAAAAGGAAGGTACATACAAAAAGGGCAGTCAGCCCGTCGATATCATCGATCTTCCCGGGATCTATTCCCTTTCCCCCTATACCCCCGAAGAAGTGATCGCGAGAAATTATATTCTCGACGAAAAGCCCGATTGTATCATCAATATCGTGGACGCGACCAACTTGGAGCGCAATTTGTATTTGACGACGCAGCTTTTGGAAGTAGACGTACCCGTGATCTTGGCGCTCAATATGACGGACGTTTTGGCAAAGAAAGGAGATGCAATCGATGAAAAAACGCTCGAGGAGCGCATCGGCGTGCCCGTCGTTGAAATTTCCGCTTTGAAAGAAACGAATATCGACGTATTGATGGCGCGCGCGATCGAAACGGCGCAAAAGGAGCGCAAGGGCGCGAGCGTTTTGTCGGGATATTGCCTTGGTGCGGCGGTAAAGAATGCGAAGATCGCTTTGGAGCTGAAAGGCGTTTCCTCTCCCCTCTTTCACGCAGTGAAATTGGTGGAAAAGGACGAGATCGAAGTGGAGAGCCATCCTGCGGAAGCGAAAGCGGTGCAGGAATTTATCGCGGCGAACTGCGACGGTTGCGTAGACGCGGAAGCGGAGATCGCGGACGCGAGATATAAATATATCGCGGAAAACTTCTCCACGACGCTCACGCGGGCAAAACCGCAAAAGAGCGGCGAACTGACCAAATCGGATAAGGTGGATAAGGTGCTCACCAATAAATGGGCGGGTATTCCCATCTTCCTCTTGATTTTGTTTGCGGTATTCCATATCACCTTCTCGGAGGACTTTTTATTCCTCGGCTCGATCATTCCCGCCTTTGGCGAATGGTGTGCGATCGAAGGCGCGACTCCTTGGAAAGCGGTGTTCTTTGCAGGCGGCTTAAATTCCCCCGGCGTGATCTTGTTTAACCTGCTCGATTTAGGTACGAGTAGTTTGGGCGAGCTGATCGTAGGCGGAATGGAAAGCGCGGGCGCGGCGGATTGGGCGATCGGCTTGGTGGGCGAAGGCTTGCTTGGCGGGTTGTTCGGCGTACTTAGCTTCCTGCCGCAGATCCTCGTGCTGTTCTTGTTGTTCTCGATCTTGGAAGACAGCGGTTATATGGCGCGTGTTGCGTTCATTTTGGATAGAATTTTCCGTCGTTTCGGCGTTTCGGGCAGAGCGTTCATGCCGATGATCATGGGCTTTGGTTGCTCGATCCCCGCAATGATCAACACTCGTACGCTTGCGGACGAAAAGGAACGCACGGCGACCATTCGCTTCATTCCGTTCTTCTCTTGCGGCGCAAAATTGCCTATCTTGACGGCGATTGCGGGCGGCGTGGTTACAGTATTTGGGTTTGCCAATGCAGACTTGATCACT
>JAFTQB010000030.1 GCA_017462985.1 Clostridia bacterium
CTCCTTTTTAATATATCCATAAATAGTGCGCAAGGTTACTTAAAAATTCAAATTTGCATCGGGCTAACTATCTCCTTTTTCGATTACACATCGAGTTTTGATTTATTTTATCATATCTACCCGCGTTTGTCAATAGTTATAGGAAAATTTTTCCAAATGAAATATTATAATAGATATGCCGTAGGTTGAATTACTCGTATAATCTTTTGATATAAGCGGGATTTTTCACAAAAAAGCATTGCTTTTTTTTCTGCGCCGTGCTATAATGGGGATATGAAACAGCAAGATAATAACGAAAAACGCTATACCTTTCCTTTTAAGCTGAATAAACTCCCTATCGTCCTTTGCTTCGTCGTGTTGGCGCTTTGCATTGTCGGAATCATCGTATCCGTTCTTCGCATCGTCAACGAGGGGATCGTGATCGAAAACGTGTTGCAACACCCCTTTTTGATCGCCGTATGTATCTTTTGTATGGTCATCGTACTTTCCCTGTTGATTAAATCGCAGTATATCATCGACGAAACGAACTTCACCACGCAATTCGGCATTATCAAAAGCAAGTTGCCAATCAAAACGATCACCTCGATTGAAGAGGATCGTGAAAAAGAAAAACTCACCGTATACTGCGGAGAAAGCTTTACCGTGATCGCCATCAAAAAGGAATGGAACGATGAATTTATCCGCGCGCTTTTGGCTGTGAACCCCGATATTGATTACGCCTTTACGATGACGGAAAACAAGCCGCCCGAAAAGACAGACGAACAAAAATAAACGCAAAAACAGGCTTTTAAGAAAGCCTGTTTTTCATTTCGTTCACAATATATTCCGCATACGCCCTTGCGACATTCTTTCCCGTCGCCGCTTCCATTCCTTCGAAAAAGGCGTTGGAATTGACCTCGCAAACCGCCGCGCCGCGTTTGGAAAGTAGGATATCCACGCCGCAATAATCCAAACCCAGCGCTTGCGCCGCCCGCTCTGCAGTATGCTTGCAATCGTCCGTCAGCTCGATCGCCCTGCCTACGCCGCCAAGCTCGATATTCGAACGGAACTCACCGCTTTGCGCCACCCGCTCCATCGCGGCAAAGGCTTTGCCGCCGATCACGATCACGCGGATATCTTTGCCCGCCGCTTCCGCTATAAAAGCCTGATAAAAATGCGGCTCGTAAAGCCACTCCCGTTCGATCGAAAACAATTCCTCGCGGTCATTGATCAATTTTACGCCCGCTCCGAACGATCCGTAGCTTTTTTTGGCAACGAGCGGAAATCCAAGCTCCTTTTCCACCGCGCGCAAGAACTCCTCGGACGGCGCGGCGTTTTTCGTATAGCAAAGGGGCGCGGATACCGTTTTGATCAAGCGCAAACCGCTTCCCAAAAGCGCGAGATAGGTAGATAGTTTATCATCGCAAACTTCCACCGCTTGCGGGGGATTAAAAAGCCGCATACCGCTTTTTTCCAATA
This sequence comes from Clostridia bacterium, assembly GCA_017462985.1. Lineage (GTDB taxonomy): Bacteria > Bacillota > Clostridia > Christensenellales > Borkfalkiaceae > Scatosoma. The sequence goes on from JAFTQB010000030.1 coordinate 1,459, forward strand.
GCCGACCGAGGTATTTATCCTTATCCAAATACACGCAAAAATCGTATCGACGGGAAACGCCCGCCCCGCCGTTTTCTTCTATTCGCGCCGTCACCTCGCCGTTTCGTAAAATTTCCGTTTCCACGCCCAACTTTTCAAGCTCGGCGGCAAGCCGTTCGCTTTGGCGGTAAAATTTTTCCGCCGCGAGGTAGCCGTTCATCAGAATCAACGCTTTCATAATTCGTTCCTTAAAGAAAAAGCGAGGAAATCCTCGCTTTTTTTATTCGTTTTATTTTTACGCTTCCACGCGAATGACCGATTGCACCGAAGCAAGATCGGACGCGTTGATCTTCGCCACAACGTTCTTCACGCTGTTTTCAGCGGTCTTATGCGTAAAGATGATCAAAGGCAATCTTCCGTTTTCGCCCTCGCCCTTTTGCGCAATCTCAACGATAGAAACGCCGTATTTTGCAAAAATGCCCGTCAATTTCGCCAAAACGCCCGCTTTATCCTCTACCAAAAGCCTGATATAGTACGCGCTTTCGAAATTGGTAACGAACTTCGTTTTGGGATCGGCTGTCGCCGTGTTTTTAAAGGTGGAATACTTGATATCCGAATGGGTCGCGGCGAAAATAACGTCGCCCACCACCGCGCTGGACGTAGGCAACGAGCCGGCGCCGCGCCCGTACAGCATAACGTCTTCTACGGCGTCGCCCGTCAAAAATACCGCGTTATACGAATCGTTGACGCTCGCCAAAGGATGCGAGGACGGAATAAACGTGGGATGCACGCGCACCTCGATGCCCTTTTCCGTATTCTTGCCGATCGCAAGCAATTTCAGCGTATACCCAAGTTCTTTCCCGAAAGCGATATCCTTGCTGCTTACCTCGCGGATCCCCTCGCGGAAAATTTTCGTATACGGAACTTTCGTATGGAACGCCATGGACGAGAGAATGGAAAGCTTATACGTCGCGTCGAAGCCGTCTACGTCTGCCGTAGGATCAAATTCCGCGTAGCCGAGGCGTTGCGCTTCCTTTAAAGCGTCGGCGTACTCCGCGCCGCTTTGCGTCATCTGTGTTAAAATATAGTTGGTGGTGCCGTTCACGATCCCCATCATATGCGTGATACGGTTGGCTTGCACGCCGTCCAAAAGCGTGCGGATAATGGGCACGCCGCCCACGCAGCTCGCCTCGAAATACAAGCCGCAGGAATTGCGCTTTGCCGCGCGTTCAAGATCGTGCCAATGCTTGCTGATCAGCTCTTTATTCGCCGTTACCACCGTCTTGCCCTCGTTGAGCGCCGCCAAGATAAAATCTTTCGCCACGCCGCAACCGCCGATCGTTTCCACGACGATATCCACGGCGGGATTGGTAACTACTTCCGCGATGCTCGAAGCCAAAATTTCTTCGGGTACGCCGATCGACATCGCGCGAGCGCGATTGTTATCCAACACGCTCTCCACCACGATATCCACGTTTTGCGTTTGACGGTAAAATTCCCTGTGTTCCGTCAGCGTTTGAAAGGTGCCGCCGCCCACGACGCCTACGCCGAGAATCGCCACGCCTACTTTTTTCATCATAACTTTCATCCTCCTCGCTCCGCCGCCCCGCGGCAAAGCCGATTACTTTTCTTTTTCTCTCGTTCTCAACCGTTGGGACAGTTGAGAAAATATAAATATTTCAAGCCTTTCAAAGTGAGTAGCTTGTCCACGATATCGATACAGCCGATCTCTTTGGAAATGATATTGCTAAACCCGCCCGTAGCCACCGTAAGCACGTCGTCGCGGCGAAGCTCTTTTTTAATGCGTTTGACGATATATTCCACCAAACCCGCAAACCCGAACACGATCCCCGCCTGCATATTGGTTACGGTGTTTTTCGCAATAATGCTCTTGGGCGCTTCGATTTCTACGCGCGGCAATTTCGCCGTGCCGTTCACGAGCGAATCGAGCGAGCCTTTAATACCGGGGGAGATAACGCCGCCGATAAATTCGTCGTTTTCGCTGATGATATTAAAGGTGGTTGCCGTGCCGAAGTCGACGACGATCATCGGCTTGCCCTTGCCGCCGTATTCCACGATTGCGGAAACGCAGTTCACCAACCGATCCGCGCCCACTTCGCGCGCGTCGTCGCAACGGATATTCAAGCCCGATTTTAAGCCGGGCGCGATATGCAACGGCTTGATATTCAAGTAGACGTCGCACATTTTATCTATCGTATAATCCATAGAGGGAACGACGGAAGAAATGATCCCGCCCGTAATATCCTCCAAGGCGATATCCTTGATTTTAAGCATATTCACAAGCTGCGCGCCGTATTCGTCCGACGTTTGTTTTTGATCGGTCGCGACGCGGAAAGAAATTTTCAATTCCTCCCGCTCGTAAATCGCGTATTTAATATTCGTATTACCAATATCGATACAAATAATCATAATTTATCTCCGAAACCGCTTTTCCACCACCCGATACACCGCGTTGAGCGCGGGCGCTACCACCAAATTGATGGCAAGTTCGATAAAGAAATTAAAGGTAACGATGGAAACGAGAATGAACGCAAGAACGTTCGTACCGTCGCTCATCTGATACACCGAAGTCATACAAAGGCAGCCGAGCACGAAAATCGCCGTATTGACGAGAGGAACGATTCCCGAAGCAACGAATACCGCTACTATCTTATTCTTCTTTTCAAGCCATTGAAACAAAAACCCCGAAACAAGCCCCGCAACCGTCGTTTTTAATAAACAAGTTAACGTGGTTACGATCGGATCGTTCGTCCAAATGAGTACGTAAAAGGGAACTAAACCCATTACCACCTGCACCAATATGACGACGCCGCACGCAAACCCCAACAACGCGCCCGCCAAAGGACCTAACACGATTGCGCCCAAAACGATGGGAATGAGCGAGAAATTGAGCTGGACCACGCCGATCGAAATCGAGCCGCCAAACGCCTGCACAACGATCACGAGCGCCATTAACACGCCGAGCACCGCGACGTTTTTCGCCGAAAAGAACTTCTTCTTTTCCATTTAATTACCTCCATCGAGCCTTTTTCAAAGTGCCCGCAGAAAAATGTATTTATACGCGTTTTCCCTTTTGAGTCAAACCGCAACTTGCGTATCCGCCCGAAAAACGCCTATATGCTTTTATTATAACGCATTTTTTTATCTTTTGCAACAAAATGAAAGCGCTTAAATGCAAAAAAACGAGAGAACCTTTTTCATTCAACAAGAATATTATGTAGTAGAAAGATAAAACCGCAGGCATAAAACGAACGAACATTACATATCCCCTGCGGTGAAAACACAGGAGGTTTCTTTATGAATTGCTTTTCGCAGGGTAACACGACTCTTTGGATTTTGATCGCACTTTTGATCCTTGGGTGCAAAGACGGGATTTTCTGTTCCAACGTACTTAGCGGCTGTGGGCTGCCGATCATCTTGGCGCTCCTTTACTGCTTGTACAAAAACGGCACGCTTTCCTCTCTTTTAACGCCTTCCTGCTGCTGCCATAATAGCTGCGGTTGCTGATATTCTCCTTTCACTTTTTTATGCGGACGGAGCCGAAAACATTCGGCTCCGTTCTGTTTTTATCTTTTTTGCGCAAGCAAATACGCTTGCACGGCTACGATCGTCTTCCCGTCCTTAATTTCGCCTTTTATAAGCATTTTTTCCACTTCCGCCACGGGAATAAAGCAGGTTTCCAAAAATTCTCCCTCGTCGGGATGCGCCGCCGTTCTTTTGCCGCCAAACGCGCGGAAAATATAAATTTTTTCGTTTGTATAACCGGGCGTGGGATACATAATATATAAAAGCTCTAACCTCGTCGGCGTAACGCCCGTTTCCTCTTCCAGTTCCCGCGCGGCGGCGAGCGCAGGATCCTCGCCCGCGTTCAGTTTCCCTGCGGGGATCTCGTAAACGACTTCTCCGTATGCGTAACGGTATTGTCGCACGAAAAGGATTTTTCCCTCTTCTTCGTATAAAACGCACGCGCCGCCCGAATGTTCGATAATTTCCCGTTTACACGGCTCGCCGTTTGGAAGTAATGCGTCGTCGCAACGCAAAGAAACGATCTTGCCCTGATAAATATAATTTTTCCGTACGCACTTTTCTATTAAATCCACCGTTTGCCACCTCTTTGTAATTTGTCAATTTATACAATAATTATTAAAATTGTTATCATTATAGCACAAAAAGCAAAAATCACAAAGAAATTTTTGCAAAATATCTTGATTTTACCAAAAAAAATATGTATAATATAGGCAATCGATACACGGAGGTACTATTTATTATGAAATCGATTAAAATTTCTTTGGAAATGGCGCAAAAGGTGAAGGAATTCGTAAACGTTACGCAAAACTATCCTAACGAAATCCTTTTGAAAAGCGGCAAATACGTCGTTGACGCAAAATCCATTTTGGGCATCTTTTCGCTTGATCTTTCCCAACCCCTTACCGTAGAGGTTTACGGCGAGGATACCGACGGGCTTTTGGACGCTTTGAAAAAATTCGAAGCTTAAGCCCACCCCCCTATTTTACATAGGCAAAAATGCCGAAATCAACCGTTTCGGCATTTTTTAATTATCTACCAAGGAGTTACACGATGCAAATTCAAGGCGAAACGTCGGTCAATAAACTTATAGTGCTTTTCGTTTTTGATAAAATGGAAAGCGCTCTTTCCGAACGCACGATCGTGGAAATGTGCACCGCGGGAAACAGCTGGCTCAATTATATGGACTGTATGGAACTGCTTCCCAAGCTCCTCGACGACGGTTTTTTATGCCGTATCTCCTCTTCGGATGAAGAACCGCTCTACACCATTACGAGCGACGGCAGAGAAAGCCTGAATAATTTTTATATCAATATTCCCAAA
>JAFTQB010000006.1 GCA_017462985.1 Clostridia bacterium
ATTATGAAAATTTTAAATTTTTTCATAATATACTCCTTGAAAATCCTCTCCCAAATACTCGTTTTTCATTATTTGGAAGACTTTCTGTTTTTTAAATCACGAATGATCTCATGGGGCCACTTAAACTTGAATTTACGCACGGCTATATCCAAAAGGAACAGCACGATCGCGAGAATTGCAAACAACAGTCTTGGATCGAACGTCTTTTCCTCGCCCGTAACGAAACTGTCGAAAATACCCCAAGGCTCGTCGAGGTTTTCAACCAAGATCCCTTCGCCTCTCTCCGCCAGCGTATCCATGACACCCTTAAAATCTATGTCTTGGCTTTCCACCGAAACGTCGTATTCCTCCGAATACGCAAACGATTTATAGAACGAATATACCACCGTTTCGCCGTTTGCTTTATGCTTTGTCAAAACAATTTGGTATACCCCGCCTTTCTTGATGACAAAATCACATCTGCTATAATTATTCGTTGCAGAAAAAGGCACCGTCACGTATGCGTCTAAGGCAAATTTATCCGCATTGGACGAAACAGCCTCGTTCATAGACGTCGCAACGTCCCCGCCAGACCGTTTTTGTATGATTTGCCCCGTCAACGTTTCGCCCTTTTCAAGCGAAGCATAAACGCTGAGTTTGTTGGTGTAGTTATCTTCCGTCAACTTAACGGAAATTTCACTCGGCCGAATATTCTTCGTCGGCATCAAATTCTTAACGACGTTGCCGATAAATCGCCGACCGCTATCCGAATCCACAAACTCTTGCGACCAAGCCGTTGCCTGCAAATCGCACATAAAGCTGCCGACCATACCGTTTCCGTACTTCCATTGCGCATAAATGGGAACTTCGTATTCCCCCGTCATCACAACTTCTGCCGTCGATCTGGCTTTTACGCCGTAAAAGCCGCCAAGCTCCACGCTTAAACGGTTTCTATCCACACCCTCGCCAAGCGTTACGCCGTTCAAAAGCGGGGACAACAAATTCGTTACAAACGGCTTGAAATCTTTGTGGTTCACCGTTATAATATCGTCAGACTGTAAATCTTTTTCCATACTCGTGGCAAGCTTACCGTTTTCGATATCTTGAAGCGAAACGCCGTAAAATCTACCCTGTCCGTACGTTTCCGCAAGCGTGCGCATTTTTTCCGCGTATTCGGAAGTAGACTCCTGCGGAATCCCCACGCCGATAACGGACAAAGTAACGCCCCATTGCTCATAGTTAAACTTCGCATTTTCGTTACAAGCTTCCGCCACGTCGTCCCCGACCTCGCCGTCCGTAACGATCATAATATGCTTTTTCTCTACGATGCCCTCATAGGCAGAAAGCAGTTGTCCCGCACGATAAATTGCACCCGAATAGTCCGTGCCGCCGCTCGTTTCCTGAATGGTACTTGCCGCCGCAAGAATCTCAGCCTCTTTCGTTCTTTCCGTTAAAGGCAATATTGTGCCGAATGCCGTATCCGAATTCATGATACCGATATAATCGCGCTCCGCCAAAGATCCTAAGCAAGCGGTAACGCCAACGCGCGCCCAATCCAACATTCTGTTCCCATCGGAATCCTTTTCGTCCATGGAACCCGACGAGTCGATGATTACGATAACGCCTATCGAAGGTTTATAATCGATCGCTTGTACAGGCAGCATCTGTTGATATAACGTGCCGCGCATATCCAAACGCTCGTAAGCTTTATTTTGACCGCTCGTTTCATCGCCGCCCGCCGTAAACAAACCGCCGCCGTATTCTCCAACGTACGTTTGCAACGCTTCCTCAAAGCCTTTTGGCATTGATTTTTGCGCAATGTTATTGAGAATTACTTGGTCATACACCCGCAATTCTTCCGCCGTAACAGGTACGTCCTCGTCGGCAATATTCTTCACCACGAAATCGTACGTATCGCCAAGCATCGTCATCAATTGCTGCGATTCGCCCGTATACGTTTCCAAAATGAGGATATCGTTGTATTCCTCTAAAAAGAAATAGGAAAAATATACGTTATTTTGCACAACCAAATCGTCGCTACCCAAAATTTCCAACTCAAAACGAAGCTCGTGTAAACCGTCCTCGGCAAAACTATGCGTAAAGGTAACGGTTCTAGCCCCTTGCAAGCCGTCAAGCGGTTTCTTTTCGCTCAATACGTCGTTATCGTACATCAAAACGTTTGCTTCCATCGCCGCATTACAATTGATCGACAGCGAAATATTACAATCCTCGTTGACGTTTACGTGATAATCGGGCAATTCCACCCCGACCAATTGCGCGTCGTATCCCGCATAGGAAGAGGGTATGTACACCGTATCGACGGTGATTCCCTGCGCCACGACCGAACTGATTACGGAAAGCGCCTCTTCATCCGTTTCTTTGCCGTCGCTTACCAAAACGATCTTCCCGGATTGCGGATTGGTAAACAACGTCTTTGCATAATTGAGCGCCGCCGCTATATTCGTAGCGCTCGTATCGGGAAGCGCCGCCCCCAAATACGATTCGTATACGCCGTCCAGTTCTGCCGTCATCGGTACGGCATACTGTTGATCAAATCCGAACGTAACGATGCCTACGTTATAATTGTCGTACTGTCCTTCTTGCAACACCTTTTCGATAAAGGCGTCCCTTTTTTCTGCCGATTGCTCCTCCGTATCGGAAACGTCCACTAATAAAATAATCTCGTTTTCCTTATTGGGGATACGGTACAAAAATTGCATACCCGACAATAAGAATACGGCAAACAAGCACACGAGTAAATGCAATACCATCGACGTAATGCGGTTTCTCGTTCTTCTGTATTTCTTGGAAAGACGGAAATACGGAATCAACGTAAACGCCACGGCGGGAATCAATAAAAGGAGCAACCAGGGATATGAAAATTCTATACGAAAATCAGTCATTCCTCGTACCTCCCCTTACATATTCTCTCGGCTTTGCAGCCACCATTCGATAAATATCAACGCCACAAGCGCTATGGAAAGGGCTAATAACAGGTCTTCCAAATAATCTTCCGTGCTTGCAGGACGGTAAGGATCGTCCAAGCCTTCCAAAACCGCAACGATATTGCTTTCCGAGGCAGGAATACGCACGTAAATCTTATCTTCCAGCTTTTCCCCAAACACCGTCTGCGTAAGCGTATAGGTACCGGGAGCGGATAACGTAAGGTTTGTAGGGAACTCCGTAATAGGCGCCTCAATGCCCGACACCGTCAACGAATCCCCTCTTGCCGCAAGCGCCACCTTTTCGTTTACTTCAAAGGAGTTGCCGTCTACCGTTACGGGGAAGAAATATTCCATTACGTTGTACATCATCAGCGGGAATTCTTTCAATATCGCAAGATTGGAATAGTGCAAACTGAAATTCATAATCATTACTTTTCCCGTCGCTTCCACCCCGTCCGACGCCTCATTCTTCACAAGCCAAATCGGATCTCTTTTATCGGGATCTTTATCGTAATAATACATAAGCGTCGTATATTCGTCCTCGTTGGTGGGAACGATACGCACGTATTTACTCACCGTAATTTCCGACGCGTCGATATTTTTCATCAACGAATGTTGCGAATCGGAATACAAAATATTGCTCGTTTTTCTGAAATCAACGATAGAAGCAACGCGGAAACCTGCCCCTGCGGGAATCCCTTCCGCATTTTCGGGATTCACCAAAAAGACAACGCCGTCGGACGGCATTTTCGTGGGCATTACGTGCTCGAAAATATAAAGGTCAAACCCTTCCAAAGCAGGTTCGGCTCCTTGGCGGACCTCGATAATATCAAGATCCCACTTGTCTTGATACGCCGTTTCCAACGTATACAAAATACCGGGGAAAAAGTTATTGGGCAATCCGCTCGCATATTGCACGCGCAACGACCTCGTATAACCGTTGTAAATATCAAAACTGTTGTCTTGCGCCAAACAGTCGGTTTGCTCCGTTTCCAACGAAACGTGTACGCGTTTATACGAAAACACCCGTTCCGTTTCGGAAATTTGATAGATCTCGTCATACAATTCGTCGTGCAACGACGGATCGTACAAAGCGGCGCTGATAAACAACACTTTCGACGTGTTGATTCCATCGCATTGCACGTCTTCCAAGACAAACTCAAAATCGTCGCCTTGCGGTTTTTTCGTACTTGCGTTAGCTTCGTATACGTTCACTTTAACGTCGATTTCCGTCGCTATGTTCCCATAACATCCCAACTCGACGACAAACTCGTAATATCCTTCGTTCTTTTCCGAATATGCGTCCACGATCGCAGCATTCCACTCGCCGTCGACGGCAACGTTTTTCAATTCGATCTCTTCCGGCATGTACTCGTATTCCGCGTCGGAATAAAGGTATATTTTCGCTTTGGGATTTTCCTCAATGATCTCCTCGCACATCGCGATCGCACCGTTCACGTTCGCTTCCCCGTACGAACAAGTCAAATTATCCAACTCGTCAAATACCGCTTCCGTCTTTTCCGACGTCGACCTATACGCCAACATATAAGGAGCTTCGTTTGCAACGATAACGGAAACAAATCCCCCGTTTGTGAACACGCCGTCCGTAAGCTCTTTCACGCCGTTGATCGCTCTTTGGAAACGGGTTTTGCCGCCAGTGCTCGTACGCATACTGACGGAAGAATCGATGATGGCTATAACCTCCGTTTCCTCCACTTCTGCCTTCAATACGCGGTTGGGCTGCGCAAGCACGAGCGCGCAAGCCGTGAGAATGAGCACCTGACAAATAAAGAGTAAAATATTTCTCAATTTGCTGAAAGGAATTCTCTTCTTCTTGTATTTAAGACTTAACTTCCAAACGAAGGTACTGGAAACAAATTTTTGCTGATAATTAGGTCGCAGGATATAGATGAGAATAAGCACTGCAATTCCCAATAATCCCAGCAATCCCAAGGGGGTCAATAACGTCATTCCATAATACCTACTTTTAACAGTTCTCCAAAAAGCATCTTTTCAATGGGTTTTTCAGTCGAAACCGACACGTAGTCCACCCCTCTCTTCGAACAGAACGTTTTCATATCCTGCTTAAAGTCGTTCAATGCTTCTTCGTATGCTTTTTGCATACTACGGGTAATTTTTATCTTCATATTTTTCGTATCCGTAATATCCACGGATTCCGAATCGATCAAGGTAACGCGGCCGTCGTACGAAGGATCGATCTCCTCGGGCGTAAGCACCTGCACAAGCAAAACTTGTCTTTTTTTGTAACATAAATAATCGACCGCTTTTTTCCAATTACTCTCTGTAAAGAAATCGGAAATAATCACGGTCAACCCGTTGTTTGCGCTTGTTCCGGGGTTGGTAACCACACACGACTCAATGTCCGTTTCGTCGGCAAATTCCACCTTTTCCAATTCCCCGATCGCCCTATAAAACGCCTGTTTTCCTACCATCGTACCGAACGGATTTTCCGCTCGATCGCCTTTCATTATATGAAAGGAAACTTTGTCCATATTATGTACCGCAAGAAAGCCGATAGCAGCCGCCGTAGCGACCGAATATGCGGCTTTCTGAGGATTATCTTTTCCCATCGACCCCGAACAGTCTAAGAAAATTTGCACTTGCATCTGCCGTTCGTCGGTAAATAGTTTCAAAAAGTATTTTTCAAAACGGCTAAACAAATTCCAGTCGATACGACGAATATCATCGCCGAGCTGATATTCTCTGTAATCGGCAAATTCCACCGTTTGTCCGTATGTGGAAACAAGGTGTTTACCGCCGAAATACCCGGCAAGATCCGATCTTAAATTTAGTGCCAGCGTCTCCAATCGAGAGAAAAACCGGTCGTTGAGATAAGAAACTTTCATTCGTTAGCCCCGCGTTGCATTATCTATTGTATTTATTCTTATTAGCGCTTACTTCTTCCACGATCTGTTTGATGATCTCGTCGGCGGAAATACGTTCCGCAACCGCCTCGAAGTTCAACTTGATACGGTGACGAAGTACGGGCGCAGCCAATTCGTTGATATCCGAATACGATACGTTAAATCTTCCCTTGATGAGCGCCTTGACTTTTGCAGCCGAAATGAGCGCCTGACCCGCACGGGGAGACGCGCCTACGCGCACGTATTTTTTCGCCGCTTCGGAAGCACATTCGCTGTCGGGATGCGTTGCGCTCGTAAGCACCATCGCATAACGGAGCACTTCCTCCGCCACGGGAATTTGGTTCGCCGTTTCGCGCATCTTCAAAAGCTGTTCGCCGCTACAAACGGTATCGGCAACTTCCGCCATCGTCTTTTGCGTCATATCGACGATCTGCATCAGCTCGTTAAGCGAAGGGTTGGGAACGAGCAACTTGAACATAAAACGGTCCATTTGCGCTTCGGGCAAAGGATAAGTACCGTCTTGTTCGATGGGGTTCTGCGTTGCAAGCACGAAGAACGGTTCGGCAAGCTTTCTGGAAACGCCCATAACCGTAACCGTATGCTCTTGCATGGCTTCCAAAAGCGCAGACTGCGTTTTCGGCGTTGCACGGTTGATTTCGTCTGCGAGAATAATATTCGAGAAAATAGGCCCCGGTTGAAATTCAAACGCCGAATTTCCGTGCTCGTCTTTTACAATGATATTCGTACCCGTAACGTCGGCGGGCATAAGATCGGGCGTAAACTGTATACGTGCAAAGGGCAGGTCGAAAACCCGCCCAAGCGTTCTTACCAAACGCGTTTTACCTACGCCGGGTACGCCTTCAAGCAGCACGTTTCCGCCTGCGATCATAGCGATGATCGTACCCTCTACAACTTCCTTTTGACCGATAACGTCGCGGGAAACCTGCTTAAAAATCTCCTCGCACAGCTTACCAAATTGCTCAATGTCTTTTTCCGTAACCATAATTATGTATCTATCCTTTTTATTGTTTTCTTAGTTAATTCGTACCGATGCTACCATAATAGCCGCCAATGATCCCGATTGCGACGCCGCCAATCGAACCGTCGCCGCTCACGGCTTCCGCCGCGTCGCCGATCGCCCCGTCCAACTCGCCGCCGTAAAAGGTTTCGCCGTCCACAACTTGATTGTTCGCTTCCGAACGTCCGCCCGAACCGTCGCCGTTACCGTCGTCGGGAATAGGGGGAGCGTCCGGATTCGGCTCACCATTCTCCGACCAAGGCAAATTAGGTCCCGAATCTTCTTCCGTATCCTCTTCGTCAAGCCCGCCGTCGGCTTCTGCGAAGATCGCCCATATCGTAGCGTTCCCTTCCACCGACGTATCGATACGGTAAGGCGTAATCTCGCCTTGAGGCCCAACGTAACCGTCCGACCAAGCAAGGAACATATATCCCTCGTTCGCAACGGCAGTAACGCCCTGCTCTGCGTCCTCGCCCTCGAATACTTTCAGCGAAACAAATCCAATTTCCTTGCCGTTCACGTCTTTATTCGCAGTAGACTGCTCGTTATCCCAAGTTACGATCTTGCCCATATTCGCGTCTTGCACTTTATAGGTGAGCGTATATTCGATTTTCGTTTCTTCCTGTTCGGGCAAAACCGCCGCTATCGTGGCGATCGTCGGGGGAATGATTCCCACGATAGCGCTAACCGCCACCGCAATGATCAAGGAAGCCGAAACGGCATACTTGATCAAACCCGCGTTCACCGTTTGAAGCGCTTTCATTGCGTCCTCTCTCTGTTTGATTGCTATGTACGAATTGTCACCCTCAAGCTCCGTCATCGTCAGCAATCTTTCTTCCAACCCAAGCTCGTCGACTCTCTTTGCAATCATTTTCTTGTTAGGACGGAATTTCGTAAAATAGAAAACGGGAGTTGCAAGCAACGTTGCCGCGCCAAACACGATGGCGCATACCCATACTTCTTTCCACTGCACGAAGAGAAAGATCGTAGCCGAAACGAACAATGCCGCAAACCCCACGATCAAGGCGCACAAAAACGCTTTCAAAATGCCTTCGTTTCTCAACTTTGCATAATACTTTTTCAACCATTCACTTGCCATAATAACCTCCTATTTATTCTTCGATTTTTGTGATAGTATCAATCGCAATAATCATTATATCACATTGTTCCGTAAAAGTAAAACCAAATTGCCCCATATTTGCAAATTTTCTAATTTTCACAAAATTGACAAAATTGCAAATTTTTATTATTTTTTATTTACATAAGTAGGATTGCCGCGCCTACTGCGTAGGCTCGCAATGACAAAGGGGCAAAAAAGCGAAAAAACCTGCCGTTTACACGACAGGTTTTTCGTTATTTCAGGATAAAATCCTTAGCTTTGCGTTTCTTCGCCGCCCTCGGGTTGAGGATTGACGATCGCTTCGTACTGCTCGCGCGTTACGCCAAATTCAACCGCTGCGTTACAATTCTTTTTCCAATTTTCATTCCAACCTGCGGTAGCGGTTTCTACACATTCGAAATAGATCTTTTGAGTAGCCGTCCACCCGTCAAACACGCTGGAATCAAGCATCGCAATATTCTTCGGTATGAAAATCGTATCCATAGCCGTACAGCCTTTGAAAAGACTGCTGCCAAGTTGTACGCAACCCGTAGGAATTTCAATGCTCTCAAGCGAACTGCAACCGCTGAATACGCTATAATCAAGTCGTATCAAGGAATTCGGAAGCGTTACGCTCGTCAAACTCGCACAACCGTCAAACACGTACCAAGATATTGAATTAACGCTGTTAGGAATCACAATGCTCGTCTAGCCGGATTTCTGGAATTCATAATATTCCAACGAAGTCAGCGTACTGGGCAACTCAATGGAAGTAAGAGCCGTACAGCCGTAGAACATATATCTACCGATCTTCGTGAATCCTTCGGGAATAACCACTTCCGAAAGCGCCGTACAGTTGGCGAACATACAAGCGCCCATAGCTTCATAAGAGATCACGCTCTTAAACTCTACCCTTTCAAGCGCTTTACTATCATAGAACGCGCTCCCTAAATTGTAGTACGTGCTAGTAACGCTATTGGAACCGCCAAGCTTCACAAGACTTGCAGGAAGCACAATTTCCGTCAGCCCCGTCTTTGCAAGCGCACCGTAAGAAATTTCCAACAACCCCTCGGGAAGATTGATACTCGTAAGCGCAGGGCAATTCAAAAATGCTTGCGAATTGATCTTTGTTACCGTAGACGGCAACACTACCGTATGCAACGACGTACAATCCTTAAAGAGATTGGAAGTAATTTCCGTGATCCCTTCGGGAATTGTGATCGTTAAAAGCGAACTGCAGCCCGTGAATGCGGAAGCACCAATCGTTGTCGGCGAACCGCGGAACGTAACTTCTTTCAAGGACTTCGCGCTAGCGAAAGCATTCGATTGAAGCACCTTCAAGTTTTCGGGAAGCACCACTTTCTCGATAGCAACCTTATTAAACGCGGAACCCAAAATCGTTTCCAAGGATTCAGGTAACGTGAACGTTTTCAAACTCGTACATCCGTCGAACGCGTTCGCGTTGATCGTCGTAAGCGTCGTAGGCAGCACCACTTCTTGAAGCGTCGTCAGACCCTTGAATGCAGACGCGCCGATCGTCGTTACGCCCTCGGGAATGTTGACGTACACCAAGCCCGTGCAGCCATTGAAGAAGTTCGCAGGAATTTCCATCATCGTTTCGGGAAGCTCGATACCGATAATACCGCTGCAACCGTAGAACGCATACGGAGCAATCGTATAACCTTCTTCAATCGTTACGATGCCGTCCGTGCCTTTAAACGTGGAAGGATAGAACAAGATTTCGTTGCCCGTCGTGCAAACTTCGCCGTCTTTCCCTGCTTTCAAGTACGGGTTACCCGCCGCAACTTCAAATGCCGTAAGATCCGCACATTTACCGAAAGGATAATTGCCGAGCGTTGACAAGTTTACGGGAAGCTCGACGCTCGTCAAGCCGCTTCCTTCAAACGCAGAGTTACCGATCAATTCCACCGAAGCGGGAAGAGTAATCGCCGTCAACGCCGTACAGCCTTTGAATACGCTTGCGCTGATATACTTCAAGTTGTTCGGCAAGGATACCGCCTCGAGCTTGGTACAGCTTTCAAATACGCTACCCGTTGCTTTCACCGTTTCGCCGCCGAGCGCCGTAACGCCGCTTGGAATCGAAATGCTTTCGATACCGCTTGACTTAAAGGTACTCGTACCCATCTTGGTCAACGCCGTAGGAAGCGTGATCTCTTTCAGATTCGTACAGCCTTGGAACATACTGTTGCCTAACGCCGTCGCATTCATATTCAGCGTAACGCTTGAAAGCTCCGTACAGCCTTGGAACAAGCTTGCGCCGTAAGACGTTACGTTAGAAACGTTGATTGAAGTAAGACCCGTACAATTTTGGAAAGCACTATCCCCCAACGTTGTTACCGAAGAAGGCATTGTAAACGACTTCAAATTCGTCTTACAATTGTAGAACATTTTCTTAGGTATCGTCGTCAGATTATCGTTCAAAGTTACAGTTGCAAGCTTTGAACAACCGCTGAACATTTCCTCACCGCAGGTTTCTGCCGCAGGGAGCGACACCGTTTGAAGCGCCGTACAGCCCGAGAACATCGAATGCCCAAAGAATTTTACGCCCGTCGCATTGATGGTGGTAAGCTTCGTACAACCCGAGAAGGCGCCAGCCCCGCTATAGCTTTCCAACGTAGAGGGAAGATCAAGCGTTACTAATTTTGTACAGCCCTTGAACGCATACTTACTAAGCTGTTTCAACTTCGGCATCGAAATCGAGGTTATGCCCGTACATCCCTCAAACATGCTAATACCCGTCTTTTCAAGAAGCGGCATATTTACGGTGGTTATACTGGTAGCACCTTTAAAAGCATTGTCCGTAATCGTCGCCACGTTGCCTTCAATCGTAAGCGTTTTCAACGTGGTACCCGTATATAACGTACTTCCAAGATTCTCTACCGTAGCAGGAATAGTCAACGCCGTAAGCTTCGTCCCCTTGAATGCGCTACCGCCAATCTTCGTAACACTCGCAGGAATAGTAATCCCCGTTATCGGACAGTTGTTGAACGCACTCGAACCGATTTCGGTAACCGTCGTGGGGATCGTAAACGCAGTAAGCGCTTTACATCCGTTGAACATTTGATTGGGAATAACCGTCCACGAAGCGTTGTTTACAATCGTTGCAAGTTTCGCACAATCTCTAAACGTCGAGTGATACGTCATGGTATCAAACGTTAATTTCGACGGCAACGTAATCGACTCAAGAACAGAACAATTACCAAACGTATACGTACCCGACATTCTCGTCAAATTCGTAGGCAACGTAACGTTCTTTAACAGCGAGCATTTATAGAACGCTTTTTCGCCAAACGTCGTACCCTCTACACCGACGGGGAAATGGATCGTCTCAAGCTTAGAGCATCCTTCAAACGCGCTAGAACCCAGTTTCTTAAACGCCGCGTCTGCCGAAACGTCTCTGAATACCACTTCCGTAATACCCGTACACCCCGAGAACGCACTTGCGCCGATCGTCTGCAAGCTCTTAGGCAAGCTTACGCTCGTAATGCCCGTTTGATCCGCAAATACTCCATCGCCGATTTCCGTGATACCGTCGGGAATGGTTAAAGTATCCGTCAAGGTTTGGTTACCGTACAGTAACCGAATTGCGGTTTCCGTCGTATTATACAAAGCGTTTTGGTTGGGAATATTCTTAAATTTTTTATTATTTTCCGAAACGGTCAATTGCGTTAATTGAGCAAGGTTAAAATCGATCAACCCATCGCCAAAGTCGGTAATACCCGCCGACAAATGCAATTTCGTCAAATTCGCGCAACCCTTAAAGATCAATCTGCCAAGCGAAATGGTTTCCGCCGTGGTTTCGGGGAACGCAAACTCGGTGAGCGGCGTAACCGTAAACGCACAGGTACCCACTTCCGCCAAATTGGTAGTGCCTTCCTCGAATTCTACCGTTTTCACCCCGCTGTTACGGAACGCATAATCTCCAATCACCTCAATGCTTGTAGGAAGCTTAATAGACGTCAAAGCCGCACAATACTCAAACGCGCCCGACATAAGCTCTTTCAATTGGCTGTTGGGAGCAAACTTAACTTCACTGAGATGATAGTTCTTTGCAAAGACGCTACGGCTCGTACCGTCGCTTGCGCTTTCAAGCGGATCGCCAATATGCGTAACGGTCGAAGGAATGGTTACCGTGCTCAAATCACATTCCGCAAATGCGTTTCTGCCTATCGTAACTAAGCCTTCAGACAAAACAATCGACTGAATGGGAGCTTTCGCAAACGCATAGTTTCCGATTTCCGTTACAGTGGAAGGAATATTCACGCTCTTCAACATATAACAGCAATAGAATGCGTCGTCGCCAATCTTGGTCAATCTTTCGGGAAGAACAACCTTACTCAATCTAGGCAAGAATCCAAATACGGACTCACTCGTAGTACCATCTTCGATGACAAGCGGCGCGTTTGTGTTGCCTTCGGCAAACGTAACGGTAGCAAGTTGGATACAACCGCTGAACGCGCCTACTTCTACGCTCGTTACCGTATTGGGAATGGTAACGCTCGTCAAAGCGGAACAGTTATAGAACATCTTATTCGCAACCACGGAAAGACCTTCGGGCAATTCAACCGTTGCCAACTTCGCACAACCGTAGAACGCTTCCGCACCCACTCTAAACTCGCCCGTGTGCGCTCCGTCAAACGTAATAGACGTTACGCCCTTGTTGTCCTTGAACGCTTTCGCCCAAATTTCGTTTACGGTATTGGGGATAACCACCGCACCCGTCGTTTTCACGGGAGCAAAGTAAAGCGCAACTGCCTTATCGTCTGCCTTGCCGTAGAATACGCCGTCTTTCGAATAGAAGTATTCGTTATCTTCGTGTACGGTAATCGTAGTCAATTCATTACAATACGTAAACATATATTCCGTTTCCGTATCGTCGCCGCTCAACGCATAGATACCAAACGTTTCAAGCGTGGAAGGAAGGGAAATCGCGGTGAGCCTTGAACAATTCCAGAACGCACCCGTGCCCACAGCCGTTACGCCTTCGGGAACAACGAACGTTGTCAAGCCATCGCAATCGTAGAACGCTTCCGCGCCAATGGTGGTAACGCGGGCAGGCAATACGAAGTTCGCCGAAGTCAAGCTCGAACATTGAGAGAACGCTTCCGCGCCGATCGTCAACGCAACCGAGCTATTTTCAAACTTAACCGATTGCAAGTTTTTACAGCCCGCAAACGCGGCTTCGCCGATCACTTCTACGTTCGCGCCGATGGTAATGTTCTTGATATTCGTTTTATCCTTAAAGACGCGCGCCGTAATCTCTTTTACCGAACTGGGAATCTTGAAATCATCCATTTTCCCCGAAGGATAGTAGAGAAGCTTCGTCTTTACGCCGTTCTCGTTGTTGTAGAGTACGCCGTCTTCAGAAATATAGTTATTATTGTTCTCAACGTTTACCGCCTGAATCTTGTTCCCGAACACACCGTTGATTTCGATCGCGCCGACGTAATCGCCCAAAACAAGCGTCGTTACATACGTCGTGCCGTTCACGGCATCGGTAAAGGCATTGTTCGCAAATGCAACGTCGCCCACCGTATTCACCGTTACTTTCGTCAAAAGTGAAGTTCTGCCGAACGCAAACTGTTCAAGCGTGGTCAAGTTCTCGGGCAATTCGATCTCTTTCAGCGCCGAACAGCCGAGGAACGCCGCTTCTTTAATCGTAAGCGCAAGATCGTCCTTGGTGCCGTCAAACGTTACCTTTTGAAGCCCCGAACAGCCCTTAAACGCATTCTTTTCAATCCTTGTTACAGAAGCGGGAATGGTGATTTCCGTAATATACTTACAGTCCTTGAACGCCTCTTCGCAAATGGTTGTCGTACCCTCGGGAATATTGTATATGCCCGTTTTACCTGCAGGGCAGTATACCACCTTTAAGCCCGTAGCGCCGTCCACAAGAACGCCGTCGCTCGTCGAAGCGTACATACCGTTATTTCCGTCAATATATACTTCCGCCAAAGCAGAGCAACCGTAGAACATATCGAGATTAATATCCGCCAATCTTGCGGGAAGCGTAATCTCCTTCAAGCTCTTACAATTTTGGAATGCTTTCGAAGCGATCACTAGCGTCTCGCCGTCGCCTTCTTCGGGCGCAAGGAATTCAAGTTCCTCCACAACCGCATTCTTAAATGCTTGCGTATCGATCTGCGTAACGCTTGCGGGGATCGTAATCTTCGTAAGCGCCGCGTCTGCAAACGTATTGATAGGAATCGTCTCTACGCCGTTGGGAATGGTATATTCGCCCGTGCGAGTCTTGGCAGGGAAGAATTTGATTTCCTTGCCGTTGTATTCGTTATTGTAAAGCAATACGCCTTCAACCGATTCGTAAAGGGTCGCATATACGCCCTCGGAAACTTCATAGTCTTTATGCGTACATTCTTCGCCCTCCGCTTCCTTAGAACAATAAATATTTATTCTCTGAAGTTTAGAACAACGCGAGAATGCCGAACCTGTGCCGTAACCGCCCTCGTCGCCGATGAAAATGCTTTCGATCGTATCAGGGATATTGATTTCCACAAGTTTACTGCAACCGTTAAACGCGTTGCTGCCAATCGTCGTAACAGGCTTCGGCGCTTCGTCGTTCGGGCCTTGATACGTTTCGGGAATCGTAATCGAAGTAACGTAGCTGATACCTTCGCCCTTAGAAACGGAATAGGTTTCTTTGTCTTCGTTTAACGTCATTTCCAAAACCTGAATCCACGTCGGATACAGCTTAAACGTTTCGCCGTCGGCAACGATATTGTTCCATACGCCCTTGCTATACCCCTCGGGATCGGTAACGAGATATTCTCTCTTCGTATCGTTTGCTTCGGTAGACCAACCGCCGAACGTAACCGCTTGATTCAAAGAAACGGGAGCGGTCAATTGGAAGTTTTGTCTATAACGTACGGGTTCCGTTGCTTTCGAAACGGTACCTTCCGCTTCGTCGACTTCGTATTCAACAGTATATTCCTTGGATTCCCAATACGCATACAATACCGTATCGGCATTCCCTTGGAACGATTCCCCGCAAGCCTTACCGTTTGCCTTAGGACCGCCGGGAACGTTATACCAACCCATGAAATTGTAGCCGTCGCGCGTGGAAACCAACGAGTCTTTCGGATCGATAGGATCGCCAATCGCTCTGTAAATCGCGTTTTCCGCATTCACGGCTTCGCCGCCTTGCGTATCAAGCGTAATCGCATACGCATAAACTTGTACGCTTACCGCTTCGGTAGGACGGTTATAATTATTGATATAATAAACGCTTACCTTGTTCGCGCCTGCTTTCGTAAGTTCGACGCCGGCAACGCTCGTTACAGAAGCGTCGTCAATCGTGTTCACCACTACGTCGTTTACGCTCACAGCGTAGCCGCGCGCACCGATTACGGGCTTCCAAGATACGACGCCCGCGTTATACGAAACCGCATTTTGCAACGATTCGAATTGTACGTTCAACGCCTCGGAGTAATACGAGCTTTGCGCTTCGGTTTCCCCAACAGCCTTTACGCTAACGGCATATTCAATTTGACCGTCAACCAAGTCGACGTCCGTTACGTTATATTCGGTATCGCCTTCAACCTCGATCACCTTCGAGCCAAAGTTAACAATATATTTCGACGCGCCTACGTCCGTCCACGTGATCTTTCTGTTATTGATCTTCACGGTAGGCGCGGCAAGTTTCGCCGTTTCATACGTATATTCCGTAGCCTCGGGGGAGTTATAACCCTTTGCAACAGGCGTTACTTTCACCGTCGTTTCGCCCGTGTAGTTCTTTACGGAAACACTCGTCTTATTGCCAACGTTCAGCGTTTCGGTGTTTTCGCCGTTCGTGATTTCCACAACGTAACCCGTAGCGAAAGGAACGCTGTTCCATGCCACTTCGCCCGTTGCTTCCACAAAGCCCAAACCGCTCACCGCGTCCAAATTCTTGCTATACGTGAATACTTCCGATTGAGAGGAAGCATAACCGTCGGCAACTGCTTGCACGGTGAATTTAATGCCGCCTACCTGCATATCGCAGTTCGCAAAGCTAAAGTACGTAGAAGTACCGTTATTTACTTGCGTATGTACGTGGTCGATATTTCCGCAATCCACCGTTACGAGATAGCATTCGGCGTCTTTAACGGGATTGAAAATAAGCATAGAATCAGCCACGTAGAAAACAGACACTCTATCGAGCGCTTTATTATTATAGTAAGCCGTACCGACCTTGGATCCAACCGTTACGGTAACCGTATACTGACCAGCCGCCGCTGCAGTAAAGTCGTAGGGAACGGATGTGCCGTTCGTCTTTTCCGTCTTAACAACATCGCCTGCGGCGTTGAAGATCTTGACCTCCGTCTCAACGTTTGCGTCCACGTTCTTCCACGTTACGCCCGTAGCGCTCACCGAAACAGCGGGAATATCGCTTTCCCACACGGCAAAAAGCGTCGTGTTCGCATTGAGCACACGACCGTCGTATTCATATGTAAGTTTCGTAGCGTCTTCGTAGTCGCTCACCCACCAACCAAGGAACTTATGCTCCGCTCTGGTAGGCGTAGGCAATTCGTACGCAACGCCGCCAACCGTCTTTTTCGCTTCGGGCGCTTCCGCTTCGTAACCGAGGTCGAAATCCACGGTATATTCCGCTTGTCCTGCGGTTGCTTCCATGTAACGTGCATAAAGCGTAATATCGCCGAAAATCGGTTGTGAATCAAATGCAAACGGAGTCGTAAACGCCGCGTCTGCATACCAACCGACGAAATTGTATCCATCTTTCTTGGGAGCAGCGGGTTTGGAAAGCGTTTGACCGTTCATAACCGTATCCGCCGCCACAGCGCTACCGCCGTCCACGTCGTACGTAACCGTATAGTTTACCTCTTTAAGGAATCTATACGTGTTCCCTGCGTATTCAAGCGTGAGCACACCGTCGGCAAGACTTGCGTTCGCAGCCGCCTCTTCCCCCGAGAACGTGAGCGTGAAATTTTGCCCGTCATACGCATACGAACCGGTTTCACTTGCGCCGTCAATCAAAAGCGTAAACGTACTGTTCTTATTCAAAGAAACAAAATACTTTTCGCCTTCCGCCTCAAAATAATAGACGCCCTTTTCACCGTAATCGGTGGGCGTTACGTCGCCTTGGTCGTCGCAAGCCACTACGCCCGCTACCGCCGATACCGACATCGCCGCCAAAAGAAGATTGACTAATAACTTCTTTTTGTCCTTCATTCAAAAAACCTCCTTAAAGTTTTTTTCTTAGCAAATATTTTTTGTTTGTTGTGCTTTTAACACAACAAACAGCCCCATGGGGCTTTGTTCAAAATAGGATAATACACTGCTCCCATTTTATGAATTTGACTAATTATAACATATTCGTCATTTTCCGTCAATGATTTTTGACGAGAAAAACTATGAAACTTTCGAATAGCTTCAATTTATTTTTCGAATAGCTGATAAAAATACGATTGATTTTGCGCATAAAAAACGCCCGCAAGGGGCGTTTGGAAAGTTTTTAACCTAAAAAGAAATCCATTACGAGCATAAAACAAAAGCCAACGAGCAGCGCGTAAGTGGCGGCTCGTTCGCTGCCGTGCGCGTGCGTTTCGGGGATCATTTCGTCGCTGATTACGTAAAGCATCGTACCGCCCGCAAACGCCAAGGCAAAGGGCAAAATTGCTTGCGAGATACTCACGGCGAAATAACCGATCAGCGTTCCCACCACTTCCACCAAGCCCGTAGCCAACGCGGCGACGAAAGTGCGTTTTTTTGAAATTCCCGCGGCGAGCATCGGGCCGATAATCACCATACCTTCGGGAATATTTTGCAACGCGATCCCGCCCGCAATAATCAAGGCTTGCGCCGTATCGCCCGAACCGAATCCCACGCCCGCCGCGATTCCCTCTGGCAGGTTATGAATGGCGATCGCAAATACGAACAACAGCACTTTGTTCAAGTTGGCGTTCCTGTGTTCTTCGATCTCCTGCCCCATCAGCTTATGCAGGTGGGGAACGAGCTTATCCGCCAAGTTCAAACAAAGCGCGCCCGCAAAAATCCCGACGACGGTTACGAGTATCCCCCAATCCCCGCCGTATTCCAGCGACGGAAGCACCAACCCCACGATCGCCGCCGCGAGCATCACGCCCGCCGCAAACGAGAGCACGATATCGGAAAACTTATGCGATAGATTTTTAAAAATAAACCCGATCGCTGCGCCGATCACCGTCGCGCCGCCCACGCCCAAAGCCGTTAATAACACCATTTCCATAAAGCAGTCTTTCTCTTATTAGTCGTCTAAGCCTAACAAATAATCACTTGTTACGCCAAAATATTTAGCACACAGCCCAATAGCTGTTGCAGTCGGCTCGGCTTGCCCGTTTACCCATTTCGAAACCGCTCTTTGCGTATAACCGATCGCTTTCGCCAATGCAACTTGATTTACTCCATTTTCTTTCATCAATTGTTTTAATCTCAATGCAAATTCCATAAAACTATTATAGAACTTTTATTCTAAAAATAGTTGACATAGAACTTTAATTCTATTATAATATAGTTAGAACTATAATTCTAGAAGGAGTTTTTATGAAATATTCTATTAATTTACAGCTCATCAATGACTTTATGCAAAAACAAAATTTATCGAAAACGAAATTTTGTAAGCTTTGCAAAATCAGCCCGATCACTTTTAACAAGATTGTTTCGGGAAACACCCGTTTTTATATAACCGCGCTTTGGAAGATCGCGCGCGTAATGAAAATTCGAATACACGAACTGTTTACCGTATAAAAAGCAAAAAGAGTAGTTGTGCGCGCATTCGAAAACGCGCGCACGACAATATTATTATACTTTTCTTTTACCAAAAAGTCAAGGGCGCTACGATCGTAACGCCCTTGACTTTTTGCCCGCTCCTATCGCCGCACGAAGGCGCGATCCCCGACGAGCAATCCAAAAGCCAAGATATTCTCCCCAATAAATTGGAATTTAGTGTTTAGTTATAATTAATATTTACGAGCTTTTTTCTATAAAAAATAATCTAAAAACATATTTATAGTTATAAAGATGGATACATTTCTGCTTGGAGAAACTTAGCTTCACGAGCTGTTTCAGGGACACCTTTTTCCCCTCTTTTTACAAGAGAAACTCTATCAACATATTCGAAACTAGATGAATGAGAGGCGCTATAACCCAATCTCATAGATTGAGCGATACTTCCATCAAATGAGAATGCTCTTGTATATTGATCGTTTCCTTTCGTTACAACAAATACTACACCAATAATCTTACCATCCACCATTAATAGCGATTCTGAATTTTTTCTTGGGTTAATTTCTCTATATTTACATCTTACAGTACGTCTAGAAGTGGGTGTAACCCTTTCATCATCACTATCATCGTAACTACTTACAGAAATTTCTTCAAAACTAAGTAGATAGGGTTCTAATTCTTTACACACTTCTTCAAAATATTCCTCTTCTATTAGAGCTAGTTTATTCACCACTCTAAAGCTACCATTCTCATAAATTCCTCTTCTAACATATACACTTGCCATCGTTTTATATCTCCTTTATAAAATTTAATTACATATATAAATACCAACCACAATTAAATGACTATTTATCATCTTTTTGAAGGCATTTATAAACATATTAAGTTTTACTCGATAAATTCTTATTTATCGGTTCCTTGATTATATCATAAAAGTTAGAAAATCTCAATCATTTTGACATAGAGAAAAATTAAAAAGTAGTAAGTGGCACTACGGCGTGCGCTTATAATATACGAGTCAGCTCGCTATGCACACTGAACGAAAAACGGACAAATAAAGCTACATATCCCTCGCGTTAAACACCTCCACCATACGAAAAAAGACGCCCCGAAAAGGGCGTTTTTGCGTGTAAATAATTACTGATTTTGTTTTGCGGTGTTGAGCGTGGAAATCAAAATTCTTTTTATTTCTAAACAATCGTTTAATAGAGAGTTTCCTTCCGCTTCGGTTATATAATCAGACAAGGTCAAAAGTCGCAACCAATATTCCGTTTCGGCGGTTTCTTTCAGAGAAATTTGTAATTTTGCCACGAAATCCGCTTTACTAATACCATAAACTGCTTCGTTTGCATTTGCGCCGATACTTGTTGCGCTACGAATAATTTGTTTTGAAATAATGCTTTCACGCTTTTCCTTTATCAAATATTTATGTAACTTAACGATGCGTGTGGCAAAAGCGAGAGATTTATCCAAAAGTATACTGTGCTGCGCCATAGAATTGCTCCTTTTAAAGAATAGATAAAAGAGAAAAGAGAAAAGATAATAGAGAATAATACAAAAGCGGCGAAATGATTGAGCCGAATTATCTATTCAATATTATCTATTATCTCTTATCTTAGGCGTACATTCTGTGCGCCGCTTTTGGTGGAGGTGGTCGGAATTGAACCGACGTCTTACTCGGCTGCCAAAAAACTTTCTACATACTTAGTTTATCTATTTTTCTTGATCCGTCAACGCGGATAAACACGCTTTGACGAACGCAGGAAGCTGAATGATCTTACAAAAACACTCCCCGATTCTTGAAAGATTTTTCCGTCTTGATGACGCCGCGACCCCAACCGACGGATAAATCGGGCGCGACGTTTCGTTTAAAAACGAAGTTACGCTGCTAAAGCGTATGCATTATTGTCTGCATTTAAATTTAGGTGGAACGTTTTATCGCAGTCGCTCCGTCTGCGGTATGCTTATCCTTTCGCTCACCGGCAATCGAACCCGGTGCACCCCCGTAAAAATCCTTGCATATTATTATACACGGATTTTGATTATTTTAATCACTTTTTCGCTTTCTTTTTGAATTTGATCATCACCGTTTCGTGCTCCTCGCCGCTGAGCAGACATTTCATATTCTTATGGTGCGCGAACCACGAAAGCGCCACGACGAAAAATACGAAAAAGATACTCACCGCCCGAAACGGCGTATTCGCGGGATACAGCGTGAGCAATTTGATGATCTGCCAGCAACCGAAGATCGCCAAAAAGCTCATCGAAATCACCGAGCCAGTGCGGGTCAGCGTGATCAAAATGGGCCAAAGCGTGATCAGTCCCAAGCCGATCAATAAGATTACGGGATTGATGCCGTTTCCTTCGATCGAAAGCGTAAGCCAAAACAGACCGATCCCCGAAGAAATACCCTTGCCGCCTTTAAATTTCATCGTCCAAGGGAAGATATGCCCCAAAACGACGAACGCGCCGATCAAGAACGCCGCGAAATAACCCACGGAAAAATTCGTGCCCGAAAACGCAAAATTTCCGTATAAAAAGTATACGATCATTGCGGGAATGCCGCCCTTGAACGCGTCCAAAAAGAAGGTCAAAAAGCCCACGAGCGTACCAAATTCCCGCGTCATATTCATCGCGCCGGGATTGCCGCTCCCGATCTTCGTGATATCCTTTTTCTTGATCTTGGCTATGATCGCCGCAAAATTCAAACAGCCGATAAAATAGCCCGCGATCATAAGCAGTACAAACTGATACCAATTTTCCCAAAACGAAAATGCCGTCATATCCTTATTCCTCGTCCTGTTTTTCTCTCACAACGATCTTAATGGGCGTACCCGAAAAATCGTAAGCGCGGCGAATGGTGTTTTCCAAATATCTCGCGTACGAGAAATGCAACAATCCTTCGTCGTTGACGTGCAATACGAACAGCGGCGGACAAACGCCGACCTGCGACGAAAAATATACCCGCATTCTTCTGCCCTGATAAGACGGCGGCTCTTGCATCCGCACCGCGTCGCTGATCAGATCGTTGAGCGCGCCCGTGGGAATACGGAAGGAAGCGTGCGCGTACACTTCTTCCGCCGCCGCCAAGATCTTTTCTACCCGTTGACCCGTTTTTGCGGAAATATAGACGGACTTGAAATAGTCCATAAACTTCAAATCCTCTTTCAGCGTTTCCTCAAAGCGATTGACGGTATGCGTATCCTTTTCGATCAGATCCCATTTATTCATCACGATCACGGACGGCTTGCCCTGTTCGTGCACGTAGCCGATGATCTTTACGTCCTGTTCCGTCAAGCCCTCTTGCGCGTCCACGACGAGCAAACAAACGTCGCTTCTTCTCACGGCGTCAAACGCGCGCATATTGCTATAATATTCCACGTCGTCGTCCACGTTTTTCTTTTTTCTGATCCCCGCCGTATCGATGATCGTATACGCCTTATCGCCGCGCATAAACAGCGTGTCGATCGCGTCTCGCGTCGTACCTGCCATGGGCGTAACGATGCTTCTTTCGCTTCCGAGCAATTTATTCACAAGGCTGGATTTTCCCGCGTTAGGTTTGCCCACTACGGCGATCTTCAACGAAGGAATTTTTTCTTCCGTCGTTTCGGGGAAATAAACCATCGCCTCGTCCAAAACGTCGCCAATGCCCTTGGAATGTTCGGCAGACACCGCGAACGGCTCGCCAAGCCCCAAGGAATAAAATTCAAACACCTTTTCGGGCGCGTAATCGTCGATTTTATTCACCACCAAAATAACGGGCTTTTTACTGCGGCGTAAAATATCCGCCACGTCGTAATCGGAAGGGTGCAAGCCCTCTTTTCCGTCGGTGAAAAACAAAATGACGTCCGCCGTGTCGATCGCCACGTCCGCTTGCTTGGCGATCTCTTTCCACATTACGTCCTCGGATTTTAGCTCGATACCGCCCGTATCGACCATCGTGAAATTTTTTCCGCGCCAAACCGCGTCGGTATACAACCGATCGCGCGTAACGCCGGGGCGGTCTTCCGTGATGGAAATTTTTCTACCCGCCACTTTATTAAAAAAGGTACTTTTCCCAACGTTGGGTCGCCCTACCAAAGCGATCAAAGGATTCGCCATACCTTATTCAACCTCCTTATAAACCGAATTACTCCTTGTCTTTTGCGAGAATTTCCACCAAACCCTCGCCGCCGTCGCGATTGATCTTCACCGCAACGCCGTACTTTTCCAGCGCCGTTTCCAATTCTTGAAGCGTCGTTCCGCAAAGGAACACCTCTTCGAATTCGCGCATCGTATTGCCCGCCAAGATTACCTCGTCGCAAGCGTTCGTTTGCAAATATTTCTCGATTGCGGCAAGCATATCCTTGCCCGTCAACAATCCCGTACAGGTAACCGTTTCGCCAAAGAAATTATTTTTTACGGCAAGCACGCTCACTTGCAGATTCCCGATCGCTTCTTCCGCGCTTTTCGCAACGTCCCGATTGATTTTTTCCGCAGAAACGCCGCACACGATCAAAGCGCGTTTTTTCGTTTTCAACGCATACCTGCCCTCGCCGTTTTCTCTGATGTGTTTGAGCGCGGCGTTCACTTGCGATAAAAACAACGCCGTCATTCCAATACCGTTTTCGATCTGCTGAAAATCGCCGTAAAACGCCGCGTTCTTAAACGCCCGCCCCGCTTTGACGAAATATTCGTCGGCGGGAAGCAAGAAGTTCACGCCGAATTCCTCGTTTAGCTTGTCCGCCAAGTCGAGAAATTTTTCCGAATATTCTCCGTCTACGTCGGGAATATAGCAAAGCCCCTCGCGGTATTTTGTGATCCCCGTAGGAACGCAAGCGAGATCGCGAACGAAAGGATAGTAGGCAAACAGCTTTCGCGCCGTCTCGACAAACTCCTCGCCGTCGTTTTTATTCGGCACGATCACCGCCTGACAGTGCATTTCTATGCCCGCCGCCGCCAAAGCCGCGATCTGGCGGGTGATCTTGCCCGCAAAACGGTTTCGCAAAAGCTCGCAACGAAGCGTTTCGTTCATCGTGTGCACGGAAATATACAGCGGCGAAAGGTGCAAGCGGATAATGCGCTCCAAGCCCTCGTCGGAAAGATTGGTGAGCGTAACGAAATTGCCGCAAGTAAAGCTCATTCCGTAATCGTCGTCTTTCACGTACAGGCTTTCGCGCATGCCCTTGGGCATCTGATCGACGAAGCAAAACACGCAACGGTTTTGACAGGTGCGAATACGGGCGTCTTTTTCAAACTCCAAGCCCAGTTCCTCGTCCTCGTCCTTTTCGATCTCTATTTCCACTTCCGCGCCCGTCTTTTGATCCTTGACGGTGAGCGTAAATTCTTCCTTAGAAGAATAGTAGAGATAATCCAGCTCGTCCTCGCAAGGATAGCCGTCGAAAGCGGTGATACAATCCCCGACTTCCAGCCCCAGCTCCGCGCCGATACTATTGGGTTTTACCTTAGTGATTTTCAGCATACGGCTTTATTATACCTTATTTTTCCGCTTTTGTAAAGAAAAAACGGGGTTTTCCGAAAAGAAAACCCCGTAATGCCTTTCGCAAACGCTTAAATAACGCCCAAAACGCAACCGCAAACGTACACGGCAAGCGCAATCCAATAGATTACCCGCCAAACGATACTTTTCCCGCGCGTAAAATCGTACGCGGGGAACGCGATACCGATCACGAGGCAAATTTGCCCGATCAAATTCAAAATACTGCCGATCTTCGGGAACAATCCCCCGAACAGGAATAAAAACGCCGCGATGATCACCGCAAAATAGGTACACGCGCGGATCATTCCGCCCTTGGAAGAGCCAGAAGAAGTTTTTTTCGTCTTTTTAGCCATAATTTCTCTCCTTTACAATGAAATTTCTACGCCGTACTGACGGCGCAATTTATTTAATATTCCCTCAAACACGGGGGGCAAGGGTGCGTTGAACGCCATTCTTTCCCCTGTCGTCGGGTGCGTAAGCTCCAACGCATAAGCGTGAAGCAGTTGCCCCGAAAGATTGAATTTTTGTTTTTTATAACCGTATACGGGATCGCCTGCCACGGGATGCCCCATATGCTTTGCATGCACGCGAATCTGATGCGTGCGCCCTGTTTGCAGGATAAATCGGCAAAGGGTAAATTCCGTCCCAAATCTCGTCACCGTTTCAAAATCAGTGATCGCGATCTTTCCCTCGCCATCCCGCAGTACCGCCATTTTCGTTCGATCGGTGGGATGCCGACCGATATCGGTAACGATCCTACCGCGATCCTCTTTCAAGCAGCCTTCCAACAGCGCGTAATAGACGCGCCGCGCCGATTTTTCGGCGATCTGCGCCGCGAGCGAAGCGTGCGCGCGGTCGTTTTTCGCCACGACCAACAGTCCCGAGGTATCTTTATCGATACGGTGCACGATCCCCGGCCGCAAAACGCCGCCGATTCCGCTCAAACGGTCGAGCGCATACAAAAGCGCGTTCACGAGCGTGCCCTGCGTATTGCCGTTGCCGATATGCACCGTCATCCCCTGCGGCTTATTGACCACCGCGATTTCGTCATCTTGATACACGATATCGATCGGGATATTTTCCGCTTTCACGGCGTATTCCTGCGGCTTGGGCACGGTTACGACCACCTGCGCGCCCTTTTTGACGCTCTCGCCCGATTTTTTCACGGGAATGCCGTCAACGCATACCTGCCCGTCCTCAATGAGCTTTTTAATTCGAGAACGGGTAAACTCGTCCGTTTGCTCGCTCAAAAAAATATCCAGCCGTTTGCAATTTTCTTCCGCGATAAAAAGCCGCGTGTCCGTCGCCATATCAATCCGCCTTTTTCGCCTGCTCCGCCTCTTCCGCTTCCTTTGCTTCCTGAGCAAGCGCCTTATATTTTCCTACGGGGAAGAATGCGTCCGTATCGAAGAACAGAAACGCGAGCACCAATGCGATCGCGCCGCCAACGACGAAGAAATCGGCAAAATTACAAATCCCGAAATCCAAAAAATCCGTGGGAGGAATGTTGAAGAGCTTTTCCAAAATCGGGCTGAAATCGAGTTGCACCATATCGCGCACACCGCCGCCGTCGTTCGCCCACATACGATAATACAGGCGGTCGATAAGGTTTCCCACGCCGCCAGCCACAACGAATACCATGGCGTTGCGCATAAAGCTGCGGCGTTTATCGATTTTGAAATAAGCGATACCAAGCACAAGCATCACCACCGCCGTGCCGATAATAATGCCGATCTTCACAGCGGGATCGGCGTCGCCCAAGCCCCCGAACGCGATTCCCGGATTATAGCTGATACGAAGGCTCAAAATTCCCCAAGGAATCACCTCGATCGGTTGCGCGCCCTCTGCGCTGAAATACGCGTCAGCGGCTATTTTCGTTGCCAAATCGATAAACAGCAAGATGAAAAACAACAACGTTCCCCAAAGCCAACTGCCTTTCAACGAATATTTGCCCCCGTCGTTTTGCGAATTTTTCTCTTTTTTCGACATATTTATTTCCCATCCTTGTTCGCCGCGTGGATATCCGCAATCATTTGTGTTTTTAAGCTATACAGCTTTTCGGATAAATCCACTTTGTATACCTGCGGCATATCCAGCCGCAAATACTCTTCCCAGAATTTTGCCTTTTCCGCTTTCGAAAACGCTTGCACGTCCATCAACGCGGGGAATTCATACACCAATTTACCGTCCTTTACGATCGTCTTTTGCAACCGCTCGGCGCGGAAATTTTTCACTTCGAAGCGCTTCCAAGTATCGATAGGGTGGAAAATGGTGAGCGGCTCATCGTCGGAAATTTCTTCTTCGTGAAGAGTGATAATATCCGCGATCGCCATGCCGCTTTCCCGATCGTACAAACGGTACAGCGACTTGAAGCCGGGATTGGTAACCTTTTCGGAATTTTCCGAAAGCTTGATCTTCGGCGTCATCGTGCCGTCTTCGTGCAATACGGCGGAAAGCTTATAAACGCCGCCGAGTGCGGGAAGATCTTCCGAGGTGATGAGCTTCGTTCCCACGCCCCAGCTATCGATTTGCGCGCCTTGGTGCATCAGCGAAGAGATCAACCGTTCGTCCAAATCGCCCGAAACGCAGATGATCGCTTCGGGGAAGCCCGCTTCATCGAGCATTTTCCTCGCCTTTTTGGAAAGATACGCAAAATCGCCGCTATCCAAGCGTATCCCTTTGGGTTTGTGCCCCTTGGCTTTGAGTTCTTTAAACACTCTAATCGCGTTGGGGATACCGCTTCTGAGCGTATCGTAGGTATCCACCAACAGCAAACAATTATCGGGATAGCTTTCCGCGTAAGCCTTGAACGCCTCGTATTCGCTATCGTAATCCATCACCCAGCTATGCGCCATCGTACCCGCTACGGGCACGTTGAATTTTTGCCCCGCGATCACGTTCGAAGTGGAAGCGCAACCGCCGATGATCGCCGCTCTCGCGCCGTAAATACCCGCGTCGGGACCCTGCGCGCGGCGCAAGCCAAATTCCATCACCACGCCTTTTCCGCCCGTCGCGCGGCAAATTTTCGAGGATTTTGTGGCGATCAGCGTTTGATGATTGATGATGTTCAGCATCGCCGTTTCCGCGAATTGCGCTTGGATCAGCGGCGCTTTCACCGTTAAGATCGGCTCGCCCGGGAAAACGGGCTCGCCCTCTCTCACCGCGTACACGTCCCCCGTGAAGCGCATATTTTTGAGGTATTCCAAGAAATCCTCGCTAAACAAATTCAGCGACCGCAGATAGGCGATATCTTCTTCGTCGAAATGCCAATCGAGAAGATATTCCATCGCCTGTTGCAAGCCCGCCGCGATCGAATAAGTGATCATTTTATTGCGACGAAAAAACAGATCGAACGTAACCGTTTCTTCGTGCTTGCCGTGTTTATAAAAGCCGTAGCCCATCGTGATCTGATAAAGATCGGTCAATAAAGTCAGATTTCTCATTGTTCCTCGTTGCCTCCGTCCGTGGCGTTTTCCGTTTTATCCTCCTGCGTTTCGTAGCGTTCGGGATAGACCGCGCACATCATATTGATCTTACTGAATTTCGGCACCTCGTTCTTGCTGTCCTTGATAAATTCGGAGATACCGTAGGGATCGCCGTTTAACGAACCGAACAGCGTTCCTTCCTTGCGTTTGTTGACGAACAGTACGGCAAACAGCCAAGCCAGACCTCCCACCAACAGCAAAATGGAAGTAACGAGCGACCAAGGCACGCCGCCGCCGTTCAAAATATAGGTAGGATCGCGGAGCGGTTCCATGATCGAACGCACCAGCCCGTAAGAGGTACAATACAGCGCGCTGTTCACGCCGTTGGGTTTTTTGCCGTTCTTCCAACCGTTCCAAAACAAAAGCGCCGCAACGATCAAGTTGAACGTGCTTTCGTAGAAGAAAAACGCGTAATGCCAAGCGTTTCTATTATCGATAAACACTGCAATCGGAAAAAATTGCAACGCCTCGTTCGTGACCTCCGCGCCGTAAACCTCTTGGTTGAAAAAGTTTCCCCATCTGCCGCACGCCTGCGCCACTAACAATCCTACCACGACGCAATCGGTAACGCGGAAAAAGGGCACCTTTTTGATGAGGCAAACCACGAAAATACTGATAATGCCGCCCAAAATCCCGCCGATGATGGAAAGCCCGCCCTTTTGCAAGCTATCCCATGCAAACCATTCTTCAATGGGCATCCCGTCAGTGATACAATAAAACAAACGGGTGGTAACCAAGCAGATCGGCAAGCAGATGACGAAGATCGTCAAAAACAAGTCGGGGGACATATTTCTGCGTTTGAATAAAAGAGAAATGAGAATAAATGCAATGATCATACCGCACACGATACAGAGCGCGTAATAGGTGATCGTAAATTCACCGATCTTAATTCCGGGATGATCGAGCAAAGCCTGCGTGTTCATATCTTCTCCTCGTTTTTCAAATTGACTAAAATTTTATTTTAGTCTTTCGTTTATTATAGCACAGAGAAAAAAAATCGTCAAGGGCTGCCTTGGCGATTTTTCAAGTTTTCATCAAATTTTAATTCTTAGTTGTTTAACGAGCGCGAGCGGCGGCACGGCAACGACAAGCAAAACGGTATTTGCAACGCTGTTCCAGATCTGACCTTCGATAAACAGTCGCGTTGCCAAGCACTCCCAATAAGTCATACTTTTATACCAAACGAGGTTGAGATACACCGTAGTGATCCCCGCCGTGCAAACGACCAAAATAACCGTGCTTGCCACGAACAACTTAAGCTGCGCCCCGCCCTTGAAATCCAACGGCAATTTTGCACACAGCGCGCCGATCGCCGCCATCAGCCCCGTCGCAATCCCGATAAAGGGGGAATATTCCCCCAAAGGATGCAAGAAAAAGCCCAAAAGATCGCCCAAAAAACAGGCGCAAAAGCCGGGAAGCGAACCCAAAATAATGCCCGACAGCACGGAAACGAAAATCGTAAGCGAAAACTGCACGCCGAAAAACTTCGCTTCAAAAAAAGTGTTCGCTACGATCGTAAACGCCGTAACGACGGCGATATACGCGACCTTCTTCGATCTTGGCAGAGAAAGTACCGCCTCCGAAAACAACCAATTTTTCCACATAAAAAAATCTCCCGCTAAAGAGAGATCCGCAAAGCATCGGGGAAGGCGATTTTTTGCGCTCGACGCAACCCTGCCCCGTTCATTTGATAGCGGACGCGCCTTGGCACCGCAGGAAACGCTTTCTTTCCTTTCGTTCATCGACAACGTCCCGTTCGATGACACTTTACGCGCCAAAGCTACTCTTTGTAGCGCTATTATATCACGGTGAAAGCCGCTTGTCAACTTGCTGAGGGGCGTTTTCCAAAAAAATACATATTTTCGCCCGTTTTTACGCAATCTTATTCTATGGCTCTGATCATTATTCGAACGATTATTATTTTTATCACGCTGCTGATCATCATGCGTCTTATGGGCAAACGCCAAATCGGGGAAATGCAGCCCTACGAGCTTGTTATCACCCTGATCATCGCAGATCTTGCCTGTATTCCCATGGACGATACTTCCATTCCGCTCACCTACGGAATCGTTGCCATTCTCACCACTTATTTTCTACACCAAGTGGTATGTTTGGTCGATCTGAGTATCCCAAAAGCAAAAAAGATACTCAGCGGCTCGCCGAGTATCGTGCTGAATAAGAACGGAATCGACGATACGCAACTGAAAAAGAATAATTTGGACGTAATCGACCTGATCGAAAGCCTGCGCGGCGCGGGATATTTTGCGCTCGACGACGTGGACTATGCGCTTTACGAATCCAACGGCTCGTTTTCCGCTTTGGCAAAATCGGAAAAGCCGCAGGAAAACAATTCCCTGCCCGTACTGGTGATCAGCGAGGGAAAATTCGACGATAAAAACGTGGGCTTGACGGGAAAGGACAGGCAGTATTTTTTGGACGCCTTGCGGGGGCAGGGCTTGAACGAACTGAAAAAAATACTCGTTTTGACGGTGGACGGAAACGGCAAAGCGTACGTACAGAGCAAGGGGCAAAAATACAAGGTGTTTTCCCTCGGTTGGGAAGAGAGATTATGGTGAAAGTATGAAAACGGTTATCGGAATCGCAATTTCTTTATCGCTTCTCATCGGCGTTTCGGCATGGGAGCTTTATTACGTAGATAAAACTTTCGATCAATTGCACGAAGGCTTTACGCAAATGTATCAAAAAACGGAAGCGGGCACGGCGACGCACGAGGACGGAAACGCAATGCGTATTTTTTGGGAGGATAAAAAAAAGGTGCTGCATATTTGGTTGCCGCATACGATCGTCGATCAGCTCGATACGCACTTGAACGAGGCTTTGGGATATTTATATCAAGGCAATTTTGAAGACAGTCTACCCAAATTTGAAGTATTGATCGATATGACGGAAAATATCCCCTACACCTACGATCTCACCCCGCAAAATATCTTTTGACCGCTCTGCTTCTCATATTAAAAGGCTCGGAATTGATAAAAAATTATCAATTCCGAGCTTTTTTCACAGCTTACCGCGAAGGAGAATTATTTGCGCCGACCGCGCACGCCCTCGGAGGCTTTGAAATTATATACGGGAAGAATCCTGCGTTCGATATCCGCCGTCGGCGCGATATTTCCAACGATATCCTCCAAGCTTTTATACGCCATGGGGCTTTCGTCCAAGGTTTCCATTTTCACCGAAGTGGAATAGATGCCTTGCATTTCGCGTTGAAATTCCTCCAAGGATAAAATCTGGCACGCTTTCGAGCGGCTAATCAGCCGACCCGCGCCGTGCGGCGCGCTGTAGTTCCAATCGGGCTTTCCTTTTCCGATGCAGATCAACGAACCGTCGCGCATATTGATGGGAATCAACAGCCGTTCCCCTTTGCGCGCCGAAACCGCACCCTTTCGCAAGATCATACGCTCCGTATCGATATAATTATGTACCGTCGTAAACCGACTTACTTCGTGAAGCCCCAACCCGCGCAAAATATCGTCCGTTATCGCGCGGCGATTATACGAAGCAAAGCGTTGCATGATCTTCATATCGTGAATATATGCTTCAAACAGTTCGCCCTCTAAGTATCGCGAAGAAAAATCATCTCCGTCCGCCGCTTGTTCGCTTTTTTTGCGCAACGCTTCCAACGTTGTTGCAATCTCGGTTTCTTTGCCTTGCGCTTTGAGGGTCGCGATCAATTCTTTCTCGTCAACCCCACCGTTTGCGTGATACCGCACCGCTTGTTTTTGATAATATTCCGCAACTTCCAAGCCCAAATGACGGCTGCCCGAATGGACCACCAAATAAAGCCGCCCGTCCGAATCTTTATCCACTTCGATAAAATGGTTGCCGCCGCCGAGCGTGCCGAGGCTGAGATATCCTTTTTCGATATGTACCTTTTTCTCGCAAGCAAGCTCTTCCAAGCAGATCTCTTCCGCATATTCGTGCCGTGTTTTCCGGTGTTTCTTTCCCGACGGGATATGCGCGTAGATAAATTCATCCAAAGTCTTCCAATCGATCTCTCGCTCGGCAAGCTCCACCACTTCCATACCGCAACCGATATCCACGCCGACCATATTGGGCACGACCTTATCCTTGATCGTCATCGTCGTTCCGATCGTACAGCCCGCGCCCGCATGCACGTCGGGCATAATGCGTATCTTTGCGTCCTTGAACACCTCGCTATCGCACATCGCCTGAATTTGCGCCATTGCCGTTTCATCCACCGTTTCCGTATAGATTTTCGCGCAGTTATAACGCCCTTGCATTTTCATAAAAAACCTCCTTTCACCCATACATGGGTGCTCCATTTATTAAAAAGTGCGGCGATAACCCTTACTTCCCGCACCGCGAAGGATCGACCTTCGAAGTTTTTTAACGCCTACTTAAGAAAACAGTAATGTTCCAGCCTGTGACCGTCCGTATCTTTATATCCGTAACTTAAACGATAATTCACAAAAACCTAACCGCAACTTTACTCACGATAACGATAACCGTTTCCCTATGCAAAATGCACAAACGCTAAATAAGTATTGAACGACGTTAAGGAAATTTTTCTGCGGCGTAAAAGCCGCCGTTTTTTAATAGGTGAACCCACTCAAAAGATTCGCGCGATCGATCGCCACTTGCAACCGCCCAATCGTTCGATTAAGCTCCCGCTGCGCCGCTTCCACCGATTTTACGTCGTACAAACATTCGGTGTACTCGATAACGCCCGTAGGCGTGATGCGCCGCGTCAACTGGCTTCTCGAAGTTAAAGAATCCAACTGCGCGTATTCGTTTTTTAACTGCGCGAGATACACGAGTGCTTCCGCCACCGTCATATCAAAGCCCTCCACTTGCACGCTGCAATTAGATACCGTCAACGCAAAGCGAATCGCCCGAATTTGCTCGTCGATCTCTTTGATCCGTTCGCGCGTTTTTATATAATCGTATTCGGCGGCGGGCTTCGCTTCCCCCTCCCGATACGAGATCGTCGAACGGTTATCTTCTCCGAAAACCAACAATCTCTTTTCTTCTTCCAAGTCCTTGATCGTCTTCATTGCTTCCGCACAGCAAATCGTAATTCCGTATTTCATTTTTCTACCTCGCTTATATTTTTTTGGCTTCTTCGCCCTTACTGATTTTATTATATCATAAATTTTTTAAAAATAAAATACGCAATATAAAAAATTTTTTCGCCCCCTTTTTTTATCGTAAAACAAGGAAAATAATTGAATTTTTTCATAATTTTTCTATTATTTTAATTTGCTTTTGCCCCCTTTTTATGGTATAATATTTCAAAGGAGCAAAATAAATGATTTACGATAAGATAAAAATTTACGTTACGGCGCACATTGCGGAGATCCTGTTAAAAGATACCGAATCGTTCGAATTTTTTAAAAAAGACGGGCGGTCCTTAAATAAAAACGCGCTTTTAACGCGGCTAGTCGTCAATTATTCAGACGAATTCCGCGAAAGCCAACGGCAACTGTTGGAGTACTTAAAAACGACCGTTCGTAAAAAAGCGGCGATATCCGAACCAAACCTGAAAGCTCTTTGCTTTGAGATCAGCGACCGTATCAACGAGCGCGCCGCCGCACCCGAAAACGAAAAATTCGATAAGCTCGTTTCCTTAAAACCAACCAAGGAATCCCAGCCCGTCATCGACTATATCGAAGAATACGAATTGGAGGGCTGCTCGCTTTCGGAATATTTCCGCAATATGTTTGCTTCTTACGCGGCGTTGCCGCAGGATAAGCGGGAAGCCGTCATTTTTAAAAAGCAACGCGAAGCGCTTTTGAGCGCCGTCAAGCAAAAGAAAAAGGTGTTTTTGAGCGTGTCTCACGGCAAACAGACGTCGATGGAAGTAGCGCCGTATGCGCTCACCGCCACCAAGGAAGAATTGCACGGCTATTTGCTCGGCTTTGCAAACAATACCTGCGCGCCGCTGAGATTATCGAGAATTTTATCCGTTACCGTGCTGAACGAAGACGCGGTGTTCAGCGACGAACAAAAGGAATTGTTTGAAAAAATGCTTACTTACGGCCCGCAATTTATTTATCGTCCCTACGAACAAGAGGTGAAAGTGGAGCTGACGGCACGGGGAATGGAAAAATTCAGAAAAATGTACGTCCACCGCCCGATCCCCACGGAGATCCGCAACAACTGTTATATTTTTCATTGCTCCCATTCGCAAATTCTACAATACTTTCAACGCTTCGGAAGCGACGCTTATATCCTTTCGCCGCCCCGCTTGCGCGAGGAAATGTATCGCTATTACGCCAACGCATTCCGCTACTATCAATCAAAACGCGGCGAACCCACGCAAAACGCAAGCAAAAAAGAGCCTTGATAGGCTCTTTTTCTTTACTTTGCATTTAAACCAAACCGTATGCGGTTACGATACGCACCGTCGCGTCGAAAATGTTACGCAAGAATTTTTTCACCGCGGTGTTCGTCGCGGCGTCAATCTCGCCGTTTTCGTTGCTCTTCATCATCGCCGTGATCGCGTCGCAATTTTTATAGATCGCTTGCGCGTCTTCCTCGATTGCCGTATACGCGTCCTCTTCGCCGCCCTGCTGAATGGAATACATCTCTTTCACCACGCCGTTCAAAGAGGCAATCAGCTCCAACTTTCCCGATCTGAGCGCGTCCGCGCTCAAATGATTGAGCTGCGCCAACAGCTCGATAAACCGTTGCAGTTTTACGTTCCCGACCAAATCCGTTGCCATCAAAGCTCCACTCCGTTCAATTTCAACAATTCGCGCGCGCTTTCTACGCTATCCACGCCCGTCTTATTTTTAATGGGCGCAAATTCCTTTTCGCGCACCACCACGTACGGCAACACGCTGCCCATCAATTTGATCAGATCGACGGCGAGCATTTCGAATTTCTTGCCGTTTTCCTTTTCGGGCTTTCTCGTTACGCCGTCCTCGCAAAGCCGTTCGATCTTCTTTTCCACGATATGCACGGGGATCTTTTTGTTGACGATCTCTTCCAAGGTGGAAAGGCGGAACAAATAATTCATGATCGCGCCGAAGCGATAAGCAAGGTTTCCGTCCTCGTCCTTTTGGTTCGCCATTTCTTCCGTCAGCTCGTAATATTCGATAATATCGGGCTTTTCGCCGTCCAAGCACATCACGCCCACCTTTTCGTAAGGGTTGGTTTTGGAAATACACTTCGCGCCGCAATTCACTTCAGCCAAGATCGTCGCGCCGACGAATACGGGATCGGCAATACGCTGCAATACGTTATCCACCGCGTAGATATTCAGCCATTCCACGCCCTTTTCGTTAAGGTCGTCCACCAAGCCCGCTTTTTTCATCGAAGCGAACCAGCCGCCGTTTCCGTTGGGCGACATCGCGGGCATATCCTTCGTTTCCAAGAATATCTTCCCGTCGTAATCCACCGCGGGCGCCATATCCTGCTTGAAGAATTTTACGAGATTTTCGGGATACCCGAAATACCCGTGTTCTTTCCAAAACGAGGTCGTCGCTTCGTGGTTCTTATCGCTCGTCATGATATAAAGCGGCACGAAAACGCCCACCTTTTCCACAACTTCCATAAGGTTTTTCATTTGCTGTTCAAAGATATACAAAGGCTTGGTTACGCCGATATCGTAAGCGCCCTTAGGTCCGTCAACGCCAAGGCGCGTACCCATACCGCCCGCAAGCAACACCGCCGCCACCTTACCCGCCTTGATCGCCTGCACGCCCGCCGCTTCAAACTCCGCTTTACGGTTTTCGATCTCGGCGAGATCCATGCCTTTGATCGGACGGATATCCCTGCCCGCGCCGCTAAGATCGACGGGATTTTTCAAATCCTCTTCAAAGCTCCAATCCAGCGCTTCGATCGCCGCGAGCAAACGCGCTTTTCCCTCTTGGGAAAGCTCGTCGTAATACTGCAAAAGATGTTCCTGAGAATGCGCCTTTAAAAGCGCGTAAGCCTGTTCGTAATTCATAATCGCCACCTCGCAATTTTCAGCTTTTCTATATTGTAACAAATTTTTTCGGCAAAATCAAGATATTTTTTTATATATTCTTTCGTTTTCTTTACATTTTCCTCTTTTTTTGCTATACTCTTTTTTATGAAATTACTCACTTTTTTCAAACGCTTACTTTTAAATATCCCTTTGCCCTATCCCTGCAAGCTCAAAGAAAGCAAAAGCGCCGACGAACGCGGCGCAAGGGCAATGGCGAGAGAGGGCGACGAATTGCAAATCGTACACGCGCCGAGCGAAAAACTGCCTTTCGGCGTGTATGCGTACGATATTTCCCTCAATCGCGTATTGGGACTCGTAGCGCTTTCTTCCGCCAAAAAGCTCGTCAAGCTGTTCGGCAAAGGCTTTTGCAAAGACGGCGAGGTGCTCGCAAGAACGGAACGCGGCGGCGAGTTTTTCATTGAAGTCCTTGTTTTTGATCGAACGACGATGATGAAAAACGAGGATTTTACCCATTTATACGAATAAGAAGTAAATTGATTACTTTCGGCAATCGTGAACAGCGCCATACGACGCGTGAATTCAAAAACGTCCGTTTTTCACGTTATAAATATTTCATAAAACCGCCGTCGAAACTTGCGGCGGTTTATTTTTTCAACAAGAAAAACGCTTTCGTCAACGGGAAAAACAGCCCTCCCACAGAGATCGCCACGCAAATAAGCTGTCTGCCCATAAAGGGCAACGACGCCGCGAAATACAGTCCCCAAGCCCGCTCGGAATAGCCGCTGAAAAGCGGCGTAATTAAATTATCAATCATCGTGAACGCCACCGTACACACGCACGCGAGCGCGCTAGCGATCAGCGCCGTTTTCCAATCGGTTTTTTTCGTCCACCTGCCCAAAAGCCCAAAACAAAGACTCAAAAGCGGATAATAAACGAGATACAGTACAAGCACCGTAGGAAAAAAACCGAACAAAAATTGTCTTAACAGCGAAAAAGCCACGCCTGCGATCGCGCCGCGCGCCGCGCCGTACACGAACGCGAACGCGGAAAATAGCAGGGTGATGACTTCCACCGACGGCACGGCGGACAAAAGATATTGCGCAGCGATCGCAAGCGCCACGAATACGGCGATCCTCGCGATCTCTTTTGCGGAAGTCAATATTCCCTTTTTGAAATCTTTTCTTTCGTTCATCTCAGCCCTGCCGCCGCATTTTTACTTCGTCTTAATATCCCGCATATACCCAAAGGTATACGCCGCCCTCGATTACGGGGAGCGCCGTCGCGCCGAGAGTCGCCGAACCGAGCGTTTCCCCTTTCCATTCGTACGTGCCCCAATCGGCGTTGGATAATTCGCCGTCCGAAGTATAGCACATCCAACAGGGATTCCAATTCGCGGCGTTTTCCACGCCGTCGATGCTCGTGATAGCGCCGTCCGCTACGGTAAAGGTCAGCTCGCCTTTTTCTTGTAAAACGGTCATCACCTCGTCGAGCTTATAATCTCCCGAAAGCTCCGTCACCGTGATCGCTACCACGTTTTCCTGCTTTTCCACCGTCACCGTAACGTTGCGCCCGTTCGTTTGTTCCTGTTCGCCGCAAGCGACGAATACGAACAAGCCCAAAATTGCCAAAAGAATGCTTAAAAGTTTTTTCATTGGTTATCTCCTTATAAATAAAAATTGCCTTGCTTTAACGGATTTTTTCCGAAAAGACAAAGCAAAAACAGCCGCAATGCGCAGCATTTTTTCGCTTATTTTTCGCTTCCCCTCAAAAAATCCGCGTTGATCAAACGAAAGGCAGGTCTCCCGACTTACAACGCTTTGGTATGCTTTTCAACGCATACCTGCCCTTTTCCTTCTCACTTAACGCAATGAAAAAGAGCGAAGCGTTCTTACGGTTGCGGGGGCAGTGGAGCAACCCGTTTTTACGCGGTTTCTCGCTTCCCTATTAAATCCCAAACGCATTTGGGATACCTTCCGTCCCTTGAAATTTTCAACGCTATTATACCGCGCAAAAATGCGTTTGTCAAGAAAAATCGTATATTTTTTCGTAAAGATGAGAAATTTTCCAAGTTTTTTCATCAAAAGACTTGAAAAACCACGCGGAAAACGCTATAATATAGACTGTGGGCAATAAAGAAATACCAAACGCCCACGCGTTAGGAAATTCAATCGATGAAAACTTTACAGGATTATTTGAATTTGCGCAACGGAACGGACGTTCGCGGCGTTGCAATTGCAGGCGTACCCAACGAACCCGTCACCTTGGATAAGGAAGCGGCGAGGCAGATCGCGGCAGCATTTTCCAAATGGCTGAAAGAAAAACTGCAAAAGGATTGCGTTTGCATTGCCGTGGGGTACGATTCCCGACTTTCCGCACCCACGCTTTCCGCGGCGGTTTTGGATGGGATCACCTCGCAAGGCGATCACGCCGTCGCCACGGGTCTTTCCACCACGCCCTCGATGTTTATGCTCTTAAAGGACGAAGCGCGAAAAGCAAAGTCGCCTTGCGACGGTTCGATCATGATCACGGCGAGCCACCTGCCCTATAACCGCAACGGCTTGAAATTCTTCACCGAAAACGGCGGGCTGGAAGGCGCGGACGTAAAAGAAATTTTAACGATCGCGGCAAGCGAGCTGCCCCGCGCGGAAAAATCGGGCGAGATACGCTTCCTGCCCTATTTGGACGAATACGCGGCGAGCCTTGTGAAAAAGGTGCGCGAAGCGACGGGCGAAGAAACGCCGCTCAAAGGCAAAAAAATCCTCGTGGACGCCGGCAACGGCGCGGGCGGATTTTTCGTGGATAAGGTGTTGCAGCCCCTGGGCGCGGATACCTGCGGTTCGCAATTTTTAGAACCGAACGGAAACTTCCCCAACCATATCCCCAACCCCGAAAACGCAGAAGCAATGCGCTCGGTGTGCGAAGCGGTGAAAACGCACGGCGCGGATTTCGGCATTATATTCGATACCGACGTAGATCGGGCGGGCGCCGTGGAGAAAGGCGGCGAAGAGATCAACCGCAACCGTTTGATCGCGCTGATTTCCGCCGTGCTTTTAAAGGAAAAAGCGGGCACGATCGTTACCGACTCGGTTACTTCCGACGGCTTGGCGGCGTTCCTTGCGGCAAAGGGCGGCAAGCACCACCGCTTCAAGCGCGGCTATAAAAACGTAATCAACGAAGCGATGCGTTTGAACGAAGCGGGCGAATACGCACCGCTTGCGATTGAAACGAGCGGGCACGCGGCTCTGAAAGAAAATTATTTCCTCGACGACGGCGCGTATCTCATCACTCGGCTGTTGATCGCGCTCGCCACGGAAAGCAAGCAAGGCAGAAACCTCACCGATATGATCGCGGAATTGCCGCTTCCGAAAGAAGCGAAAGAAGTCCGCGTGAAATTCAAGCCCGATTGCGATTTTAGAACGCTCGGCTTGAAAGTCATCGAAGATTTTAAGGCGTACGCGGCGAAGCAGCCCCACCTTACCCCCGCCCCCGACAACCACGAGGGCTATCGCGTGAGCTACGACGCGGCGCACGGCGACGGTTGGGCGCTGATGAGAATGAGCTTGCACGACCCGATTTTACCCATCAACGCCGAAAGCAACAGCGCGGGCGGTTCGTCGAAGATTCTTTTGGATCTGTACGAATTTTTGAAAGCGTACGAATTTTTGGATCTTAACCCGTTCGACGGCAAGATCGATATGCAAGCGGCGCAACAGCCCGTAGAAACGGCGAAGCCGCAACCCAAACCAAAAAAAGAAAATAAAAAAGCAGGAGATATGCAAATGAACGCACAACAAACCACTATCAACGCAATCCGCATTCTGTCCGCAGAGGCCATCGAAAAAGCAAAATCCGGGCATCCCGGTCTGCCGATGGGCTGCGCACCGATCGCTTACACGC
Source organism: Clostridia bacterium (assembly GCA_017462985.1). GTDB lineage: Bacteria > Bacillota > Clostridia > Christensenellales > Borkfalkiaceae > Scatosoma. The sequence continues at coordinate 39,446 of JAFTQB010000006.1, forward strand.
TTTTCCAAAACTTCTTGAAATTCAATCCCAAGGACGTAAAATGGGACGATCGCGACAGATTTATTTTGTCTGCGGGGCACGGCTCTATGCTCTATTATAGCTTGTTGCATTTATACGGCTACGGCTTGACGAAAGAGGATCTTATGAACTTCCGTCAGCTCGGCGCTAAAACCCCCGGACACCCCGAATACGGTCATACGGTGGGCGTAGAAACGACGACGGGACCTTTGGGACAAGGCATTGCGAACGCCGTGGGTATGGCGATGGCGGAAGCGAACCTTGCGGCGAAATTCAACAAGCCCGGCTTTAAGGTGGTAGATCACTACACCTACGCGATCTGCGGCGACGGCTGCTTGGAAGAGGGTATTTCCTACGAAGCTTGTTCGTTTGCGGGCACGCATAAGCTCGGCAAGCTCATTCTTTTGTACGACGATAACGATATCACCATCGAAGGGGATACCGATTGCACCTTTAAAGAACACGTGGGCGCGCGCTTTGCGGCGCAAAACTGGCAGGTACTCCACGTAGACCTCGCCACCCGCCCCGACGACGTGGAAGCGCTTTCCGCGGCGATCGAAAAGGCGAAAGCGAACACGGAAAAGCCCTCGATCATCATCTGCCGCACGAATATCGGCTACGGCTCGCCTTTGCAAGACAGCGCGAAGTGCCACGGCGCGCCTCTTGGGAAAGAAAATCTTCAAAAATCCAAAGAAAAGCTCGGCTGGCCCTGCGAAGAAGCGTTTGATTGCCCGCAGGAAGTATTCGATCATTGCGCGGTAGCGGCGAACGCCGGCGAAGCGAAAGAAGCGGAATGGAAGAAGATGTTCGCAGAATACGAAGCGACCTATCCCGAACTCGCGGCGGCTTATAAAAAGGCTATGAGCGGCGAAAAGCCCAACTTTGACGAGCTTGCGGGGCTTTACGATTTCGAAAAGCCTATGGCTACCCGTCAAACCTCGGCAAAGGTTTTGAACCTTTTGGCAAAGGAAATCCCCGGCTTGATCGGCGGCTCTGCAGACCTTGGACCTTCCAACCTTTCGGAAATGAAAGATACCGACGAAGTGAAATACGGCACCTTCTCGCCCGATAACTTCGCGGGCAGAAATATCCATTACGGCATCCGCGAACACGCGATGGCGGCAATGGCGAACGGCATGCAGCTCCACGGCGGCTTGCAAGCGTACTGCGCTACCTTCTTCGTGTTCTCCGATTACTGCAAGCCCGCTATGCGACTTTCCGCATTGATGGGCTTGCCCGTAACCTATATCATGACGCACGATTCGATCGGCGTAGGCGAGGACGGCCCTACTCATCAACCCGTAGAACAGCTCGTTATGCTCCGTTCGATCCCCGGCTTGAAAGTATACCGCCCTGCCGACGGCAAAGAAACGGCGGCAGCTTGGGTATCCGCGATGAGCGGCAAAGAACCCACCGTGCTCGTGCTTACCCGTCAAAATCTGCCTCAATACGCGGGCAGCGGCAAACAAGCGCTCCAAGGCGGCTACGTTTTAGAGGACTGCGAAGGTACGCCCGACGTACTGTTGATCGGTACGGGTTCGGAAGTAGAGCTTTGCGTAAAAGCGAAAGCGCAGCTTGCGGAAGAAGGAATTAAGGCGAGAGTGATTTCTATGCCCTGCTTCGAAGAATTTGAAAAGCAGAGCGACGAATACAAGGAAAGCGTATTGCCCAAGGCAATCAAGGCGAGAGTTTGCGTAGAAGCGGGCTGCCCTTACAGCTGGTATAAATATGCAGGCGACAACGGCGAGATCGTGGGTATGACCTCGTTCGGCGCGTCCGCGCCCGCAAGCGTTTTGTTCCCCCACTTCGGATTTACGGTGGAAAACGTGGTAGCGAAAGCGAAAGCGCGCATCGAAAAAAGCAAATAATTAAGAAACGCAAAACTCCCGTCCTCGCGGCGGGAGTTTTAGTTTTCAACGAACTTTCACAAAATCAAAGTATTTTCAACACATTCGGCAGTTATACTATAATCACAAAGCACAACCTTCCTTTTATTAGGAAACCTCCACCAAAATAAAAACCGCGCGGTTCACCCCGCGCGGTTTTTATTTACGGTTAAGAAGGTTGAAATCGATACGGGATTGCCGCGGAAAAATCCAAACTGTCATTGCGAGCGAAACGAAGTGAAGCGCGGCAATCTCATAGAAAAATAATGCCATATTTATACGAGATTGCCACAGTCGCTATCGCTCCTTCGCAATGACGGTACGAGTAAGCTTTTCGACATATGCGGAAGCTACTATAAACCGTAATTGAAAACGACCGCTTGGGAGCGCAGGCTCTGCGCGCGGCTATTCACGATTGCCTCTGGCAATCAATTCACAACTTTGGTATTATTAAAAAACTCCCCTTTTCGCCAAGGGGAGTTTTCTCTATTTTTTCAGTAGCTTATATAATATGGAAAGCACGCGGAAAGAAACGGCGTCGGAAAACAATCGAATATTCAAGCCCGTTGCCTTTTCGATCTTATCCAACCGATATAAAAGCGTGTTGCGGTGCATATATAAATTACGGGAAGTTTCGCTCACGTTCAGGCTGCTGAGCAAAAACTCTTCCGCCGTATTCAGCATTTCTTCGTCCTCGAAGATCTCTTCCGCGGAATTATCCATCAATTCGCCGCGGTATTCTTCCATTTTTTGCGGCGAAAGATCTTCCAACATTTTCACGAGCACGAATTCGCGATAAGTATGCACCTTTCCCTTTGCGGAAAACACTTCCGCATACCGAAGCGCGTTCGCCGCTTGCGCGTACGATAAAGCGATCTCTTTCACGTCGCGCACCGTAGAGCCAACGCCCGCCACAACGTCTATTCCAAGCTCCTCTTTGAGCGCTTGTACCACAAATTCTCCGTATTCGAACGAAGAATGATATTCGTTATCCTCTTCCACGGCGACGTAGCGGACGACCGCGCAGGTGCTATCGTCCATCTTCACCACCGCGTCCGAGCCGTTTTCGCCGTACTGATTGAGTAGCGCCACCGCTTCGTCTACGAGCTTTGGCACGGAAACGCAAAGCGCAAAGCACGCGCCGTTTTTCACAGAAAATTTCGCCATAAAGCGGTAGACCGAGCGCGCCGAACCTTCCCCAAGCAGTACGCTTTTCCAACGTTCGTTTTTGCCAAGCTCCGCTTGCGCGTCCTCCAAGCTTTGAAAATAGCTCACGAGCAACGCCGCGATCGCACGCACCTGTTCGCCCACGCCGACAAGCTCCCCGATATATTCGCCGCCCTTATACAAAAAGCGGAAGCGGGTGGCGGTTTGTTCTTCCCACCAATCCTCTTTATTCGTCGTATCGACCGCCTGATAGCAAGTCATATCTACGAAAAATTTCGCTTTGATCTCCGCTGAAATTTTATCCGTCATTTTTTCCTCACCTTCGAGTTTTTTCCCTATACCTTTTTATTATATCAAAAACGGGAAAAATTTTCAAGGGGTTTTTTAAAGAAAACGCAACCCGTTTACGCTTTTTTCTTATTTTTTCTTGCGAATTTGCCTAAAAAAATTTTAACAACTATTGACAAGGCAAAATAAAAGTGATATAATATTATAAATTAAAGTTCGCTTTTATACGCTCACGCCGAAAAAACGGATGAAATCAACTAAAAAACAAACTTAAAAGGAGACTTTTTATGAGTAAGAAAACTCAAACCGTTGGCAGCGACGCCACGCCGGAAACCATGAAAGAATTTCTCACCGCTTCCGACAAGCCCGCCACTACCGCGGCACCCGAAAAGCAACCCGCAAAGAAACAGCGCAATATCGCATACAGACTGTTCGCGCTTTTGCTTGCCGTTGCGCCGATCGTAGTATACCTGCTTTTGCCCGTGGAAATTTTCATCACGAACGAAGCGGGCGCGCTTGCGTTGTATCACGACGGAAAATTGCTTGATATCTTCATTAACCTGTTCACGGGCGGCAGCCTTGCTTACACCACGCTGTTCGGCATCGTTCCGATCACGACCACCACTTCGATGTTCGGGATCGTTACCAACGCAATTATGTACTTAATTCCCGTTGCGATGCTCGTAACGGTGATCGCGGCGATCATCGCGTTGTTCAGCGGCAAAAAAGCTCGCGGCATTGCGAAATTCATCGCGTTTATCAACTTCTGGCTGTATTTCGGCTATGAGCTTTCCCTCGTACTTATCAGCGGTTGCGCCGGCATGGATATGTTTGCGGCAATCGATATTGCGGAACTCGTAATCGCGGGCGCGTGCTTGGTTCTCTACCTCATCCTGTCGCTCATCACCGTTGGCAAACGCGCTTGGGGCGGGTTGATCTACTTCCTGCTCACCGTCGTTGCTACGGGCGCGATCGTATACCCCATCGTTATGCACACGGGCGACCTTGGCGCTTTGTTCGCAGAAAAAGAACTTTATAAATGGATCTTGCTCGGTATGATCGGCGGCTATGCGATCAGCTTGCTGTTCTCGTTCGGCGGTATTTCCGCGAAGAAGCTTTACGGCGCGGATATCGTGCGCGTAGTATTCACGATTTTGTTGAGCGCGGCAATCGTTGCGGCAGAAGTATTCCTTGAACACCTCGGAGACGAATATATGTTCTGGGGGCTTATTTCGGTCGGCGCGGGCGTTTTGATGCTCATCGTTGAGATCCTCGTACTTGCAATCAAGCCCAAGAAGAAAGCGGCGAATGAAACGGAGACGGTTGAAGAACCCGTCGTAGAAGAAGCGCAAGCGGAAGCGGCTGTGGAACAACCTGTTGTTGAACCCGTCGCAGAACCCGTTGTGGAAGAAGCGCAAGCGGAAGCGACTGTGGAACAACCTGTTGTTGAACCCGTTGTGGAAGCGGTAGCGGAAGAAGAAGTTGTAGAAGAAGAGATCGTAGAAGCCGTTCCTATCGAAGAAGCGGAAGAAGTGATCGAACCTGCTCCCGCGGCGACGGAAACGGCGGAAACGAACAACGGTTTCGATTCCTTCTTGATCACGCTTTCTGCGGAAGAAAGAACGCAATTCACGCAACTGTTCATCTTGAAATACAGAGGCGAAATGTCGGAACTTCCCGATTATCAAGTGGGCGGCGACAACACGATGTTCTTCCGCAAGATCTTCGTCAACCTCGGCAGCTTGCGCGCAAGAATCCCCGACGGTTTGATGGATAAGATCTATCAATTCACCATTCGTCAATAATTGAATAAGGCGACAAAAAGGAGCTACTTTTCGTAGCTCCTTTTATTTCATCAAAAAATAAAGTTTTAGCATGCGGACTTAATCAAGCGATCTCTATCAAATACGGCAACGCCGTTTCGAATTTCACGCCGTACCAATGCTTGGGATCGTCTTGCGTTTTTTCAATACACAGCACGGTGTAATCCGCGGCGATTTTCGCCGCTTCAAAAATAGTTTTTCCTTTCAAAAGCGCACCCGTAAACGCCGAGGCGTAAACGTCGCCCGTGCCGTGGCAGCCCTTTGCAATGCGTTTATGTTCATAATATTCGATCTTTCCGTTTTCGTAAACGACTACGCCCGTCTTTTCGCTTCTGTACCCCACGCCCGTCAACACGATCGTTTTACAGCCAAGCTTGCTCAAAGCCGCAAGCAGCTCTTTGATATAATTTTCGTCGTAAACTTCTTTATATTCCATTCCCGACAGGAAACAAGCCTCGGTGATATTCGGAATTAAAATATCGGCGGAAGGACAAAGCGTTTTCATTGCTTCCACGTACGCGTTATCGAAAATCGGATACAATTTTCCGTTATCCGCAAATGCGGGATCAACGATTTTTACGGCAGTTTCCTTGCCCATCGTATCCAAAATACTTTTCACGAATCCCACCTGTTTGGTGCTTCCCAAATATCCCGTATAAATCGCGTCGAACGCAATCCCCTCTTTTTGCCAATGCGCTTGTATCGCAGGCATATCGTCCGTCAGATCACGGAAAGTAAAGCCGCTGAATCCCGCGGTATGCGTGGATAAAACAGCGGACGGCAACACGCAGGTTTCGTGCCCGCAAGCCGACAAAATAGGCAACGCCACCGTCAACGAGCATTGTCCCACACAAGAAATATCCTGTATCGTCAATATTCTTTTATAATCCATAATTTTTCTCCGTTGCATAAAAATTTCTTTACGCTTTATTTATAACCAACGGCGCCCGTCATCAAACAGGCGCCGTCAAATTTTACCCTTTTATCTATAAAAAAATATTGCTTCATAAATAGCCGTTTCATGTTAATATTTGATAACCGCTTTGATTGCGCCCTCGTCCGTTACCGAACGCTCGCTCACCACGCTATCCACGAGGTATAAGCCTCTGCCGCCCTCTGCAAATACGTCCGAACAACGGCTTTCTGCGGGAGGATAAAACTGCGCGGAGGAAAGCACCAAAATTTCCACGCTCTTGCTTTTTACGAAGCAATCGAGGGTAGCGACGCCGCTGCTGTGCTTTAAAATATTCCCCACTAATTCGTTCACCACCAACTTGCAATCGAAAATACGGTCGCCGGGTACGCGGCTTTGCGCCAAAAGATCGCAAATCGCTTTGGTTGCGTTTTGCAATTCCGTATAGCTTTTAATTTGATAGCGCACGAAGCCACCCCCCTTTTTTATTTTATGCCGTCAAAGCGTATCTTGTAAACGCTCCTTTAATTTTTGCAATACCTTCCGTTCCGTTCTCGATACGAACATCTGCGATACGCCCAGCCGCTTCGCCGTTTCCGTTTGCGAAAGCTCGTCCACAAAACGGTATTTCACAAGCATTTTTTCCGCTTCCGTAAAATCGGACATCGCCGCAATCAGCGTTTGCCGCGTTTCAAACTTTTCGAAAGCCGCCTCGCCTACGGGCAAAAGATTGGCGAGCGTTCTGTTATCGTCGTTTTCCCCGTCCGCCATGCTGTCGATGGAAAGCGTACCGCCGATTTCGAGCGCTTTTACCACTTCTTCTTCCTCTAATCCAAGCCCCGCCGCAATCTCTTTCACCGACGGTTTCACCCCACGCTCGCTTTGATATTTTTCCGCAAAGCGACGAACCTCTAAATTGATTTCGCTCAACCGTCTGGGCAATTTTACCATACGGGATTTATCGCGGAAATAATTTTTCAGTTCGCCCGTAATGGTGGGCGTGATGAATGTGGAAAATTTCAGCCCCAACGACGGATCAAAGCGTTCGATGCCGCGAAGAAGCGAATACGACGCTTCCTGATATAAATCGTCGTACGCAACGCCTCTCCCCACAAATTTCTTGGCGAGAATTTCAGCTATGTAGAGATACTTTTCCGCAATCGCGTTCCGATACGCGATATCGCCCGTCTCTTTGTATTTTTTAAACAGTTCGTTCACACAGCTTTCCGACATCTTGCACCAAACCTATCTATCAGCCTTCAAAGCGAATCTTCGCCACCCTGCCCCCGTCGTTTTTGATAAAGTCCACCTTTCCGAGCAACGCGTTCAACAACGCGTACGAAATTTCATCGTCGCCGCCGTCTTCCTGTTCGCCCGCTTCGCCAATGCCCGCAAGCTCACAGCCGAGCATTTCGCCCGTTTTAAAGGCGATTTTCGCTTTTAAAAAGCCATTGCGCTTTAAAATGAGCAGACTTTCCGTTACGCACACCTTATAATCCTCCGTGGCGTCCACGTCGAAACCGCAAAGCGCGCAAAGTCCGCCCGTCGTCAAACGCACGGTCGTCAAATATTCGCCCGTCAAGGGCATCGTTACGGTAAAGGTATTCATATCACGCGATCTCCATAATCTTATCGAGCGCGCAGATCAAGAAAAGCTTTTTGATCTTCGCTTGCGCGCCTACGAGGCGCACGGTATACCCGTCCGCTTTCAGCCGTTTGGTAATTTTTACGAACGTTCCGAGCGTGGTGCTATCGATAAACGCAAGCGCGGCGCAATCGAAGCAAATATTTTTATTCGCGTCCTCGTACGCCGTCATCACCTCGCCGTAAAAGGCTTCCGCATTGCCCGCGTCGATATCCCCCGAAAGGACGATTTCCAGCGTTTCGCCCGCCGATTCTTTGATGCATACTTCTTTCATTGCTTTTTCTCCTTCGAAAAATCAAATCTTGATTGATAATACTTTGTCTATACTATATATAACGCAAAAAAGCGTTTATTCAAACGCTTTTTTCTATTTTTCTTTAAAAGGGCGCTACGGGAAAGATCAAATTACAAAGCAAGCCCACCGCCACCGAGATCAAATAGCTGAGCAAAATCAGCCCGATATTCCGCTTCCAACGGCGGGTATTTTTCAGAAGCACCACAAACCCAAGCCCCGCATTGGCGCAAAGCCCCGCCACGCAAGAACCGAACGCAATGCCGCCCTCTAAATACGCGCTCGTGATCACGACGGAAGAAGCGCAATTGGGAATTAGCCCGATCGCGGAAACCAAGAACGGTTGCAAGAAAAGATTGTTTTCCATGAACGCAATAAATTGGTCGTGCCCTACCCATTCGATGATCGCCGTCAGAGCGAAATTAAAAAGGAACATAAACAGCGCGATTTTTAACGCGTGCAAAACGGGATTGAGCACGTAATTAACGAACGGTTTTCCCTCTTGATGCTCTCTGCCGCACGAGCAACCGTCCTCCGAGCCGATATCTTCGAAGTATTGCGCCATAAAAATTTCCCGCACGGTATCCGGCTTTGCCGAACCCGTCGCCATTGCGATCGCTTTCGGGGCAACGCGTACCTGCCCCCTGCCGAGCAGCTTCATCACCCCGTCCGCGGCGTAGCCGACAGCAATACCGACGAGGATCTTTATGGCGATCATCGGCAATACGCTTGCCGCGCCCGTACCGCCCGAAGAAAGCATGATGATGAACGCTTCGTCGGAGGTGGAAAGAAAGATTGCAAGCAGCGTGCCCAAGGTGATATATTTTTGTTCGTATAATTTCGCCGCCATTACGGAAAAACCGCATTGCGGGATCAGCCCCGTCGCAGAGCCGATCACAGGCCCCAAGCTGCCGCCCAAGCGGTTGTTGCCAGCCAAATTCGTCTTGTTTTCAAGCAGTTGAATGACGATATAGATCAGGATCAGCCAAGGCAGCAACGGAAGCGTATCGAAAAACGCGTCTTGCGTTACGTGCCAAATAAATTCGAAAAATCCGCTCGGCGCCGCTTCGCCGTGCGCGTGCAATAAATTGAAAACCGTCATTTTTCGCCCCCCGTTTTCCAAGTAGCCGAAAGGGGAATGGAAGCTTTCGCGTTCAAGGAAAGATCGGCAAAATTCCCCAAACGGTACTGCACCAAGCCCTCGGAAGCGATCATCGCCGCGTTATCCGTACAATAGCGTTTTTCAGGCAACACCAACTTCAATCCCTCCGCCGCGCAAGCCGCCGAAAGGCTTTCGCGCAAATAATCGTTTGCCGCAACGCCGCCGCCCACCGTTACCGTATTCACTTTCGTTTCCTTTGCCGCCGCAACCGTTTTTTCCACGAGCACGTCGATCGCCGCGCATTGGAAAGAAGCCGCCACGTCCGCTTTATTGTACGCAAGCCCTTTTTGCTCCATCGTATGGCAATAGTTGATCACAGCCGTTTTCAAGCCGCTGTACGAAAAATTGTATTCGCCGCCCCCTTTGAGCATTTTTGGCATGGGAATCACGGTCTTGCCCTCTTTGGCGAGCCGCTGTATATTCGGCCCTCCGGGGTATTTCAGCCCCAATACGCGCGCGACTTTATCGAAAGCCTCGCCCGCCGCGTCGTCGAGCGTCGCCCCCAAGATACGAAAATCCGCTTCCGAACTCGCGTGCAAGATCGCCGTATGCCCGCCGCTTGCAAGCAAGGTAACGAACGGCGGCTTCAAACTCGGCTCGTCCAAATACGCCGCCGCGATATGCCCGCGAATATGATTGACGGCAATCAACGGCTTATTAAGCGCGTATGCAAACGCTTTGGCAAAGGAAACGCCCACGAGCAACGCCCCCAAAAGCCCCGCGCCGTAAGTAACCGCCACGGCGTCGATCTCCGCAAAGGAGATCCCCGCGTTTTTCACCGCGCGTTCCACCACCGCCGCAACCGCTTCGGTATGCGCGCGGGAAGCAATTTCGGGCACGACGCCGCCAAAAAGCGCCTGCGTCGAAGCCGACGAGGCGATTTCGTCCGATAAAATTTTTCTGCCGCAAATCACCGCCGCCGCCGTTTCGTCGCAGGACGATTCAATGCCCAAAATAATCGGAGCTTCCTTTTGTAAATTTAAATTGTCAAAATTGCCGTAACCCATAACCAAAGATAAGAAGCGGCGGCGAAAGCCGTCGCTTATCCTATTAAAATTTCTTCAAATAATCGATGATAAAGCCGTGGATATCCCCGTCCATCACCGCTTGGATATCCCCTTTTTCGTA
>JAFTQB010000031.1 GCA_017462985.1 Clostridia bacterium
ATTATATACGATCACCTTTTTTTCGCCCGAAAAAACAGCTTTTAAAAGCGGAACCAATTGATATTCGTATACGCCGACGTCCAAAAGCCCCTCTTTGATCGGCAAGAAATATTCCACGCATTCCTTTTCAATTTCGGGCTTTTTATGACGAAGAAAAAAGCGGAAGCCTTTATCCGTCCAATCAACGGCAATCCTTTCCTCTTGAAATTCGTCGCATAATTTCAACGCCGCCTGCACCGTTTCCAAGGTCGTTTCGCTCACGGCAGGTTCAATCAACGCACTAACGGTGTTTTCGTCGCTTTCCGAAGAAAAAATATCCATCGAAAGCAAGCTCTTGAATTCAAGATTGGCGAATTGCTCTTTTACTTTTGCTCCAAACGGCATTTTTAATAAACATTCTTCAATTTTTACTTCAATCGGCGCGTCCGTATTGATGGTAGCGAGCTGTTTGGAAAAATAAGCCGTTTCTTTATTATCGATTAGTTTCTTTTGCAACGCTCCCTTAATCTCTTCGATATTTGCATAAACGCCGTCAAGATCATTATACGCCGCTAAAAGCGAATACGCGGATTTTTCACCCACTCCCGCAACGCCCGGAATATTGTCTGATTTATCCCCCATTAACGCCTTTAAATCAATGATTTGCGAGGGCGATAAACCGATCTCGTCGTAAAAATTTTCTTCGCTGAGTTCCAAAAGATCGCTAACGCCGCGTTTCGTGTAGCAGACGTTCGTCGTAGCGTCTACGAGCTGATACGCGTCGCGATCGCCCGTATAGATAAAGGTTTGCATAGAAAAGCGTTTTGCGAGCGTTCCAATCACGTCGTCGGCTTCATAACCCGCCATTTCGCAAATACGAATATTCATAGCGGCAAGAATCTCTTTTAATATCGGCATTTGCACGGCGAGATCGTCGGGCATGGGCTTGCGCCCCGCTTTATAATCATCGTACATTTTATGCCGAAAGGTTTTCGCGTGGACGTCGAACGCCACGGCGACGTGCGTAGGTTTTTTATCGGCAATAATTTTTAAAAGCAATTTCACGAAACCAAAAACGCCGTTCGTTGGCGTGCCGTCTTGCGTGGTAAAAACGGGCGTTGCATAATACGCCCTATTCAATAAGCTGTTGCCGTCGATCAAAATGAGTTTGTCCATACGCACCTTTCCTTAACGTTTAGTATTTCCATTTTAGCACAAAGAATGAAAAATCGCAAGAGAATTGAAAACGGAAAAAAAAGATTTAAAATTTTTTCATTTTTTACGCGAAAACGCTTGCTTTTTTTATTCGTATCTTATATAATAAAAAAGCTTTGAACGAAAGAGCCGAAGTGGTGGAATGGCAGACGCGACGGACTCAAAATCCGTTGGTAGTGATACCGTGTGGGTTCAAGTCCCACCTTCGGCACCAAACAAGAATAAGTATCCGCTCGAATTTTCGGGTGGATATTTATTTTTAGCAATATAACCACTATTTTTATTTCCAACAAGTATTTTTGGTTTTCATTATAAAAATTTACTCCCCCAAAAGTAGAAACACTTTTTGGGGGAGTATAAACATATTAAGGAATTTCTTAATCTTACAATTCAATTTCCTTTACGCTATTTAATACGAACGTGGGAATTTCTACACCCGTCGCGTTTTCGATATCAGCAAGCGTAACTTCACCGCTCAAAACGCAAATCGTATCCACGCCCGCGCGGTTACCCGAGGCTATATCCGTATACAATCGGTCGCCCACAACCACCGTTTCTTGTGCCGTATAACCGAATTTTTTCATCACGGTCAACACCATCGTCGGTTCTGGTTTTCCAATGAACATAGGTTTTTTGCCTGTCGCGCGTTCAATGCTTTGACACATCGAGCCGCAATCGGGTATGTAGCCGAATTCCACGGGACAAACCCAATCGGGATTGGTCGCATAATAAGGAAGATCGTGCTTGGCGAGCATTTTACAGGTGATATACACCTTATCGCCCGTAAATTCGGGATCGAACCCCACGAGAATCGCCCGCGCTTCGTCTGTGTACTCCGTCGTGATCTTTAAACCTTTCGCTTTATATTCTGCAACGAGCGATTTCGTCGCCTGTACGTAGATGAGATCGTTTCCATGCTTTTCCTTTAAGAGATCGTAAGCCGCTTGCGCAGAAGTAAAAAAATGTTCGTCCGTAATATTCGTCAAGCCCAAACGGTGCATTTTTGCCACGTAATCTTTTACCGATTTGGAAGCGTTGTTCGTGATAAAAACGTACCTGCCACCCTTTTTTACGATCGCGGCGAGCAATTCTTTCACGCCGTCGAACAGCGTTTCATCCAAATACACCGTGCCGTCCATATCGAATAAAAACAGTTTTTTATCTTTGAGTGCCGTCGCGTCTTTTCCAAAATAATCTTTCATCGTTTATTCCTCGTTGCCCGTTGCAATTAAATTCGCCCCATCGGAAATATTTTCCAAAAGGATATCCCCGATCTTCACAGGCAATTTCACCTTCACGGCGTTGATTTTTTGCATAATTTCAAACATTTCGCTCTTTTTTACAGGCGCGTCCGTTTTTACGGGTACGAGCGCGCCATTTTCCGCACGAACGGTAGAAGTTACCACTCGTTTGGGGCAAGTTACTTCGTTTTCCGCATACGCTTTTCCGCGCAAACAACCGTTGCCGACGATCGAAACGATTTCGTCGCCGTTCATCGTTACTTCGATCTCACATCCCAAAGGACATTCGATACAAGTCAAAGTTTTTTTCATTCGTCCACCTCCAACGATACGACGATTTCGTCGTTGATTCCCGCAAGCGTTTTTTCCGTAAGTAACAGCGTTTCCATTTCTCCGGGCACAGCAATCCGTTTTTTGCGCTTTGCGATCACCTCTCCCCCGCTCGTCGCCGTGATCGTACAGTTTTTAAAGGTATTCGTTACGCGGAAGAACAGCTTGACCTGACCGCCCGCATTTCTATCGATCTTTTGCGGCAAAACGTAGGAAATATTGTTCCCCGTATTCACGGAAATTTCTTCGCGGACTTTCGCGCCGTTCAAAACGTATTGCGCAGCCGCCTTTCCTGCAATTTCCGCCTCTTCGGAAACGAAATCCACGAGGTCGTGTACCTGCAAAACGTTGCCGCAAGCAAACACGCCGTCCGTATCCGTTTCGCGGTTTTGATACACCACCGCTCCGCGCGTTTTGGGAGAAAGTTCGATCCCCGCCATTTTCGTCAATTCGTTTTCGGGGATCAGCCCCACGGAAAAAAGCACGGTATCGCAATCAAAATGCATTTCCGTACCCGCAATCGGGCGCTTATTTTCGTCTACTTTGGAAACAACCACGCCCGTTACACGCTTTTCCCCCTCGATTTTTGTAATCGTATGACTGAGATAAAGAGGAATCCCGAAATCGTCCAAGCATTGCGCGATATTACGCTTCAAACCGCTTGAATACGGCATGATCTCGCACACGGCGAGCACCTTTGCGCCCTCCAGCGTCATTCTTCTCGCCATAATCAATCCGATATCGCCCGAACCGAGAATCACGACGCGTTTCCCCGGCAAATAGCCTTTGATATTCACGTATTTTTGCGCCGTGCCCGCCGAATAAATCCCCGCGGGACGACTGCCCGCGACGTTGAGTGCGCCGCGGCTTCTTTCACGGCAGCCCATTGCGAGAACGACCGATTTTGCTTGCACCGTGAACACGCCTTGCGCAGAGTTAATCACGGTTACTTGCTTCTCCTTTGAAAGAGCAAGTACCGTCGTTTGCGTACAAACCTCGATCTGGCGTTTTTGCACTTCGTCGATAAACCGCGCCGCGTATTCGGGACCGGAAAGGCTTTCTTTAAACCGCGTCAAGCCAAAGCCGTTATGAATACATTGATTGAGGATACCGCCAAGGCGTTCCTCGCGTTCTAAAATCAAAATATCTTTTACGCCGTTATCGTACGCCGCTACCGCCGCCGCGAGTCCCGCAGGACCGCCTCCAATGATTACGATATCGTAATTCTTCTTCATTTCGTTACCCCCATGATAAGCTCCGAGCCATCGCCGCATTTGGTTACCTGTTCCAAAGAAACGCCGCGTTCTTTCGCGATCAGTTCCGCGATATACGGCTGACAAAAACCGCCTTGGCATCTGCCCATGCCCGAACGAGTTCTGCGCTTCACTCCGTCGATATCCCTTGCGGGAGGATTTGCACGAATGGCGCGGAGGATCTCGCCTTCCGTGATCTGTTCGCAACGGCAAACGATCTTTCCATAGGAAGGATCGCGCGCAATGATCGCGTTTTTTTCTTCCGTTGAAAGATTTTTAAAGAAATAATCGGGCGTTCTCGCACCGTTGAAGTTTTCATTTTTGATCAAACGCAACGATCCGCCGACTAGCGTTTCCACCACGAATTTCGCAATTGCGGGCGCCGCCGTCAAGCCGGGGGATTCGATGCCTGCGCAATGGATCAAGCCTTTTACCGTTTTACTTTCTTCAATAATAAAATCCCCTTTTGAAGAATAGGCGCGAACACCCGCAAAAGAAGTGATCGTATTGAAAAGCGGAGGATTTTTGCACATCTTACGCGCCTTTTCGATTACGAACGCAAGCCCTTGCGCGCTCGTATCCGTACCTGCGTTTTCCAATTCTTCCGCCGTAGGTCCGAGCAAAATATTCCCGTCCTCCGTTTGCGTAACCAAGATCCCTTTGCCGAGCTTCGTCGGCGTGAAAAACAGCGTATGAGAAACGAAATCGCCGCTTTCGCGATCGAGCAAAATATATTCGCCCTTTCTTCCCTTGATCTCTATACCGCTATCTCCCGCCAAAGCCGCGATCTTACCGCTTTGCAAGCCTGCCGCATTGATTACGATCTTCCCTTCGATCGTTTTGCCTTTAGAGGAACTTAAAACGAAACACTCCTCGTTTTTGACGATCTTAACCACTTCGAATTCGGTTTCCAGCTTCGCGCCGTTATCCATCGCGTTCCCGATCGCCGCGATCGTAAGCTCGTACGGGCAAACGATTCCGCCCGTGGGCGCGTAGAGAGCCCCTAAGGCTTCGTCGGAAATATTTTTTTCCATTTCGCGCAAGCGTTCTTGCGAAATAATTTCCAAGCCGCTCACGCCGTTTTGCTCGCCGCGTGCTTTTAATTCTTTCAGCGTTTCGATCTCTTCTGCCGAAAACGCAACGACAAGCGAACCGTTGCGGCGGAATTTTACTCCCAATTCCCCCGTAACTTTTTCCATCATTTCGTTGCCGAGAACATTGAACTTTGCTTTATTCGAATTGGGCGTAGCGTCAAATCCCGCATGCACGATGCCGCTGTTCGCTTTGCTTGCTCCCATGCTCACGTCGCTTGCTTTTTCCAAAAGGCATACGTTAAGGTGGTATTTTGTCAATTCGCGAAGAATCAACCCGCCGACAACGCCGCCACCGATCACGATCACGTCAAACATTTTGTTGTTTCCCTCCGTAAAATTACTTGACAACCGTCTTTAACTATATTATAATACAAATAAGCAATTTTTCAAGACGAATTGCTAAAATTAAGTTTTTGAAAAGAAAATTTGCCAAAACAGCGCAAAATAAGCGCGCGTTTTGACAAAAATGAGCAAAAATATGAAAGAATTTTTAGAGCAAGAATTGATGGCGATCTTACAAAGCAAGCAATATTCAACAATTGACGATTTAGCGAAGTCTTTATTTGTCAGTCCGTCGACAGTTCGTAGAAAATTGGACGCCTTACAAAAAAAGGGGTTGGTTACGCGTACGCACGGCGGCGTAAAACTGAACGACGAAAATAATTTTTCCCCTAGCTTTACCTTTCGTATTCATCAAAACAGCTTTGAAAAAAAGAAGATCGCTTTGGCGGCAATCAAGTTGATCCGCAACGGCGATCTAATCTTTTTGGACGGAACTACTTCGGCGTTTTTTATCGCGGAATATCTTTCGGAATTTGAAAATATCCGCGTTGTAACGAATGGCATTGATACCCTTTCGCTTTTATCGAAGCACAATATTTCGGCATATTCGACGGGCGGTTGCGTACAGGAAGAAAACCGTAGCGTGCTCGTGGGAAGATACGCGGAAGATATGGTGAATAATTTCCACGCCGACGTCGTATTTTTCTCGGCGCAATCGATCAGCCCCGACGGCGAGATTTACGATTGCTTTGAAGAAGAAAACTTTATCCGTAAAGCGATGATCAAAAACGCAACGAAAAAGGTGTTCTTGTGCGATAGCACGAAGTTTGGAAAAAATTCGCTCTTTCATCTTTGCAGCGCAAAGGAAATCGATTATATCATCACGAACAGCCCTTTGCCCGCTTCCGCTTTGCCGCCTACGACGAAGCAAATCATCACGGAATAAGTTTAAAAGAGCGCTAAACGATCGCGCCCGTTTCTCGCAGATACTTTTCCAAAATTTCCGCGGCGTGATAAACGAGTTCTGCGCAAGGCCGTTTTTTATAATATTCTTGCGTTCTTTCTTCCGCAACGCCGCCCACGGCTACTTGCAAGTTTTGTCCTGAAAGAAGATCGGCGCAAATCAAGCTTCCGTTTTCCCGTTGAAACTCACCGCAAAGCCGTTGTACCGCAGCGTAGGTGAGTTTTTTATTTTCGGGCGTATTTTCCGATTTTGCACAGATCATTCCGTACGCCGCCGCCATACCGCTCACCGCGCCGCAAGTCAGGCGCAAGCGCCCCAAGCCGCCGCCAAAGGGAAGCATCGATTTTGCGATCTCTTCTTTTGAAACGCTCGTTAAATCCTCAAATGCCATTGCCACCGCTTGCGAGCAAGCGTAGCCTTGCAGGAAATATTCTTTAGCCCGTTCTGCTCTTGTCATCTAAAAACACCTCGACAAATTTTCTATTATTTTATCATAATTCTTGTTTAAATGCAAGAATTTTTAATTTTTTTATGCTATCCGTTTGCAAAAAACGCAAAAATTTGCTACACTTACTATCAGAGAGAAATGAAAGGAGTTATTATTATGATCGGTGCAGTGATCGCAATGCAATGCGAAGCGGATATTTTATTGGACCAAATGAAGATTGAACGGTCTTTGACGGTGAGCGGCAAGCCCGTGCATATCGGCACGGCGTTTGGAAAGCCTGTCGCTGTGTGCGTTTGCGGAGTAGGCAAGGTGAACGCCGCCCTTGGAACGCAGCTTTTGATCAGCAAGTTCGACGTGAAAAAATTGGTGAATTTCGGCGTGGCGGGAGGCTTGAACGACGGTACGGAGCTGTGCGCCGTCTATCAAATCGGCGCGGCGGTACAATTTGATTTCGACTTGACCCAGCTCAACGGCACG
>JAFTQB010000032.1 GCA_017462985.1 Clostridia bacterium
CCATCAACAACGGCGCGAGCGGGTATTTATTAAAGGATATCGGCAGCGGGGCGCTCATCGACGCGGTGAAAAACGCCTACAACGGCGATACCATTTTGCCCGCGAAGATCGCAAAGCGGATTGCGGACGCGGCAATGAACGTTTCCGCCGATCGCGAGATTAAGATTAAGCGCGCGTTCGGGCTTTCCGATCGCGAGGTGGAAATTGCGTTGATGATCTACGAGGGCTTTACCAACCGTCAAATTTCTTCCGCGTTGAAGCTTTCCGAGGGAACGACGAGGAATTATATTTCCGGTATTTATATCAAAACGAACAGCGAAAACCGCCAAGACGCGGTGCGCGCGATCAAAGAAGTGCTGTGATGCGTTACGATTGTTTTTTATTCGATCTCGACGGCACTTTGCTCGATACGCTGGACGATTTGACGGACGCGGTGAATTACGCCTTGAAAAAAAACGGCTATTCACCCCGAACGCGCGAGGAAGTGCGCGCGTTTATCGGTAACGGCGTGGTGAAGCTGACGGAGCGCGCGATTGGGCAAGAGAAAGAGAGTTGTGAAAATTTCGATACGGTTTTTAAGGATTTTAAGCTGTATTACGGGGAGCATTGCGAGGATAAAACGCGCGCTTACGAGGGCGTAATCGAGCTTTTAACGGCGCTCAAAGCCGCGGGCAAGAAAGTGGGCGTGGTATCCAATAAAGCGGCGTTTGCCGTGGAAAAACTGTGCGAAGCGTACTTTGGCGAGCTTGTCGGGGTGGCGATCGGGGAAAACGAAAGCGCGGGGGTGAAGAAAAAGCCCGCGCCCGATACGGTGCTTTTGGCGCTGAAGGCGTTGAACGCAAAAAAAGAAACCGCCGTGTACGTAGGCGATTCGGAAGTGGATATTTTAACGGCGAAAAACGCCGAGCTGCCTTGCATTTCGGTGAGCTGGGGAATGAAGGACGGAGAATTTTTGCTTGCAAACGGCGCGGACGTTTTGGTGGATACGCCTGATCAAATCGAGCAATTTATATAAAAAGGAGCACTTTTATGGGAAAATATTTAAAAACGGTCTTTTTCTATTTGTCCTTTTTCCTGATCGTGGGCGGGATTGCTTTGATGGCGTTGTTGCCGAACACTTTGGGAAAATTCGAATCCGATTCGATGCCGCCTATGTTTTGGGGGGTGTTCGGCGGTATGTGTTTGTTGGTCAGCTTTTTTGTGGCGATCCGTTGGTTCGACGCCTTCGACGACGCGGAGTTTTTGTCGCCTACGGCGATCAAGATCATCGGTCTGGTCGCGGCGGTGGGGATGTGCGCCGTGCAAGGCTATATCCGCATAGCGTATAATCATTGGAATTTCTTCGGCGGTACGGTGACGATCCCGAATTTTGAAACGCTGGAAACGGCGGACGGCTTGCTGAGAGGCTTGATCGTTCTGCATTGGGGCTTGACGGGCATTACGGGCTTTTGCTTTTTCTCGCAAGCGCTTTGCGGCGGCGAATTCGGGGGCAAATACGTAGTGGTTACCACCTATTATACGGATAGCGGCTTTGCCTACGATCAAAAGACGTCCGATCCGTATACGGCGGTTTGGGGGTATATCCTCGTAGGCTTTTTGACGACGATCCTGCCCTATTTGATCTCTTTCACGCCCCTCGCGTTGGGAGTGGCTCTTTATTGGCTGTTGCTTGTGCTCAAGCACAAGAGCACGAAAGCGTTCGTTTTAAAGAGCGTAGTGAGCGGCTTGCTGACGGTGGCGCTTTCGGTGCCGTCGCTGTTGGTTGCGTTCGGCGTGCCTGCCGCTCCGGTAGAGGTTTTAACGTATAAGCATTACTATTTTAAGCAATACGAAAAGGTCTGGGATTATTACAACGTATCGGACGGCGAGGGGGAAAAAACCTCCTTTACGGGCGCGGTGGTGATCCCCGCGACTTATGCGGGTAAAGAAGTGCGAGTAGAGAGCAATGCGTTTTCGGATAATTTGAACGTCTTTTCGGTTACGCTCATGGGGAGCGTGGAATTGGGCGAGAAGTGCTTTAAAGGCTGTGCGAATTTGCAAACGATCGGCTTTTGGGGCACGAAAGAAGAATGGAACAAAATGAAAAAGGGGGGAAATTGGAATGAAGGCGTGCCCGCAACGGAAGTGCGTTGCAGCGACGGAACGGTCCAGCTCAATTAAAAACGGGCGTACCGTGTACGGGACGAATGAAAAAAGCGTGCTTTTGATAAGCACGCTTTTTACGTTGAAGTCGTTATTGGGGCTACATTTTTTACGAGATTGCCGCAGTCGCTTCGCTCCTTCGTGGGTGACGGTAGTACAGACGTATGCGGAAGCCGATGAAAGCCGTAACTGAAAACGAACGCGGCTCTGCGCGCGCAATGACGGTAGACAGTACGAGCCGTTTATTCTTCGTCGTCCTTTTTCTTGGAAATGGCGCGGAAGATCAAAAGGTCGGAAAGCAAGCAGACCGCCGCCGTACCGAGAAGCAGAAAGGTCAATCGCCAAAGCGCGTCCTCGTTGGGGGAAAGTTCGCCGAACGTTTCCGTTTGCGTGGGTTTGGGCGCGCCGTTGAAATCGGTGAGATAACCTTTGGGGATAAAGCCGATCTTTTGCGTGCCGTCCTCGCTCGTATAGCTGACTTTATAATAATCGTAGTCAAGCTCGTTCACCTCGCCAAGCAGGGTGACGGGCTGATTTTTTTGCAAGCCGTCCACCGTCAAAAGCTCGGTGAGATAGGGGAATTTGTACAGCGTTACCGCGTTCGTCAAATATCCCGTCTTGCTTTCCCCGTAATTGACAAGATAGCTTTGATCGGGATCCTCGTAGACGTAGCGTTTGAGCGTGAGGAAGTTTTGGTATTCGTGCGTTTGCGTATTGAAGATCGCAAGCACGGCGTAGGTTTCCGTTTCCCCGATTTTGAGCGCCGTTTTCACTTGCGGTTCGCGGTCGTAATCGGTATAGGAAAATATGCTTGCGTCTTTCGTTTGCGCCAAGTCAAATTCCACCAAAAGCGCGTTGGCTTTCGTTTGTACTACGGCAAATTCCCCGTTGGTGGAATGGAAGATATTTTCGTTTACTTCCTGCGTGAGCGCAATATTTTGGGCGTTGGGCAAATTCAGATCGGGCGTTTTCACCGCGAGGTTGCCCCCGTAAACGATATACGCCGCGTTTTCCTTTACGCTGATCGCAAGCGCCGTTACGGGCGTATCGAGCGTTTGCGTATACACGAGGGATTTTCCTAAATCGTACTGCCCGTCCGCGCTATACGCCGATTTGGTTGCGTTGGGCGTGTATCGGTTGACGGTGTTGCCTTCGAGCGCGTACAGATTTTCGTCGTAATCGACGAGCAGTTTTTGCGCCGCGCCCGAAACAGACGAACAAATTTCCTCGCCGTAGTCGTCGGCGAGCGAGAAAGTATATTCGTTAAAGCGGCGGATATTATTGCCTTCGGCTAAATACAGGTTGCCGTAAAGATCGCTCGTTAAAAGCCGAGGGGTTTTCGAATTGGTTTTTTGCACGCCGCTAATCTGCCATTCTTGCGTTTCGTTTTCCGTCGATTGTTTTAAAGTGTAAAAATAATTTTGGTCGGTAACGAGATAATAGGTATCGAACACCGCCGTAACGCCGACGAGCTTGCCCGTTTGATTGAACGCGGTAACCGTTTGCAGCAGTTCGCCCTCTTTATTATACAGCCACGCCGCGGTGGGGTTCGCCGCAAAAAAGGTTTCGTCGTTCGCCGCAATCATCGTAGGGGCGGCGGGGGTGGCGTACGCCTTGTAGGCGCCTGTTTGCGTATCGTATACGCTGACGCGGGAATTGTTGGTATCGGCGGTGTACAGGAGTTCCCGTTGCAAGTGAGTATCCGTCGCGCCGTTTAAGCGGTGTTCGCTATCCGAAGCGGACGAAATTTCAAAATCGGTAAAGCCTTCGTCAACCGCGTATTGGCGAATTTTTTTTGCGCCCGCCGCGCCGCATACGGCGTAGATTTGGTTTTCGTAAGAGGTGAGCGCACCGTAATCCCCCCGTTCGTCTTTTGCACGAGGAGTGCAATTATTTGCGATTTCCATTAAATCCAAATCGCTGAGCTTATAAGAATAGAAGTCGCCCAAATTATCGTTGTTGCCCACCGTGGTGATTGCGATCTCGTCGTTTGCGATCGAAAAGGAATTGATGTATTTATCGAAATAGGCGACGTTTTCGGACGAGGCTTCTTCCGCCGTCGTGCTGATTTTCAACAGGATCATGCTGTTGGAATAATACAGATAACCGTTATGATAATCGAGAGCGACGTTGGAGGTGAGATTCCCCGTTACGAAGGGTTGGGCTTGATTGTACTGAAGATCGTTTAAAGAACTGCGCGCGATCTGCGTTGCGCCCGTAACGTTGGTGAAAAAAAGCTCGTCGTTTGCGATCAAAAAGGTGCTGCAGGTGAAGTTGGCGATCGTTTGCGATTGGAGATCGGTATCCACGGCGAGATTATCCGCGGGGATATAATGAAGAAGAGAGGAAGCGTCCAAAAAATACAGATCGCCGTCGTTAGAAAATTGCAGCTGGGTGATATAGTTACGGTCGGTGCTTTGGTTTTCCGTGTGCGTATAGGTGCGGTATTTTGCTTTTAAGCGATCGTAAAGGAAGATATTGTTTTTATCCGCAATCGCCGTGAAATCGTCGCAAACGGCAATATCCTTGGGATCGGAAAGGGGCAAGTATTGTTCGTAAGAATTGGGCGTGATCAGCTCGTCCGCTGCGGTTTGCGGTTCGTTCGCCGTAGCCAAAACGGGAGAAAGCAAAGAAACCGCCGCCGCGCAAAAACTCAGCGCGCCGCTTAAAAAAATCGTAAAGACCGTTTTATGAAATTGCTTCTTCATTTGTTTCATAATACCATTATAACACGCCGCGCGAAAAATTGCAATAAATTCAACCGATTTTCACGGCGAAGAAAATTTTTTAAAGAATTTTTAAAAAGTGGCATACTGTTGTCATATTTTATCGTTTATAATTCTTAAAAACGAACAAATGTTCGTGTTTTTATTCAAAAAAATGGCAGTAGAAACTGGACAATCGGCAAAGGGCGATTATAATTCACGGTGTCGACGCGAAAAGGGTGGGAGGATGAGTGAATTGCTTGCGTGTCAAGCGTGAATTTTTGCTAACGCTTAGTGATTGCCGCCTTTCGGCGGCGTTGAGGCTGTTATTTATACGAGATTGCCGCGGCGGCTGCGCCGCCTCGCAATGACTGTTGGGTTGTACCCGATAGGTACAAGGAATGGAAGTCAAGAAACTCAGTTTCTTGTGGGGTGCAGGGGCGAAGCCCCGCAAAGAAAAGCCCCTCTGAAAGCAACCGACAGGTTGCGCCCTACGGCGGTAGCCGTTAACGTTTGCGTTGCGGAAGAATTTATACGAGATTGCCGCGCTGTGCGCCGCGAGATTCTTCGCTTCGCTCAGAATGACGGGCGGGTGAGTGAAATTAAAAAATAATTGGGGCGGTAGCCCCGTTTGGAGGTGATCAATTTGGAAAATTGCGTAAAGGCGATGCTGTATTGCTATCCGAGGCTGGAAAGCATTACCGACGGGTATTTGCAGCATATCAAAAATAAGGCGGCGCTTTCCTACGACGGAAAAACGCCGACTTGGGAGCTTGCGGAGTATCTTGCAGGGGAAGTTTTAAACAAACAGCGGGTGCAGGAATTGAAGCTCTTGCTCGATAACGCGCTGAAAAATTTAACGGTGGAAGAAAAATTGCTCTTGGACGTTCGATATTTTGGAAAGCTCGATCAGGTGCGGCGGCTGTTTGCGGCGAAAGCCGCTTCGCTAGCCGACGATTATATGCGGGAGATAAAAATTTGGAGCGAGCGTACTTATTTTCGGAAACAGGCGAGGCTTTTGAAAAAAATTATTCGGCGGTTGAGCGCCGCCGAATTGGACAAGCAGTCGTTTTTGGAAAAATTTGCTTCGCTCGACGGGGTGAGCGCCGTATATCAATATATCGAGCTTGGCAAGGATATCGGTATGGAACGGAAAGAACGGGAGTTTTTGGCGTTTTTGAACCGTATCAGAAATTAGCTTTCTTCAAAATCGTAGGGCTGTTTTTTGGAAGAGCGGACGACGAGCGCCGCTAAGATGGGAACGAGCAAGCAAAGAACGATCAAAATTGCGATTTGCGCGCCGTTTCCCCCGCTCGCGGGTTCTTCCTGCGGGGAGTCGCCGTCCGAAATCTGCGTTTTGTTTTCGTGCTCCGCGCTTTTGGGATAGGAAAAGCCGTCGGGCTTGGGAACGTAGCCGAACGAGCCGTTTTGCAGGACGTAGGCGTAGGTTTTCGAACCGATATAGTAATCGCCGTAATAGGTGCAAGTGACCGTGATCTTATTTAAAAAATCGTCTTCCGCGGCAGAATTTTCCGCCGTATAGGTAACCTCGAATAAGTAATATAGATAGGGGATCTGCGGGGTGTAGTCGACGAAGGTGAGCTTGTCCGTTTTGCAATAGCCTACGAGGCGTTGGGTATTCGCGCCGTCGGTGAGATATTCCACCTTGGTGAACGGTTGGGCGACGAGAAGAATTTTTACGTAGTAGGTTTTGGGAAGGACGAACAGTCCGCTCGATTCGCTTTCGGCGGAATAAAAATAGACGTCGTCCTCTAAAATGCAAGCGTAAGATTCCCCCTCGGCAGACGCGGCGGATTTTTCGTTGACTGCGAGCGGAAAAACGCATAACAGGATAAAATAAAAAAGCGGAAAAACCGCGAAAAGGAACTTTTTCATAGCTACATTATAATATGGGCGATGGGAACGATTTTGTAAAAAGCAGGAGAATTATGAGAGAAATTGTAGAAAAGATTTTGCAGATCGATCGGGAGCTTGCGCGGCGAAAAAACGACGATCGGTTGGCGGCGTACAACACGGGGGAACGGGTGCACGAAAAACAGCTGGCGTTTCACAAATGCAAAAAGCGCAACCGCTGGGTGTTCGGGGGAAACCGTTCGGGAAAGACGGAGTGCGGCGCGGTGGAGTGCGTGTATCTTGCGAGAGGGATACACCCGTACAAAGAGAATAAAGCGGCGGTGGACGGTTGGGTGGTGTCGCTTTCCGCGCAAGTACAGCGGGACGTGGCGCAAAAGAAGATATTGCAGTATCTTCGAAAGGACTGGATAGAGGATATCGTGATGATCTCGGGGCGGAAGGACGCGCCCGAAAGCGGCGTGATCGATTTTATCCGCGTGAAAAATATTTTGGGAGGAGTATCGACGATCGGGTTTAAAAGCTGCGATCAGGGCAGAGAAAAGTTTCAGGGCGCGTCGCTCGATTTCGTTTGGTTCGACGAGGAGCCGCCGAAGGATATTTATATCGAATGCCGTATGCGCGTGGTTGATCGAAAGGGCGAGGTGTTCGGGACGATGACGCCGCTCAAAGGGTTTACCTTTGTATATCACGATATTTTTCTGAACGGAAAAAACGACCCCGAAGTGTGGTACGAGTTTATGGAATGGGCGGACAATCCTTTTTTATCGCAGGACGAAATCGACGCGTTGGAAGCGACCTTGGACGAGCCGACTTTGCAGGCGAGGCGGTATGGGAAATTTGCCGCGAACGAGGGGCTTGTGTATCCCGAATTCGACGAGAATATCCACGTGATCGAGCCGTTTGAAGTGCCGAAAGAATGGCAGGATAATATTTCTATCGACCCCGGGCTGAACAATCCGCTTTCGGCGCACTGGTATGCGGTGGATTTCGACGATAACGTGTATATCGTTTACGAGCATTTTGCCGCGGGGCGGGATATTGATTATCACGCAGGCGAGATCAAGAGGATCTGCGAGTTGTTGGGTTGGAAGCGCGATCGCGTTAGGCGGATTACGGCGCTGATCGACAGTGCGGCGAAGCAAAAAACGCTATCGGGCGTGAAGAGCGTTTGCGAGTTGTTTTACGAGCGGGGAATTTTGGTCAATCCCGAAGTGGAAAAGGATTTGTTTTCGGGGATCGCGCGGGTGAAAAGCTATTTGAATACCAAAAACGGGTTGCCGAATTTGTATATTTTCAAAGGGTGCGTGAACTTGATTCGGGAACTGAAAGGGTATTACTGGGGGAGCGGAGACGCGCCGAAAAAGACGGACGATCACGCTTTGGACGAGATGCGGTATTATTTGATGACGAGGCCGAAAAAGTTGCCGCCGAAGCCGCCGAAAACGGCGCAACAGTTGGATAAGGAAAAGCGGATACGGGCGTTGAACGCGGGGAGAAAAAAAGGCGGGCTAGGATAGGGTGAAGAAAGTTAAAAAAGAGGTTGGGTGAGATGAAAAAGAAAGAAGAAAAATTGAACGAGGTGTTGTTGAAGGTGGCGAAAGGGTATAGCGTTGCCGAGATCACCGAGGAATACGCCGAAGTGGACGGCGTGCTGAAATTGACGAAGCGCAAGAAAACGAAAAAAGAGATTCCGCCCGATTGGAAAGCGTTGCAGATGCTTTGCGGGGGCGCGGGCGAAGGGCTTGGGGCGCTTTCGGACGAGGAATTGGAACAGGAAAAGGAACGGTTATTGCAAGAGCTACGGGAAAAATCGGCGGCGGAAACGGAGCAATCTGACGGCGGTGGCGACGGCAAGGAGTTAAAAGCGCCGAGGAAGAAACGGGCGAAGCCGAGGAAAAGAAAGATAAAACAATAATATGAATAGTTGAGCATATGAGCATATGAACATATGATCATATATTCATATGATTTTGGGGAGCTTGCAGGTGGGTGTGAATTGCTTGCTGTGCAAGCGTGAATTTTCGCTTGCGCTCAGTGAATTGCGCCGCTGGCGCGTGAATTGCCGCCATTGGGCGGCGTTGCGGAAGGATTATACGAGATTGCCGCGCTACGCGCCGCGAGATTCTTTGCTTCGCTCAGAATGACGATAAGGACATATGCGGAAGCTGCTATTAACCGCAACTGAAAACGACCGCTTGGGGGCGCAGGCTCTGCGCTCGCAAGGGCGGTTAAATAAAATAAATAAAAACAGGGAGGATAAACAATGGATAGGGAAGAATTGGCAAAGGAAAAGGCGGAAGTCAAGCGGAAAAAGGCGCTTGCCGCGGAAATTGAAGAGGATTTCGAGCGGCGAAGGATCGCGAGGAAACCGCTGGAAAACGGGTGGCGGCTGAATATGTGCTTTTTGAGCGGGGATCAGTATTGCGACGTTTCGCCTTACGGGGATATCGTTGCGGAAGAAAAAAAGTTCTACTGGCAGGCGAGGCGCGTATTTAACCATATCGCGCCCACCGTAGACGCGAGAATGAGCAAGCTCGTCAATCTGCGACCCGCTTTAAAAGTGCGCGCGTTTTCCGACGAGGACGGGGATATTCAGGCGGCAAAGCTCGCTTCGGGCGTGCTGGAATACGCGCAAGACCGCATTGATTTTTCCGAGGTCGTTTCCAAGGTTACCCTTTGGGCGGAGGTTTGCGGGAGCGCATTTTATAAGGTTACTTGGAACGAGCAGGGAGGCAGAATGATCGGGAAGCGAGAGGACGGTTCTGCGATCTTCGAAGGGGAAGTGTGCGTTTCTTCCCTTTCCCCGTTTGAAATTTTCCCCGACCGTTTGGACGCGGAAAATATCGAGGAGCTTCGCAGTATTATTCACGCGCAAGCCGTGCCGCGCGGGTATATTTTTGAAAAGTTCGGCGTGGCGATTCCCGAACAGGAACACGCGCAAAAAGGTTTAAATACTTATTCGCAGCCCGCGAACGATCTTTTCGGGGCGGGTGCGAAAGAAGAGGAGTTTGACGGGGTGATCTTGATCGAACGGTATACTTCTCCGAACGCGGAGTTTCCGCAAGGGAAGCTGGAAATCGCGGCGGGCGGCGAGTTGTTGTACGAGGGGGTGCTTCCCTATCTTTGCGGGGATAAAAACGAGCGTGCGCTGCCTTTCGTAAAGCAGGACTGTATGCGGCTGCCGGGAGCGTTTTTCGGGTGCAGTATCATCGATCGGCTAATTCCCGTACAGCGCGCGTACAACGCCGTGAGAAACCGAAAACACGAGTTTTTGAACAGGCTTGCGTTGGGGATCGTCGCCGTGGAGGACGGGAGCGTAGACAGCGACGACTTGATCGAAGAAGGGCTTGCGCCCGGGAAAGTGCTTGTATACAGACAAGGCAGTAAAGCGCCCGAGGTTTTGGAGATCGGCGGCATGCCAGACGAATTTGCAAAGGAAGAGGAATGGCTAGAAAAGGAATTTTCCTTTATTTCGGGCGTGAGCGATCTTTCGCAAAGCTCGACGGCGCAGAGCGTTACTTCCGCGACGGGGTTGCAATTGCTTTTATCCCAAGACGATTCGAGGCTTTCCGCGACTGTGGACAGCATGGAACGCGCGATGAAAGAGGTGGGAAAGCAAATTTTGCGGCTGTATCGGCAATTTGCGGGCGCGGCGAGGTTGATGACCTTGACGGGCGAAAACAAGAAAACGCAAATTTTCTATTTCAATGCCAATCAGCTATCGACGGCGGATATCAAGTTCGTTTCCGAGGAAGCGGCTTCTCCGAGCGAGAAGAAGCAGACCTTGCTGAAATTGTTTGAAGCGGGGCTGTTTACCGACGAGGACGGGAAGATATCAAAAGCGCACAAGAACCGTATTTTGGATGCGTTCGGCTACGGAAACGAGGAGAACGCGAGGGATATTTCCGCGCTGCACCTTGCGCGGGCGGCAGAAGAAAATATCAAGCTTTTAAAGCAGGACTTGCAAGCGGAAGAATTCGACGATCACGAACTGCATATCCTCGAACATACGCGGTATCTTTTGTCTTCGGCGTTCGAAGCGGGCGGGAACGAGGACGGAAAGCAGAGGATCGTCGAACATATGCGGAAGCATAAAGCAATGAAAAATCAATAAAAAGGAGAAAACGAAATGCAAAATAGGGATAACGGATACACGGAAATTTCCAAGGCGGAGCAGGGAATGACGGAAGAGGCGCAAACGAACGGGGCGCAAGAGGTAGGCTCGACGGCGCTTGGGAAATTTAAAAGCGTAGACGCCCTGATGCAAGCGTATCAATCGTTGCAGGCGGAATTTACAAGGCGCAGTCAACGCCTGAAACGGTTGGAGCAAGAGGAGGAAAATCGCAAGAGGGAATGCGTGCGCGGGATCGGGGAAACGAACGCGGACGCGGAACGCGAGCAGGGCGGACAAACGCCCGAGCAAGCGGAGCTTGGGCGACCCTCCGAGGTGGAAGAAAGCGTCGACGAAAGAGTTTTGGAAAAGGGACGGGAACGGCGAGAAAACGGGCGCGCGGACGAGGTTTCGGAAGAAAGCGGTGTCGCTATGCAAACGGGCGCGGAGAGCACGACCGACCTTTACGAGTTGATCAAGGACAACGAGGAATTAAAGGCGAGAGTGATCGCCGATTACCTTTCTTCCATTCGCTTTGCGGGCGCGCCGCTGATGAGGGGCGGCGCGGGAAATTTCCCGACGGCACCGAAACGCTTGGGTTCGATTTCGGAAGCGGGAAATCAAACGCTGCTTTGGCTGCAACAAAGAAAAAACGGAATGTAAAGGAGTGTAAAAAAATTATATGGTAACAATGCAATCGGCGGATAACGCTTTAAAATCTTTTTATCTTGACGCCGTAACGGACGCGATCGATCTGAAAAGCAACGCATTTTTGGCGAGTATTCAACATTCTACCGCGGACGTGTACGGGAAAGACGTGAGAAAGTTGGTGCGCTACGGCGTGAACGGCGGCGTAGCGGCGGGCAGCGAAACGGGCGATCTGCCTACGGCGGAAGCCAACCGTTACGCGCTGTTCGTATCTACTTTGAAAAACTTATACGGTACGATCGAGATTTCGGATAAGGCGATGAAGGCTTCGCAAAACAACGAAGGGGCGTTCGTCAATCTTTTGAACGACGAGATGGAGGGCGTTGTGAACAGCGCGAAATTCCATTTTGGGAGAATGCTCCACGGCGACGGGCAGGGGTATCTTGGGAAATATACTTCCGCTTCGACGGGGAACGTATTGAAGGTGAACGATACGAAAGCGTTCGTGGAAGGAATGCGCGTAAACTTGCAAGACGATAGCGGTATGCTTGACGATCTTCCGTATATGACCGTTGTGGCGGTGGACAGAGCGAACGGAACGGTGAAGCTGGGCGGCGCGGATTACTCCTCGGCGTTGACTACGGGGACGATCGTAACGAGCGCGGACGCGGAAGAATTGACGGGCTTGAAGGCGATCTTTGAAGCGGACGAGATTTACGGTTTGAAAAAGAGCGAATATCCGTTCTTGAAGCCGTACGATCAAGCGGACGTGGGTGAGATCGACGAGCTGACGATTCAAACGGCGATCGACAAGATCGAGGAAAGCTCGGGTTCGAGCGTGAATTTTATCCTTTGTTCTTGGGGCGTGAGAAGGGCGCTCATTCAATATTATAAGCAACAGGGGATCGCGACGAAAACGGTAGAGATCGAGGGCGGATTTAAGGCGATCTCGTTTAACGGGATCCCCGTGGTGGCGGACAGATTTTGCGCGGAAGGTACGATGTATCTTTTGAATACGAACGATTTCAAGCTGTATCAGCTTTGCGATTGGCAATGGATGGAGAGTGAGGACGGCAAGATCTTGCGCCAAGTACCCGGCAAGCCCGTGTATACGGCGACGATCGTGAAGTATGCCGAGCTTATTTGCGAGAAACCTAACGGTCAAGGCAGACTGACGGGGATCACGGAAGCGTAAACGATCGGGCGTCCGCGAAAATGCGTTTTCGCGGACGCTTTTTTTAAAAGTGAGGAGGAACGAATATGACGGTGAAAGAAATTATCGTAAAAGCGGCGGAGCTGTTGGGGCTTTCCGATTTGGTGGAAGGGTATTTTTCAAGCGGGAGCGAGGACGGAAAAAAGGCGGTGGACGCGCTGGTAGGGTGCTATAACCTTGTGGAGAGCGAGCTGGCGATCGATTATTTACCGCTCGTTTGCGAGGACGAGGTGAAAACGGACACGGGCGCGGTGTATTTTACCAAGCTGAGGAAAAACGCGTCGCGGATCCTTTCGGTATGCGACCAAAACGGCAATGCGGTGGAATGGAAGCTGTTTCCCGAATATATCCTTGCGCAGGCGGGAAAACTCGTCGTGCGGTATGCCTACGCGCCGACGGAAAAGAATTTGGATGACGACGGCGAATATCAAAGCGTGGCGAGCGTAAGGCTGTTTGCATACGGCGTGGCGGCGGAATATTGCCTGATTGCGGGGCTGTACGAAGAGAGCGCCGTTTGGGAAAACAAGTACAGAGCCGCGATCCAAGCGGCGTATAAAGCAAAGCCGAGCAAAGTGATGAAAGCGAGAAGGTGGGTGTGAGAAGATGGCGAGCGTGAAAAAGACGGCGACGCGGGGCGTGGCGAGTTACGAAAGATTTGCTTGCGCCGTATCGGGAATGAAGCCAATCGGAACGGCGTTGAAAGGGGATTCGGGCGCGTTGACGGCGACGAGAAGCAAAAACTGCGAGGCGAGCGCGGGATCGCTGAAAAGCGGCGTGGGAGCGAAGATTTTGCAGTTTTCAAACGGCGCCAATACGACGATCGGGGGAAGAAATTTAAAAAAAGTGTACCGTTTTCCCGTTACGGCGGAAGGCGGAGAAACGGCGAATGAATACGCGTTGATCGATTATCGGGATTTTTGTTGGGTGCAACAGGAGAACGGATCGTATTTGGGCGTGAGCGGGTTGCCCGTGGAGGCGGGGGCTTTGGCGGGAAGATGCGACGAAAACGGCGTTACGGAAATTTATTTTGCGGGAGAAAGCGGCGTGTATGCCTTTGGATTCGATCGCGAGGCTACGCTCGTGCGAGAGGGGGGAACGGCGCTTTGCGGGTGTTTTTTCCACGATCGGTATTTCGTGGCGTTGCCGCCGCAAACTGTGGCGTATTCCAAGCCCGTGGAAACGGACGATTTTACGCCCGACGCGGACGGCGCGGGCAGCGTGGGGTTTTTCGACGAGCTTGGGGAGATTCTTGATATTTTGCCGTTCGACGGGTGCGTTTGTATCGTAAAGCGGCGCGGGATTATGAAGTTTTTCGCGCTCGGCGCGGCGCGGGAGTTTACCGTGGAAAGCAAACGGTGCGGTTGTGAGGATATCTTGAAGAACTCGGCGGCGGTTTGCGGGAAATATCTTTGTTTTACCGCGTTGGACGGGGTGTACCGATTTGACGGCGAGCGCGCGGAAAAGATCGTGGACGGGTTGCCTACGGAGCGGGTGAGCGACGAATTTTTATTCGCCGCGGCCGGCAGGCGGGCTTATTTGAGTTTTGCTGCCGCGGACGGGCAACGGACGGTTGCGATTGATACGGAAACGGGCGCGTGCGCGGAAATTTTTTCGCTAGCGGCGTTATCCCCCTCGCTCGGCGGGGCGATCGGCGTGAACGGAAATCATATTTACGAATACTGCGACGGGGGAGAGCTGCCCGACGGGGAAACGAGTGAGTTTTTCGCGGACGGGATTTTCATCGGCGACGGGAAAGAAAAGACGTTGACGGGCGTGCGCGTATACGGCGAAGGCGGCGTGGAAATCGTTTTGAGCGGCGGCAGGGGCGAAGCGAGCGCGACGGTCGTAACGGACGGCGGCGTGGGAACGGCGAAGATTGCCGCGAAAGGAAAGCGGTTTTCCGTTTTGTTGCGGCTTTTTAAAGAGTCCGTGATCGAGAGATTGGAATTTGAATATCAGTACGCGGGGGTGAGAGTATGAGCGGAATGACGATCGATATTATACAGTACACGAGCGAGCAGCTCGCCGCGCTGACGACGGAGCAGATCATCGAAGTCAAGCGCGTGCAACTGAGCAAAAACCGATTGACGAGGAATTTGGAAGAAAAGAAGCGGGCGGCGAAATATAAGCTTGTGAAAGCGGGCGTGTTCCGTTCGCAGATCTGGGAGCAAATTTGCTTGGAATTTGAGCAAAGCTATACGCAAGAGATCGATAACTTGCGCGAGGGGCTATTATTTTATTTGCATTACGGCGATCAAACGAGTAGCGGAGAAAGCAATCCGTATCCGCTCGATTATTCGCTGTCCGTTGAAGAGCGTGCGATCGTCGTGCGGGATTATTATAACGGGGCGTACACCGACCCGCAAGAACGGTACGAGGCGTTTCTTGCCGATAAGGCGGCGAAGAGTTACGTCGGGGAAATGTACGGGGCGTTGGTGGATTATTTTTATGCGGATATTGTATAAGGAAAAGGCGCGGCTTGGAAAGGGCCGCGCCTTTTTCGCTGTGAATTGCTTGCTATGCAAGCGTGAATTTTCGCTTGCGCTCAGTGAATTGCATACTGCGTATGCGTGAATTGCAACGCTTCGCGTTGCATTATGGAAAAATTGTATGGGATTGCCGCGCTACACACCGCGAGATAATGACAGGCGCGGTGTTTCGTTCGCAAGGAGATGGGAGTGAATTGCTTGACAGACGGCGAAAAAAATGATAAGATATAACCAATAAAAAGAAAGGGAAGAAGGTATGGAAGTTTCATTGAATTGCATTCATTGCGGGAAGGGGTTATCGGTGGATATAAACGATGCGAAAGCTTTGGAGAAATGTCCTTTTTGCGGCGCGGCGTGGAATAATACGGCGGTGGAAGGCGGAACGATCAGTACGGCAGCACCGAAAAAAACCGTTCGAAAAAAACAAGAGCCGATCCCTGTGGCGTTTAAAACGATGTTATCGCGCGAGGGGGACGTTTTGGTTTACGGTTTGGAATGGGGTTGTATCGTCAAAGAATTTGAAATTCCCGCGGAAATCGACGGGCGAAAAGTCGTCAGTATTAACGATTCGTTTAGCACGACCAAAAAGAAATTGAAAAGCGTGATTATCGGCAAGAATATACGGTATATTGCTCCGTACGCGTTTGCGGGCTGTAAGCTGTTGACGAGTATTGCGTTTAAGGGAACGACAGAAGAATGGAATAGCGTAAAAAAGGGCGAGGATTGGATTAAGGAAGTTCCGGCGACGCAGGTCGTTTGCGAGGACGGGACAGTCGCTTTATTATAAGAGCAAGCCCGTGTATAAAGGAAAGAAAAGGCGCGGATTGAAAAGGTCTGCGCTTTTTTGTATACGAAATAGCGCGAAGCGGTATTTCGCAGAAAACCACGCGATAGTCGCGTGGTTCGGTGGAGGTTCACCGATGAGTCTTGAAATAAAAACTCCGATTGTGTATAATGAAAGTATGACCCGCCAGTCAAAAA
>JAFTQB010000033.1 GCA_017462985.1 Clostridia bacterium
CATAGTCAATGCATGGAAAGACCAGGGTATGGTCACCGCAATGACCGGAGACGGCGTTAACGACGCTCCGTCGATCAAGAGCGCGGATATCGGTATCGGCATGGGCATTACGGGCACGGACGTTACCAAGAGCGCGGCGGGCATGGTGTTGCAAGACGATAATTTTGCCACCATCGTTTCGGCGGTGGGCGAGGGCAGAAGAATTTACGATAATATCCGTAAAACCATTCAGTTCCTGCTTTCTAGCAACCTCGCGGAAGTCGTGGCGGTGTTCATCGCCACCCTGTTCGGGCAAACCCTGCTTCGCCCGATGCACCTGCTTTGGATCAACCTGATCGGGGATACCTTCCCTGCGATTGCGCTCGGTATGGAAGAGGGGGAAAGCGATTTGATGCAACGCGCCCCGCGCGACGATAAGGAAAGCGTATTTGCAGGCGGCGTAGGTTTGAACGTGTTCTTGCAGGGCGCGTATATCGGTATTTTAACGCTGATCGGGTATTTCGTCGGCTATTTTATGAACGGGCAAAGCGGCTTGCACGGCACGACGATGGCGTTTTTAACGCTGTCTTTGACGGAAACGGTTCACTCGTTCGACGTCCGCTCGCTCAAACATTCGGTCTTTTCGATGAAAAAACAAAACGGCGCGCTTTGGGCGGCTGCAGCGTTCTCGTTAGTGCTTACCGTCGCCGTGGTGTATATTCCCCCACTTGCGGGCGTGTTTGAATTTGCTCCGCTCGGTTGGGTGGAATCGTTGATCGCCGCAGGTCTTTCGCTGTCGATATTGCTGTTTACGGAAATCACGAAGCTGATCGCACGGATTGCAGAAAGGAAAAAGGAGAAATAATGGAAGCGTTTGCAAGAACGGAATTATTGCTCGGAAGCGAGGCGATGGAAAAATTAAAAAACGCCCGCGTGGCGGTGTTCGGCGTGGGCGGCGTAGGCGGCTACGTTGCGGAAGCCTTGGCGCGCAGCGGCGTGGGCGCGCTCGATCTTATCGACGCGGATAGGGTGAGCGAAAGCAATATCAACCGCCAGATCATCGCGCTCCGCTCTACGGTCGGGCGGTATAAAACGGAAGTAATGGCGGAACGGATCGCGGATATCAATCCCGATTGCAAGGTGAAAGTTTATAATATTTTCTATCCCGACGAGTGCATTGCGTTCGATTTTTCGTCATACGATTATCTTGTGGACGCGGTGGATACGGTGAGCGCAAAGCTCGCGCTCGTAGAAAACGCCGCTCGTGCGCAAACGCCCGTGATCTCGTCCATGGGTGCGGGAAACAAACTCGATCCGACGAAATTCGAGGTGTCTGATATTACGAAAACGAGCGTGTGTCCGCTTGCAAGAGTGATGCGCCGCGAGCTGAAAAAACGGGGGATCGAAAGGCTTAAAGTGGTGTATTCAAAAGAAGAACCGCGCCCCTCGCCGTCCGTAGACGAACAGACGGGCAAGGCAATCCCCGCAAGTATCGCGTTCGTGCCGTCGGCAGTGGGTTTGATCATCGCGGGCGAGGTGATAAAAGATTTGATCAAATAAACGAAAAAAAGGCTTCGTAATACGCGAAGTCTTTTTTGCTGCCCTAAGATAAGAAAAGCCCCGCGCCGTAGGTCGCGAGGCAAAATTTTATTTCACTTGTTTTATATCGTAGGGAGTGCTTTGGTAGACGAAATAGTTCAGCCAATTGGAATACAAAAGGTTTGCGTGCGCCCGCCAGCTTACGATGGGCGGCTTGCTTGGGTCGTTATCTTCAAAATAATTTTCGGGGATATGAATGGGCTTTCCTTGCGAAAGATCGCGCAGGTATTCGTTTTTCAGCGTGTCCGCGTCGTATTCGGAATGTCCCGTAATAAAAATTTGCCGTCCGTTCTTCGTCGATACGGCGTAAACGCCCGTTTTTTTCGACGAGGATAAAATTTTCAGCTCCGATATTTTTTCGATATCCTCCCGCAAAACCGTGGTGTGGCGGGATTGCGGCACCATAAACGTTTCGTCGAAGCCGCGGAACAAAATCGATTGCTTATATTCTACCGTATGCGGGAAAACGCCGAACAGCTTTTCTTCCGTTTCGTGCTTTTGGATCCCGTAATGATAGTAAAGCCCCGCTTGCGCCCCCCAACAAATATGGAAAGTGCTGTGCACGTGCGTCTTGCTCCATTCCATGATCTCGCAAAGCTCTTGCCAATATTCCACCTCTTCAAACGCCAAATGCTCCACGGGCGCGCCCGTGATGATCAAGCCGTCGAAATTTAGGTGCTTGATCTCGTCAAAGGTCTTATAAAACGCCAAAAGATGCTCTTCCGCAACGTTCTTCGATTGGTGGGATTTCGTATGGATCAGCTCCATTTCCACCTGCAAAGGGGTGTTGCCGAGCAGCCGCGCAAGTTGCGTTTCCGTTTCGATCTTCTTCGGCATCAGATTTAAAATCAAAATTTTCAGCGGACGGATATCTTGCGTCGTTGCACGCGTTTCCGTCATCACGAAAATATTCTCGCCTTGTAAGGTCTTTACGGCAGGTAAGTTGTTGGGAATTTTAATGGGCATAAGGTCCTCTTAAATGTTTTTCAGCGCTTGCTCGATATCCGCGATCAAGTCTTGGTAATTTTCAATCCCGCAGGAAAGGCGAACGAGATCGCCCGGAACGCCCGCAGCGATCAGCTCTTCGTCGTTCATTTGTCTGTGCGTTGCGCTTGCGGGGTGCAAACAACAGCTCCGCGCGTCGGCTACGTGCGTTTCGATCGCGATGATGCGTAATTGCTTCATAAACGCTTCCGCCGCTTTTCTGCCGCCTTTTACGCCAAAGCTCACCACGCCGCAAGTGCCGTTGGGCATATATTTTTTTGCCAAATCGTAATATTTGTTCGACGGCAAGCCGGGGTAGTTCACCCAAGCGATCTTATCGTTCGCTTCCAAATATTCCGCCACCTTTTGCGCGTTCAAACAATGCCGTTCCATTCTAATGTGCAGGCTTTCCAAACCAAGATTCAAATAATACGCGCTTTGCGGGGATTGCGAACAGCCGAAATCGCGCATCAGTTGCGCCGTTGCCTTGGTGATATACGCGCCGCCTTGCCCGAATTTTTCCGCATAGGTGATTCCGTGGTAGCTCTCGTCGGGGGTGCAAAGCCCAGGGAACTTGTCCGCATGCGCCAACCAATCGAAATTGCCCGAATCTACGATACATCCGCCGACGGCGCTGCCGTGTCCGTCCATGTATTTGGTGGTGGAGTGGGTAACGATATCCGCGCCCCATTCGAACGGACGGCAATTCACGGGCGTGGCGAAAGTATTGTCGATGATCAGCGGAACGCCGTGCGCGTGCGCCGCTTTGGCAAATTTTTCAATATCCAAAACAGTCAAAGCAGGGTTTGCCACCGTTTCTCCAAACACCGCTTTCGTGTTTTCTTTAAACGCCGCGTTCAGCTCTTCTTCCGTGCAATCGGGGTCGATAAAGGTAAATTCGATTCCCATTTTCTTCATCGTTACGGCGAACAGGTTGTAAGTGCCGCCGTAAATGCTCGTAGAGCATACGACGTGATCTCCGCAGGAAGCGATATTAAAAACGGAAAAAAACGATGCAGCCTGTCCCGAAGATAAAAGCATTGCCGCCGTGCCGCCCTCAAGTTCGCAAATTTTCGCCGCCACCGTATCGCAGGTGGGGTTTTGTAATCTCGAATAAAAATACCCGCTTGCTTCTAAATCAAAAAGCTTGCCCATATCCTCGCTCGTCGCATATTTAAAGGTGGTGCTTTGAATGATCGGCACTTGGCGAGGTTCGCCGTTGCCGGGGGTGTAACCGCCCTGCACGCATTTGGTTTCGATTGCAAAATTTTTCTTTTCCACGTTCGTTCCTCCTTGGACGCGTTTTACGCGTTCGAACAATGTGATTTTTATTGGTTTTCAGTATATCACTTTTGCGCCTTTTCGTCAAGTATTTTTTTATAACGAACGTTCGCGCGGTATATTTTTTTGGGGAATGACCCAAGATTATAAATATAAGAAATGATAAATTGGGGGAAAACGATGAAAAAGAGCGGAAAAATAGTAGCGCTTGGGTTAGCGGCGATCGCGGCGACGGGGCTGATTTTCGGTTGTAGCGACGGCGAGGGGAGCGGGGAATATACCTATCGCGACGTATACGAAACGCCGCCGTCCACTTGGAATCCGCATACCTACCGAACCAACGACGACGCGTATATAAACGAATATACGGCGCTTGGGCTTTACGAATTTTTCTTTAACGGGGAGTATACCTCTTACGAGGTGCGTCCCGAAATGGCGGCGGGCGAACCGATCGACGTTACGCAGCGCTATAAAGGGGAAGCAAAATGGGGGATTCCCGCGCAAGCGGACAGCGGCTACGCCTACGAAATTCCGTTGAATCCGCTTGCCAAATGGGACGATGGCACGCCCATCAATGCGGAAACCTACGTGTATTCCATGCGAAAATTGCTCGATCCCGAGCTGTTGAACTACCGCGCGTCCGTTTATTATACGGGCGATCTCGTGATCAAAAACGCCGAAGAATACAACCTTGGCAGCGGCGACGAATCGGCAAGGGAGCTGAGCGTAGACGATCTGGGGGTCTTCGTTACCGACGAATATACCTTCACGATCGTTTTGGAAAAGGCGCTGAAAGGTTTTCACTTATTGTACGCGCTTTCCGATAATTGGATCGTCAAAGAGGATTTGTACGAGGCGAGCTTGATCGACGGCGCGGCGGGATATAACACCAGCCTTGCAACGACTAGCTCTTACGGGCCGTATAAGCTCACGCAATACCTGCCCGAACAGCAAATGACCTTTGAACGCAACGAAAATTGGTACGGCTGGACGGACGGCAAGCACGAAAATATGTATCAAACGACGAAAATCGTCGCCCGCCGCGTGGCGGAAGCCTCTACTCGCAAGCAAATGTTTATGCGCGGGGAGTTGGAAACCTACGGTTTGCAAGCAGAAGACTACGCGGAATACCGTTCGAGCGATTTCGCTTTTTCCGAACCGGGACAAACGGTGTTTTTTCTGATCCTGTGCGGCGACCTCGACGGGTTAAAGGCGCGGGAAAGCACGGGCGTGCATAAGCGTATCTTATCGTTGGAAAGCTTCCGAAAAGCGATGGCGGTTACCTATCAAAAGGAATTTTTCGCTTCCACGCTCTCGCCTGCGAGAAGCGGCGCGTACGGGCTTTTGGGCGCGCAGGACGTATGGAACGTTTCCACGGGAGAACGCTATCGCGATACGCCGCAGGCAAAGCAGGTGCTCTGCGATTTCTACGGCGTGAACGCGGATGATTTCGGCGGCGATCTCGACGCCGCGGCGGCTTCCATTACGGGCTACGATCCCACGCTTGCGGGTACGCTTTTCCAACAAGCGTTTTCCGAGGCTAAGACGAAATTCGGCTTAAAGGATACCGATACGGTAGAGATCGAATACGCCGTTTCTTCCGCTTCCTCGTTTATCACCAAGACGATCGATTATTTGAACACCGAGCTGGAAAAGGTGCTCGCGCCCGTCGGGCTTTCGGGCAGAGTGCGGATCGTG
Source organism: Clostridia bacterium (assembly GCA_017462985.1). GTDB lineage: Bacteria > Bacillota > Clostridia > Christensenellales > Borkfalkiaceae > Scatosoma. The sequence continues at coordinate 5,542 of JAFTQB010000033.1, forward strand.
GAAAGCGTGCCTTACGGCAATACCTGGCCGCAAAAGATCCGCGGCGGCGAAAGCGACACGGTGCTCGCGGGCTGGACGGGCGGTATTTTAAATCCGTTCAACACGATGCAATATTATACCAATTCCCTCTACGAGCCGTACTGCGATAAATGGTACGATACGAGCGCGATTACGCTCTCGCTTCCCATCGGCGGCGAAACGGTAACGCTCACCCTGCGCCAATGGGGAGAAGCGCTCAACGGCACGCAAGTAACGGCGGGCGGCAAGAGCTATAATTTCGGTTACGGCGTGGCGGAGGATAGCGTTCGATTGCAAATTTTATCGGGAATGGAAGGTAAGATTTTATCGGGGTATAGCTATATCCCCATGCTGCAAGACGGCGCGTTCTATCTTTTGAGCCAAAAGGTAGCGTACCCGACGGAAACCTACGATCCCGTGCTTGGCTACGGCGGCGTGAAATATCTTCGCTATCAGTTTTCCGATGGCGAATGGCAGGATTTCGTGCGCCGTCAGGGCGGTACGCTTAACTATAAATAACACGGTGAAGCCATGCTGAAATACGCCGTCAAACGCATTTTACTCATGATCTTGGTGTTCTTCATTATTATGGCGATCGCCTTTACGCTCATACGCTTATTGCCGCTCCCCGACGCGGCGAAATACGGGCCAAACGCCGCGCTCATTCAAGCGCGGCGGGAACAAATGGGATATAACAAGCCCATTTTCGTACAATTTTTCATCTATTGGAAAAACGTGTTTACGCGCGGGGATTTCGGGATCGGCGAGGAATATAAAACGGGCTTGGACGTGGGGCAGGTATTTATCGAACGCTTGCCAGCCACGATGCTCGTCAATCTTTTTTCCATTCTCGTCAGTATTCCCTTGGGGATATTCTTGGGTATTTTTGCCGCGCTCAAACAAAACCGTTGGCAGGATTATTTGATTTCTACGCTCGTCATGGCGGCGATTTCCGTGCCGTCCTTCGTCGTTGCGTTTTTGCTTCAATATATTTTCTATTATCGCCTCGGTTGGTTGCCGCCGCTGCTCGCGCCTACGGATAACTATTTTTCCGTAGAAATGCTCCTTTCGCTCATCATGCCCGTTACGGCGCTTTCCTTGGGGACGCTCGCGGGGTTTGCCCGCATCACGCGCGCGGAGCTTACCGAGGTGCTCACGGGCGAATATATGCTTTTGGCGCGCGCCAAGGGCTTGACGAGGTTAGAAGCCACCTTTCGCCACGCGTTTAAAAATTGCGCGGTGGTGGTTTTGCCCGCCGTGCTCGGTTCGTTCGTCGGCATTTTGAGCGGCTCGATGATCATCGAACGCCTGTTTTCCATTCCCGGCGTAGGGGAGCTGTATCTCAACGCCATTTTGGCGCAGGATTATAATTTCTTTATGATGCTTTCGGCGTTCTATACGCTCGTCGGACTGCTCGCGGGGCTGATCGTCGATTTGAGCTACGGCTTGATCGATCCTCGCGTACGAATCGGCGAAAAATAAAAAAGAGGGGGCAGGTATGCAATCAAACGAAAATAATTTAGACCGTTCTTTGTTCGTTTTTGCGGATAAAACGCGGAAAAGCGCCGAGGAAAGCGCCCCAAAAGCCCCGTCCGTGGGGTATTTCAAGGACGCTTGGCGAAGATTTTCCAAAAACCGCTCCTCGCTTGCCGCGCTCGTTATTTTGGCGGTTTTGGTGCTTTTTTGTATTCTCGCGCCCTTGCTTTCGCCGTATACGCTCGCCGATAAGGAAAGCGTATATCCCAACAAACGCCCGATTTTGCCTCTTTTCGAAAACGCGGGCTTTTGGGACGGCGGCAGGGAAAACGAGTTCACCGAGGATAACTATTATTATTTCCTTGCGATCGCGCGGGAAACGGGCGCTACGCCCATTTTAAAAACGCTGAAAAGCTACGAAAAAACGCAGACGGTGGGCGGCGTGCAAAAGACGACGAAAATGTACCGTTTGCGCGTGGATAGCTATAAGGAAGTGGGCGTAGTGAACGGCTTGAATATCTCCAAAGCGGATTTCGAAGCGATTTGCCGCTACCAAGACGAAACGGGCAGGCGAGTTTTGATGCCGCTCGTGGATACTTCGCGGCTGTACGGCTTCGATCGCGGCGAAGGGGGCGGCAATTATTGGTACGAGATCGATAAAAAGGGCAAGCCCGTGTTATCGGGCGGCGAATTTCAGCCGCTCTATCTTTCCGTTGCCGCGGATAGCCCGTTAAAAAATCAGTACGCCGAATACGACAGTCTGCGCGCGCCGACGGACGACGGCTCGTTCGTGTACGGCAAGGCAAATCAATCGGGGTATTCCACGCGCATTTATTATTACGAATACTATCGCTACAAAAACGGCTACTATCCAAAATACTATTTCGGCACGAACACTTACGGGCAGGATATTTTTGCGGCGCTTGGAAACGGTGCGGCGTTTTCGTTGTTGCTCAGCCTCGGCGTTTCCGCGCTCAATCTTCTCATCGGCGCGGCGTACGGCGCGATCGAGGGGTATTACGGGGGCAAGGTCGATCTTTTTATGGAACGTTTTGCCGAAATTCTATCGGGAATCCCGTTCACGGTGGTGGTAACGCTGTTCGCCTATCACTTAGCGGCGAAAGTGGGGGTGATCCCGTCGTTTTTGTTTGCCTTTATCACGACGGGCTGGATCTCTACCGCCTCGCTCACCCGAAAACAGTTTTACCGTTTTAAAAACCGCGAATACGTCATGGCGGCGCGAACGCTTGGGGCAAAGGACGGGCGTATTATATTAAAACACGTCTTTCCCAACAGCGTGGGTACGATCATCACTTCGGCGGCAATGCTCATTCCCAGCGTGATCGGCTTGGAAACCACGCTCACCTATCTTGGAATCGTCAATCTTTCGGCGGCGGGCGCAACTAGTCTCGGCACGCTTATAGAGCTTGGCAAAACCAGCCTTGATACGGCGCCGCACGTCCTGCTGTTTCCCGCCGTGTTTTTGGCGCTCGTAATGATCAGCTTCAATCTTCTTGGCAACGGTCTGCGCGACGCGTTTAATCCCACCTTGCGCTTTTCCGAATAAAAAGGAGCGAATATGCAAAAAACGCCTATTTTAAAAATCGACGATCTAAGCGTATCCTTTCAAATGGAACGCGGTCTTTCGCGTGCGGTGCGCGGCGTTTCGTTAGAGCTTTTTAAGGGGGAAACGCTCGCGATCGTGGGGGAAAGCGGCAGCGGAAAATCGGTAACCACGCGCGCCGTAATGGGCTTGTTGGCGGCAAACGCGCGCGTGCTTTCGGGTTCGATCCTTTTCGAGGGGAAAGACCTTTTAAAAAGCAGCGAACGGGAGCTTTGCAGGGTGCGCGGCAGTAAGATCGCGATGATTTTTCAAGACCCTTTTTCTTCCCTAAATCCCATTGTTCGGATCGGCAAACAGATCACTGAGGTGATGTTTATCAAGCATCGGCAAAAACGGCGGCTGAACAAATCCGAACCGCCGCTGACGAAGCAGGAAGCGCGTCGCAGAGCGATCGCCTTGATGGAAGAGGTGGGCATTGCCGACGCCGAGCGGCGGTTTTCGCAATACCCGTTCGAATTTTCGGGCGGAATGCGCCAACGCATCGTCATCGCCATCGCCCTTGCCGCCGATCCCGAAATATTGATCTGCGACGAGCCGACCACGGCGCTTGACGTTTCCGTGCAGGCGCAAATTTTAGAGCTGTTGGAGCGGCTGAAAAAAAGCCGCGATCTTTCCGTGATCTTTATCACGCACGATCTTGGGGTGGTGGCGCGCGTTGCCGACCGTATCGCCGTGATGTACGCGGGGAAGATTGTGGAAGTGGGAAGCGCGGAAGAAATTTTTTACGACGCGCGTCATCCCTATACTTGGGCGCTACTATCTTCCATGCCCGATCTATCTTCCAAGGGCAAGCTCGCTTCAATCGAGGGCGCGCCGCCCGATCCGACGAAAGAAACGGTGGGCGACGCGTTCGCGCCGAGAAATCCCTATGCATTAGAAATCGATTTTCTGCAAGAGCCGCCTTTTTTTCAGCTTAGCGAAACGCATTTCGCCGCCACTTGGCTGTTGCATGAATTTGCGCCCAAAGTATCGCCGCCAAAAGCGGTGAAAAAACGCAAAACGCAGGGGGTAGGTACGAAATGAACGATCAAATCTTGCTGGAAGTGAAAGGTCTTACCAAGCAATTTTCAAACGGGAAACGAACGCACGTAGCGGTGAACGACGTCAGTTTTTCTGTGCGCGAGGGGGAAACCTTCGGTTTGGTGGGGGAAAGCGGTTGCGGCAAAACCACGACGGGGCGTACGATCGTCGGGCTATATCCGCCTACGAGCGGCGAAATTTTTTTCGAGGGGGAAAATATAGCCGATTTAAAAGGTGCGGCAAGGCGCAAGCTTTGCAAAAAAATGCAGATGATCTATCAAGACCCCGTCGCTTCGCTCAATCCACGTATGACGGTGGGCGAGATCGTTGCGGAAGGGCTTGTGATCGGCGGGGAAAAGGATAAAAAGGAAATCGTGCGGCGGGTGGAGGAAACGCTTTTAGAAGTCGGCTTATCCGCCGAAGCGATGGGCCGCTACCCGCACGAGTTTTCGGGCGGACAACGCCAGCGTATCGGGATTGCCCGCGCGCTGATCATGAGCCCAAAGCTCATTATCGCGGACGAACCCGTTTCCGCGCTCGACGTTTCCGTACAGGCGCAGGTGATTAACCTGCTTGGCGAGTTGAAAGAGAAAAAGGGGCTGACGGTGCTCTTTATCGCGCACGATCTCTCGCTCGTAAAGTATTTTTGCGATCGGGTGGCGGTGATGTATGCGGGCGAGATCGTCGAGATCGCGTCTTCTCGCACGCTTTTTGAAAATCCTCTGCACGAATATACGCGTGCGCTCCTGTCTGCGATCCCCGTGCCTGATCCAAGGCGGGCGCGGGAAACCCGACGCTTGCCGTTTGAGGAAAAAATAGGCGAAACGACGGGGGCAGGTACGAGCTTAAAAGAAGTGGCAAAAAATCATTTCGTTCGAAAAAGGAGCTGAATTATGAAAATCAAACAGGGGATTGCGCCGACGCTTTTTTGCGCGGCGCTTGCGGTTTTTGTTTACGGGATTCGATTAAAAAGCGGCGCGGCGGCGTTTTTGTTGCCGTCGGCGCTCGTCGCGTTGATGGTCGGGGAACACGCGGACGGCTTTTCGTACGTGTTTACCTACGCCGTGCGCGGTTTGTTCCCGTTTTTAAAGGGTTGGAAAAATTTTCGCGATTATAAAGAGGAGCGCAAGGAACAAAGGAAAAATGCCTTTTCCCGCGCCGCGCTCGTTGTGGGCGGCGTGTTTTTGGGGTTAGGGGCGGCGCTTTCGTTAGTGTATCTCGCGCTTTTTTTATAAAAAAAGCGAAAAAGGGCTGAAAAGTATGAAAAAGGCGGGGTGGGACTGTTGACAAAACGCGGGGAATGTAGTATAATAATTCGAAGTGAAGAAATACGGTTTTTCACGAAGAATATTTTTTTGGAGGATTTATGGACCCGCTATCTCTAACCATCGTCATTATCGTTTTGATCGTGCTTTCCGGATTTTTTTCCTGCACGGAAACGGCATATTCTTGCGCCAATCGCATTAAGCTGAAAAGCTTCGTTGCGCTCGGCCGCCGCAATGCAAAGGCAGTTTTGAAATTCGCAGACGAAAAGTACGATACACTGATCACGACGCTTTTGGTAGGAAACAACATTGTAAACTTATCTGCTTCCGCGCTCGGCACGCTGCTCTTTTTGGAACTTTTACGCGGTACGGGAGTCGATCATACGACGATCTCGACGATCGTTTTAACGGTTGCCGTGCTCATCTTCGGGGAGATCACCCCTAAGTATTTCGCTTCGATCTATCCCGAACAATGCTGCTTTTTGTTCTATCCCCTGATGCAGCTTTTCTATTGGATACTCTTGCCGATCAGTAAAATTTTCGACGGCTACAAATGGCTGCTTACGAAAATATTTAAGCTCAAAAAGGACGATTCGGTAACGGACGAAGAGCTTTTTTCCCTCGTGGACGAAGCGGAGGAAGTTGGCACGCTGAAAGAGGACGAATCGGAGCTGTTGCGCTCGGCGCTCGAATTTGACGATTTGAAGGTGGAGGATATCCTCGTGCCGCGCGTGGACGTGGTGGCGGTATCCGCGACCGCCTCGATGGACGAGATCAAAGAGGTTTTCAGCAAAAACGGTTATTCGCGTATCCCCGTATACGAGGAAACGATCGATCATATCGTGGGTCTTATCCACGAACGCGACTTTTTTATCGCCTATTTAAAGGGAGAAACGAATATCTCTTCGATTTTGCAAGAGATCGTATTCACCACCGAATACACGCGTATTCCCGCCCTTTTAAAGCAGCTTCAAAAGCAAAAGGTGCATATGGCGGCGGTTTCCGACGAATACGGCGGCGTGGTGGGGATCGTAACATTAGAGGATATTTTGGAAGAGCTCGTGGGCGATATTTGGGACGAACACGACGAAGAAGAAGTGCTGTTCGGCACGATCTCCGAAAACGAATACTGGGTGGACGGCAAATGCGACTTGGAAGAATTTTTCGCCCTCTACGGTATGGAACAGGAAGATGAAAATTTCGAAGCGAACACCGTCGGCGGTTGGGTAACGGAAAAATACGGCTCTATTCCCACCGTGGGCGAGGTAATCTGCTTTAAAAAGCTTGAAATCAAGGTGGTGAAAGCCACCAAACAAAAGGTGTTGAAGATTCGCTCGCGCTACGATGAAACGTTGGTGGACGACGAAGAGGAATAAGTATAAAGAATTTTTTGTGAGGTAAAAATCATGCAAACCATTCTCGTTACGGGCGGTAGCGGCTATATCGGCTCGCATACCGTATTAGAACTTTTGAACAAGGGCTACGAGGTAGTCGTGGTCGATAATTTGAGCAATTCCAGCTACGAAAGCTTGCGCCGCGTGCAAAAGATCACGGGCAAGACGGTAACTTTTTATGAAAAAGACGTGCGCGATACCAAGGCGATGGAAGAGATCTTCTCGGCGCATAAATTCGACGCGGTCATTCATTTCGCGGCGTTCAAGGCGGTGGGCGAAAGCTGTAAATTGCCTTTGAAATACTACGATAACAATATCAGCGGCACGGTGGGGCTGTTGCAGGTGATGGATAAATTCGGCGTGAAGAAAATTATTTTCTCGTCCTCGGCTACCGTTTACGGCACGCCCGAACGCTTGCCTTTGGACGAAAGCTGTCATCTTTCCACCACCAATCCTTACGGCGCGACCAAGCTGATGATGGAAAATATCATGCAAGACGTACATAAGGCGGATAACGAATGGAATATTATTCTGCTTCGTTATTTCAATCCCGTCGGCGCGCACGAAAGCGGCTTGATCGGGGAAGATCCCAAAGGGATTCCAAACAACCTTATGCCGTTCGTCGCGCAGGTGGCGAGCGGGAAACTGCAATGTATCAACGTGTTCGGGAACGATTACGATACTCCCGACGGCACGGGCGTTCGCGATTATATCCACGTCGTCGATCTGGCGTTGGGACATATTGCGGCGATCGAGCATTGCAACGAAAGCGGCGTACACATTTATAACCTCGGCACGGGGCACGGATACAGCGTGTTGGAAATGATCCACGCGTTCGAAAAGGCTTGCGGCAAAACGCTCCCGTACCGTATCTGCGAACGCCGTCCCGGCGATATTGCGGCTTGCTACGCTTGCCCCGATAAAGCGGCGAAAGAGCTTTGTTGGGAAGCGAAGTTCGGCATTGAGGAAATGTGCGCTTCGCAATGGAAATGGCAAAGCTCCAACCCGATGGGCTACGAAGAAAAATAAGGAAATACGATGATTGTACCCGATCGCGTGATTCGAAGCAAAAGAAAAACGCTCGCCGTTTCCGTTGATTCTTTGGGCAAGATCATTGTCCGCGCCCCGAAAAGCTGTACCGATAAACGGATCGCGGCGTTTTTGGCGGAAAAAGAGAACTGGATCTTACGGCATAAAAAAAGAATGGAAGAAGCGGGCGTTGAATTGCCGAGTGAAAACTTAGATGGCTACCGCTTCCCGATCCTCGGAGAATTTTATCAAATTTTTTTGACGGACGAAACGCGCGTTCGTTGGTGCGTTGAGGAAAAGAAGCTGTTTTTGCCGCGGTCGAATACGGAAAAGCGGCTGAAAACTTGGCTGAAAGAAAATGCGAAGCTCGTTTTCGAACGCACCACCTACCGTTTTGCGGAAGAAATGGGCGTAGAGCCGCTTTCGATCAAGATCGCTTCATCGCGCAGGCGTTGGGGCGGGTGTCATTTTAATAACGAAATCGAATACACCTTTCGATTACTGTACGCTCCCAAAGAGATCGTCGATTACGTGGTCGTGCACGAGCTTTCGCATATTTTACACAAAGACCATTCTAAAGCGTTTTGGGCGCAGGTGCAAAGCGTTTGCCCCGATTACGCGAAAAAGCGCGAATGGCTGAAAAGCCACGGCGCACTGATGTATATTTTATAACGGATAAAGGAACTTTTATGATACAGCTTGAAAATATCACCTATCGCGTGCAGGACGAGCTGGGTGAAAAAACGATATTAAGCGGCGTAAATTTAACGCTGAACGACCGTTTCGTGGCGTTTACCGGCCCGAACGGCGGCGGAAAGAGTACGCTTGCGAAGATCATCGCGGGCATTATTCAGCCCACGGAGGGAAAAATTTATCTCAACGGCGAGGATATCACCGCGCTTTCGATCACCGAACGCGCCAACCTCGGCGTTTCTTACGCTTTCCAACAGCCCGTGCGCTTTAAGGGCTTGACGGTGCGCGATCTCATTTCGATTGCGGCGGGCAAAAAGACGACGGTTGCCGACGCTTGCGCGTATCTTTCGGAAGTGGGGCTTTGCGCGCGCGATTATATTGACCGCGAGATCAACGCTTCCCTTTCGGGCGGCGAATTGAAACGGATCGAAATCGCCACGATCTTGGCGCGCGGCACTTCCCTTTCCATTTTTGACGAACCGGAAGCGGGGATCGATCTTTGGAGTTTTGGAAGTTTGATCAGCGTGTTTGAAAAAATGCACGAAAAAACGAAAGGAAATATTTTGATCATTTCCCATCAAGAGCGCATTTTGAATATTGCAGACCGCATCGTGGTGATCGCGGGCGGCAAGGTGGAAAACGAGGGCAAAAAAGAGGATATTTTGCCGTCGCTGTTAACCTCGCCCACCTGCCGCGTACTCACGAAAAAAGCGTAAAGGAGGCACCCATGGACGCGATTGAAAAAGATTTGCTTTTACAAATTGCCGATCTTCACGGCGTGCCGGAAGGCGCGTACAATATCCGTCAAAACGGCGAATCGGCGGGCAGAAACAGCACGGCGAATATCGATATCGTTCCCAAAACGGACGGAAAGAGCGGCATCGATATCATTATTAAACCCGGCACGAAAAACGAAAGCGTGCATATTCCCGTCGTCATCTCCAAAGCGGGCTACGAGGAATGTGTGTATAACGATTTTTATATCGGCGACGGCGCGGAAGTGGTGATCGTAGCCGGTTGCGGTATTCATCAATGCGGCGGCGTGGAAATGACTTCCCGCCACGACGGCGTGCATACCTTTTACGTAGGAAAAAACGCAAAGGTGAAATACGTGGAAAAGCATTACGGCGGCGGCGACGGCTTGGGTAAGAACGTAATGAACCCCGAAACGGTGGTGCATTTGCAAGAGGGCGCGTCGATGCAAATGGAAACCACGCAAATTAAAGGGATCGACAGCACGAATCGCATCACCAAAGCCACGATGGCGGCGGGCAGCGAGTTTATCGTGAAAGAAAAGCTTTACACCCACGGCGAACAGGTCGCGGATACCGATTTTATCGTAGAGATGAACGGCGAGGGTTGCCGCGCGGATATTATGTCCCGCTCGGTGGCGGCAGACCGTTCCCGTCAGCGGTTTGTATCGACGATGAACGGCAACGCGCCGTGCTACGGGCATACCGAATGCGACGCGATCATCATGGACAAGGCGGTGGTATCCGCCGCGCCCTGCCTTTCGGCAAACGACGTGGATGCGGAGCTGATCCACGAAGCGGCGATCGGGAAGATCGCGGGCGAACAGCTCGTTAAATTGATGACGCTGGGATTAACGGAAAAAGAAGCGGAAGAACAAATCATTAAGGGCTTCCTGCACTAATATAATAAATTTTACAAGGAGATAAAAATTATGAGTGAACTTTCTTATAAGAGAACGAACGTATACGAAGTTGCGGACGAAAAACTTTTGAAGGAAATTTTCGAATACGCAAAGGGCTACGTGAAATTTATCGACGCGGGCAAAACGGAGCGCGAGGCTTGCGCGTACGTCGTGGAAGCGGCGAAAGGAAAGGGCTATACGCCCTTTGAATTCGGTCAAACGCTGAAAGCGGGCGATAAAGTATATTATAATAATCGCGGCAAGAATCTGTATCTGATCCGCGTGGGCACGGAGGACGTAGCGAAAGACGGCGTGCGTATCATCGCTTCGCATATCGACAGCCCGCGTATCGATTTGAAGCAAGTGCCGCTCTACGAAGCGGAAAATATCGCCTTTGCAAAAACGCATTACTACGGCGGTATCCGCAAATACCAATGGGCGACCATTCCCCTTGCGTTGCACGGCACGGTGGTAAAACGCGACGGCACGGCGTTGGATATTTGCATCGGCGAGGACGATGGCGACCCCGTTTTCTATATCAGCGACTTGCTTCCTCATTTGGCGGCAAAGCAAAACGCAAAACCGATCGGCGAAGCGATCGGCGGCGAAGATCTGAATATTTGGCTTGGTAATATCCCTTATGCGACGGCTGCGGACGATAAGGATAAGACGGTAAAGGAAAACCTGCTCCGTATCCTCAACGAAAAATACGGTATGGTGGAAGCGGACTTTTTGAGCGCGGAACTTTCGCTCGTTCCTGCGTTCAAGGCACGCGACGTGGGCTTCGATCGCGGTTTGATCGCGGCTTACGGACACGACGACAGAGTTTGTTCCTATCCCGCCTACACGGCGCTTTTCGACGAGGAAAGCCCCAAGCACACGGTGATGGTGGTGCTTGCGGATAAGGAAGAGATCGGCAGCGAGGGCACGACGGGTATGCAATGCTCGATCTTCACCGATCTGATCGACGAAATCGCGCGTTCGTTCGGCGTATCTTCGGCGGCGGTACGCGCCCGTTCGAAATGTCTTTCGGCGGACGTAAACGCGGGCTACGATCCCAACTTCCGCAGCGTGAGCGAACCTTTGAACTCGGCGTATCTTTCCTGCGGCGCAGGTGTAACGAAATTCACGGGCGCGCGCGGCAAGAGCGGTTCTTCGGACGCGAGCGCGGAATTCGTGGGCGAGATCAGAAAGCTGTTCGATGAAAACGGCGTGATTTGGCAAACGGGCGAGCTTGGCGGCGTAGACGTCGGCGGCGGCGGTACGGTGGCGAAGTATATCGCGAATATGAATATCGACACGGTGGATATCGGCGTAGCGGTCATTTCGATGCACGCTCCTTACGAGGTGATTTCGAAAGCGGATCTTTACGAAGAATATCTTGCGTTCAAAGCGTTTATTAAATAACAAAGTTACGCAAACTAACGGCGGACGAATGATCGTCCGCCGTTAAATTTTATTTTATCTAAATATATTGTTTTGTACCCTATGGGTACAATTTTAAAAGTAAACGGAATTATTCCACTTTCGCGCCGTTTTCGTTCACCGTAATTTTAGAGGAATAGAAC
>JAFTQB010000034.1 GCA_017462985.1 Clostridia bacterium
AATCTGGCGCTCTAACCAACTGAGCTATGCCCGCCATTTATATGGTGCGCCTGAAGAGATTCGAACTCCTGACACACGGCTTAGAAGGCCGTTGCTCTATCCAACTGAGCTACAGGCGCATGGTTGATACGCTTTGCGCCCGCTAAAAAATGTGGAGCGGGTGATGGGAATCGGACCCACGCGGCCAGCTTGGAAGGCTGGAATTCTACCATTGAACTACACCCGCAGAGATGTTACGGTGCCGTACCAACAACGCCTGTATATAATAACACTAATTAAAACAATTGTCAAACAAAATTATGCCCTTTTTTGCAAAATTTCTCAAAAAATTTTTTTGTTTGACTTTTTAAGTTTTTTTGTAAAAAAATCGCCCGCCAATCGCAAAAAATCGAAAAAATTTCCTTTTCAAACGTTTTACAATTTGTCGGGCTTTGTGTTATAATAATATGCGTTGAGCGTTTATCGCCACCGAAAAAGGGAAAAGCCTGAACGGAATGCAATGATCCAAAGATAAATATGCAACGCGGAAAGCAGGGGCACGGCGATCATAAAAAAGAGATTATTCAGCCTGTTTTTGAAAATAAACATACATGTGAAAATTGTCAAGCCGCCGCCGAGCAGCGCGACGAGCGAAAGTTTTCCGTCGTGTTGTTTTTGTTCTTCTTCATCGCTGTCTTTAATCGAACGCATATATAAAAACGCGTAAAAATTGATAGCAAGAATATAAACGATCAATAAAAATGCAAGCATGGTACAAACAGTTTGCGCAATTTCCGAAAATAATTACACGAGGTACATAAAATGAAAAAAAGAGCATTGGTAAGTGTTTCCGATAAAACGGGAATCGTCGATTTTTGTAAACGCCTGATTGCATGCGGCTACGAGATCATCTCGACGGGCGGCACGGCGAAAGCTTTAAAAGACGCCGATCTTCCCGTGATCGGTATCAGCGATTTGACGGGCTTCCCCGAATGTTTGGACGGGCGCTTAAAAACCCTTCATCCCGCCGTACACGCGGGGTTGTTGGCGATGCGTTCCAATCCCGAGCATATGGCGCAGATTGAAGCGCTTGGCATCAATACGATCGATATCGTTGCCGTCAACCTTTATCCTTTTAAAGCCACGATCATGAAGCCGGGCGTTACTTTTGCGGACGCGGTGGAAAATATCGATATCGGCGGGCCTACGATGATCAGAGCGGCGGCGAAAAATTATCAAGACGTTGCCGTCGTGGTCGATCCCAAAGACTATGAGAGAGTGCTTTCCGAATTGGAAGCTGGCGAGATTACGCTCGATACAAAAAAATACCTTCAATATAAGGTTTACGCGCATACGGCGGTGTATGACAGTATGATTTCGAACTATCTTGCCGAACAGCTTGGGATCCGTTATCCCGATTCCATCACTTTTGCGTACGAAAAAACGCAGGATATGCGCTACGGCGAAAATCCCCATCAAGGCGCTTCTTATTATAGCGAAGAATTTATTCGCGCCGGCTCGCTTTCCAAGGCGAAACAGCTTTGGGGCAAGGAGCTTTCCTATAACAATATCAACGACGCAAACGGTGCGCTTGAGCTCGTGAAAGAATTCGACGAGCCTTGCGTAGTGGCTTGTAAGCACGCCAATCCTTGCGGCGTGGGCGTGGGCAAAACTATTTTCGAAGCGTATATCAAGGCGTACGAATCCGATCCCGTATCCGTTTTCGGCGGCATTTTGGCGATCAACGGCACGGTGGACGAAGTGACGGCTGCCGAAATTAACAAGATCTTTATCGAGATCGTGATCGCGGAAGGCTACACGGACGGCGCGTTGGAAATTTTAAAGGCGAAGAAAAATATCCGTCTGTTGGAGCTTCCCGATATCAAAGCGAAGCGCGAAGCGAACGCTTACGATATGAAAAAAGTTTACGGCGGGCTTTTGGTGCAGGATTACGATAACACGCTGTTTGCGGAAGAAAATTTAAAAGTGGTAACCAAGCGCGCGCCGACCGATGAGGAAATGAAAGCGATGCTCTTTAATTGGAAGGTGGTGAAGCATACCAAATCCAACGCGATCGTTATCGGGAAAGAGGATCGGACAACGGGGATTGGCATGGGGCAAACCAACCGTATTTGGGCGGCGCAACAGGCGATCGAGCACGCGGGCGACGAAGCGAACGGCTCTGTGATGGCTTCCGACGCGTTCTTCCCTTTCCCCGACGTTGTAGCGGAATGTGTGAAAGCGGGGATCACCGCAGTTATTCAGCCGGGCGGAAGTATCCGCGATCAGCTTTCGATCGACGCTTGCGACGAAGCGGGGATCGCAATGATCTTCGTCGGCGATCGGCATTTCAAACACTAAAAACAATCAATAAATAAACGCAACGCCTCGAAATCTTCACGGTTTCGGGGTGTTTTTTGTCGAAAAATGGAAAATTATGTAAAAATGAATTGACGGCTTGTAGAAAACCGTGTTAAAATAACAACAAAATTAAAAAATTTTTTTACAAATGAGGAAAAGTATGAAAAATTTTTGGAAGTGTATTTTATCAACGGTTTTTGTTGTTTTGTCGATTGCGGCGTTTTCTGCCTGCGACGGCGAACAAGAACCGCCGCTGCACGAGCATACGGCGTCGGATTGGTGCGCGGACGGGGAAAAGCATTGGCAGGTTTGTACGGATTGCGGGGAAACGGTTACGGAAGCCCCGCACGAGATCACGAGTCTTACGGTGAATGAGTTGCCGATAAAAACACAATACCGTTCTTACGAGCAATTCGAAACGCAAGGGTTATTATTGTCGGGCGAATGTAGTTGCGGGCCGATTGCTTTAAATGGGGAAGATTATACAATCGCGTATCAAACGGCGGGTGCGGAAAATTTGCGTAGCGCGGATACGCAGGTGTTTCTTTGCTACGGGGAATTGAGCGTTCCCGTTTCGGTTTCGGTATCGAAAATCGCCGTGCAAAAGCCCGTTGCCGACGATCGGCAATTTACTTATAACGGCGAAGCGCAAACCTATTCGATCGCACAAAATCCCGACTATCTCGTTTCGGGCGCAACGCAAACGAACGCGGGTGAATACGAGGTGATTGTAACGCTGAGCGACAAAGCGGAAACCGTTTGGGCGGACGGCGCTTCGGACGATCTCATTTATGATTTCAAGGTGCAAAAAGCCGATTATGATATGACGGGCGTAGCGTTTGAAAATCAAAGCGTACCGTTCGACGGCAAACCGCATAGTTTGATTGCGACGGGCTTGCCGATCGGATTGGACGGGATCGCGCTCACGGCGCGTTACGAGGGCGCGGCGACGAACGTTGCGGACGGCGTTGTTACGGTAACGGCGAAATTTGCGACGACTTCGCAAAATTATCGTATTCCCGCAGATATGACGGCAACGCTCGTCATTACGCCCGTAGAAGCGGAGACGGTTTGGGAACGTTTGGAATCGTATCTTTACACGGGGAAAACGCTTCCTTCGCCTGCGGCGAAGACGGTCGATGTGAACGGCGAAGAAATCCCGCTCGCGGTTTCGGGGGATTCGATTGAAGGCGTAGGGGAATATTCCTATACGGCAACTCTCAACGATTCCAATTATACGCTGACGAATACCAAGTGTAAGATCGTGGTAAAAGCATATAATACTGTGAGCGTAATCGTACGGGATATTTCTTGCGGCGAAACGCCCGCTCCGCAAGCCGAGGCAAAAGAAAGAGGAGAATTCACCTATCTATATGCACGGGAAGAAACGGGCGAATACGGCGACTTGACCGAGTTTACGCAAGGCGTGTATTTCGTAAAAGCGACGGTTGCGGATACGGGCTATTATCTTTCGGCGACTTCCTCGCCCGTAGCGTTTGAGGTATCTCACGATTATCAATGGAAAAAAGAAGCGGAACGGGATATTCAAGTGTGCGCGTGTACGCACGTCAATGATAATACGATCGTTAAAACGAAGCTTTCCGCCCGCAAAGAAATCAATTTGGAGCTCAGCGTTCAAAACGGCGTTGTTTTGCCAAGCGACAGTACGGTTACGCTTGATTTGAGCGAAGTGGGTGCGTTTGAAAGCGTGGCGACGGTTTTCTTTGCAAATCAGCCGATTGCGGAAAATACGGCGGAAATCGCACTGAAAGACTTTGGTTTTTCCTACGGCGAACAAACGCTTTTGGCGACGGTGAAAACTTCGGACGGCGAATTGCACGAGATCAGCGTGCCCGTATTGCTCGTTTCGAAAGTGTTGAAAACAGCGGAGGATTATTCCGCGTTTGTAACCGTTTCTAAGGCTTGCGAACAAGAATCGTCGCTGTGGGGCGGCTATTTCCGTTTAGGCAACAGTTTTTCCGTCGCTTCCGTAGGCGAATTGCTCGATAGCGCGGCAATGGACGGCACGCAAGGTTTTTGCGGCGTGTTCGACGGCTGCGGGTATACGCTCGACGGCTTTCAAAAATCGGGCGAGGGTGCGTTTTTCCTTACGCTTCACGAACGGGGCGTATTGAAGAATATTTCGTTTACGGGCGTTTGCTTTGGCGGTAGCGGCGCGCTGTTGACAAGCGGGAAAGGAAGCTGCGAGAATATTTTCGTACAGTACGCCGAAATTGCGGGAGACGGCGAGGATTGCGCGACCTTCGGCGCGGGCGTTTCGCTGAAAAATTGCTTGGTAGACGGGGCGAACGCCGCTTATCATTCCATAAGCTTTTCGTTGATCGGTGCCGAGAACGCCGAAAACGCATACGCGATCTTCCCCGATGGCTACGTTGCGGGAAACGAAAAAGCATTTTCTTGCTATGCTGATATGCAAGGAAACGCCGAGGTGCAAACGGCAATTGCAGCGTGGGGTGATTTTTGGAGCGTGAAAAACGGCTTGCCCGTACCCACGGCGCTTTATCGCGAGGTATACGAAAGGCAACCCTTATCGGTGCAGGGCTTTGTCGAAAGTATTTTCGTGGGGCAGAGCTTTACGCTTGCCGCCAATTTGCATAGCGTTACGATCGCGGCGTCGAACGGCGGCGAGGTTTTGGGGTGGACGGTTACCGTTCCCGAAACGGTGGCGGCAGGTACGCAAATTACGGTTAAGGTGTGTTCCGTATACGACAAAACGGTTTCGGTATCGTATACGGTTCTCGTAAAAAAGAAAATTGACGTAACGCTCGCCATGCAGGATATCGATTTGCGACTTTCTGCCCAAGACGGCATTGTGAGCCTTTCAAACGAATATGCGGAAATTCCGTTCGGTGGGCAAACGGACGAGTTGGGCGAAATTTACGAAGCGTCGCTTCGTAGCGGCGCGCTCGATCCCACGAATGTTAAAGCCGAAAAAGGAGTGTTGAGCCTTCCGCTTTCTTTGTTTGGTACGGCTTACGGCGAGGAAACGCTGACGGTGATCGGGGAAAACGGAAAGATCGTCGCGCCGATCACGCTCGTTTCTCTTTCGATCAAAACCGTTGACGATTATAACGCTTTCGGCGCGGTCGCTTACGCACTCGGCAATCGTGAAGAAAACACTTGGGACGGCTATTTCACTTTAGGCGCAAACCTTTCGCAAGAAGGCGGAATCGAATTGAACGAGTTTATCGATATAAGCGGTTTGGCAAAAGACGGTACAAACGGTTTTAAAGGAAATTTTGACGGTCGGGGATATACGATCGACGGCTTGATCGTTAATTCCGTTTCGGGGAATGCGTTTATCAGCGTTTTGCACAAGGAGGGGATCATTCGCAATATCGGCTTTACAAACGCCGTGTTCCGCTCCTCGACGGGTAGCTTCGTCGTTTCCAACGGTAGGGGAACGGTGGAAAATATTTACGTGCAATACGCCGAGATCGGCGAGGTTTCCACGGCGCTCAGCGGCACCTTCTATCTTTTAAATAAAATTTCCGATTGTTTTATCGACGCTTCTAATGCGAAGATCGTTTACGGCGACAGCGTTTTCCGATTGATCGGTATGACGCAAGCGGACGGCGCGGCGGGCGTATATTGCGTTTATCCGTCGGCGTATACGCCTCAAAAGGCGTATAATCACAATTTGTCCGATTTCGTCAACGCCTTTGCAAGTACGTCGGCAATGCTTTCCAATACGGCGGCAAGTACGGAAATCAATACTTGGAACAGCAAATATTGGCGCGTTCAAGAGGGTGCGCTCGTCTTTGGAAGAACGAGTTGACGAAAAGCCGTTTTTTCGTTTATTCGTCAAGAATATTCGTTTCAGTCGATATTTATTCATTTATTCATAAAATATTCGTTTTATTCATAAAAATAAGGAAAAAATATTAAAAAAATTCATAAAATCCTGCATAAAACGCTTGCATAAATTCATAAAAAGGCGTATAATAAGGAAAAATCGAAACGGAAGAGAGAAAACCGTTTAAAATAGGAGTTTTATTATGGAAAAGAAAGACATCAAAAAGGTAGTGCTTGCGTATTCGGGCGGTTTGGATACGTCCATTATCATTCCTTGGCTGAAAGAAAATTATAACAACTGCGAAGTCATCGCAGTATCGGGCAACGTAGGTCAGGCGGACGAGCTGGACGGGTTGGAAGAAAAGGCGATCGCCACGGGCGCTTCAAAGCTGTACGTGGAAGATCTCACCGACAAATTTGTGGACGATTACGTGATCCCCACGGTGAAAGCGGGCGCGCTTTACGAAGAATATATGTTGGGCACGTCGTTTGCCCGTCCCGTTATTGCAAAGCGTATCGTTGAGATTGCGCTCAAAGAGGGTGCTGACGCTATCTGCCACGGCTGCACGGGGAAAGGGAACGACCAAGTGCGTTTTGAATTGACGATCAAGGCGTTTGCGCCCGATATGACGATCATCGCGCCTTGGAGAGAATGGTCGATCAAATCCCGTGAAGAAGAGATCGAATACGCGGAAGCGCACAACGTGCCTTTGAAGATCAACCGCGAAACCAACTATTCCAAAGATAAGAACCTTTGGCATTTAAGCCACGAGGGCTTGGATTTGGAGGACGCGGGGAACGAACCTACTTATGAAAAACCCGGCTTCCTTGAAATGGGCGTATCGCCCATGCAAGCGCCCGACGAACCCACCTATATCACGCTCGATTTTGAAAAGGGCGTTCCCGTGGCGTTCAACGGCGAAAAGATGAGCGCGAAAGAAATCATTTTGAACCTGAATAAAGTGGGCGGCGAAAACGGTATCGGGCTGTTGGATATCGTAGAAAACCGTTTGGTGGGTATGAAGTGCCGCGGCGTATACGAAACTCCCGGCGGCGCGATCTTGTACTTTGCGCACAACTATTTGGAAACGCTTTGCCTTGATAAAATGACGATGCACAAAAAGCAAGAACTTGCGGTAACCTTTGCCGATCTCGTTTATAACGGACAGTGGTTCACGCCCCTTCGCGAAGCGCTTTCCGCGTTCGTGGATAAAACGCAAGAAAACGTTACGGGAAAAGTGCGTATCAAGCTGTATAAAGGCAATATGATCAAAGCGGGCGCGTGGAGCGATTATTCCCTCTATTCCGAAGAGATTGCAACCTTTGGCGAGGATCACGTATACAACCAAGCGGACGCAACGGGCTTCATCAACCTGTTCGGGTTGCCTATAAAGGTGCAGGCGCAAGTCAACGCCAAAAATAAAAAGTAAAAAGAAGAAACCGCTTCGTAATACTTCGTTGCGTCTTGCTTCTTTTTCGACCGCTTGAAAAGGCGTTTAACAAAATAAAAAACAAGGAGCATTTGCCTGTCGCGCGGCGCGACAGGCAAATCGTGTTAAAAAAGCTATGGAAAAAATGTGGGCGGGAAGGTTTTCGAAAGCATCCGAAAAGATCGCGGACGATTTCAATTCTTCCATTTCCTTTGATCAAAAAATGTATCGGCAGGATATCCAAGGCTCGCTTGCACATGCGGCGATGCTCTTATCGGTGGGGATCTTGACAAAAGCCGATTATACGGCAATCGTAGACGGCCTTTCGGGAATTTTATCCGACTTGGATTCGGGCGCGCTTTCCTTTGACGAAAACGCCGAAGATATCCATATGTTCATCGAAGCGGAGCTGACGAAACGCGTCGGGGACGCAGGTAAGCGTTTGCATACGGCGCGTTCGCGCAACGATCAAGTGGCGCTCGATCTTCGCCTTTATATGCGCGAGGAAGCGGGGGAAGTGGTCGCGCTTTTGAAAAAGCTCACCTTAGCGGTTTTAAAGCAAGCAAAAGAAAACGTGCATACCATTATGCCCGGTTATACCCATCTGCAACGCGCGCAGCCGATCACCTTTGCCCAACATTTGCTCGCATATTGTATGATGTTTTTGCGCGATATCACCCGCGTGCAAGACGCGCTCGCCCGCATGAACGTTTCCCCTTTGGGGAGCTGCGCTTTGGCAGGCACGACTTACCCGATCGATCGCGATTTCGTTGCGGAAAATTTGGGCTTTGACGGCGTGTGTATGAACTCGGTGGACGGCGTTTCCGATCGCGATTATTGCGTGGAGCTGGAAAGCGCGTTCGCCTTGATCATGACCCATCTTTCCCGCTTTTCCGAAGAGATCATTTTATGGTCGAGTTGGGAATTTAAATTCGTAGAACTCGACGACGCGTATACGACTGGTTCGTCGATCATGCCGCAAAAGAAAAATTCCGATATGGCGGAGTTGGTGCGCGGCAAAACGGGTCGCGTATACGGCGATTTATTGGCTACGCTTACGATGCTCAAAGGCTTGCCGCTTGCTTACAATAAAGATATGCAAGAAGATAAAGAAGCTGTGTTCGACAGCGTGGAAACGGTGCAAAAGTGTTTAGGGATCTTTATTCCGATGATCGAAACGATGACGCCGCTCAAAGAAAATATGTACGCGGCGGCAAAGAAAGGCTTTATCAACGCCACCGACTTGGCGGACTATCTCACCAAAAAGGGCGTGCCGTTCAGAAGCGCCTACAAGATCGTGGGCGAGATCGTCGGCGCGTGTATTCAAAAAGGGATTACTTTGGACGAAATGTCTTTGGAGGAGTATCGCGAACGCTCCCCGCTTTTCGAAGAAGATCTGTATACGGAAATTTCCTTGGAAACTTGCGTAGGCAAGCGTATTTCCAAAGGCTCTACGGGCTATAAAAGCGTAGAAGAACAAATTGCGTTCGTGGAAGGAAAGCTGTTATGAAAACGAAAGTATTTATCGACGGCAGCGCGGGAACGACGGGTCTTAGGATCGTCGAACGCTTGACGAATCGAGCGGATATCGAGCTTTTAACGCTCGCGGAAGAACGAAGAAAAGACGTTTCGGCGCGAAAACAAGCGATCAACGCCGCGGATATCGTTTTTTTGTGTTTGCCTGACGACGCGGCGCGCGAATCGGTATCGCTCGTCGAAAATCCCGATACGGTGGTGATCGACGCGTCCACGGCGCACAGAACCTTGCCCGATTGGGCGTACGGCTTTCCCGAACTTGGCGAGTCGTTCGAAAAGAAGATTCTCGCTTCTAAGCGGATCGCCGTGCCGGGTTGTCACGCAAGCGGTTTTATCGCGCTCGTTGCGCCGTTGATCGAAGCGGGATTTTTGGATAAGGGCGCATTGCTCACCTGCCATTCGATCACTGGCTATTCAGGCGGCGGGAAAGGAATGATCAAGGAATACGAAGCGGAGGCTCGCGATGAAAAACTCGGCGCTCCCTATCAATACGCCGACCGTCAACAGCATAAGCATTTAAAAGAGATGAAAGCGATCGCGGGCTTGGAAAACGAACCGATTTTCTGTCCGATCGTATCCGATTTTTATAGCGGCATGCTCGTTACCGTACCCGTTTTCAAAAAACAGCTCAAAAAAGGTTCGATCGACGAGATCAAGGCGTTATACGCCGCAAAATATAACGGCGAGATCGTCAAATACCAAGACGCATTGGCTTTGGAAACGGAAAACGGCGGCAAGGCGGGATTTATGTCGTCGGTGGAAATGAGCGGTAGCGATACGATGCTCGTAACGGTGGACGGCAACGAGGAACGGATTTTGCTGATGGCGGCATACGATAACCTCGGCAAAGGCGCTTCGGGCGCGGCGATCGAGTGCATGAATCTCGTAATGGGCGCAGATCGCAAAACGGGCTTGATCGTAACGAAAAAATAACCTATCGAAAGGAAGAGAATATGTTAGAAATCATCAAAGGCGGCGTATGCGCCGCGCAAGGATTTACGGCGAGCGGTATTCACGCGGGAATCCGTAAAAACAGAACGAAAAAAGATTTGGCGCTCATCTATTCTTCGGCGCGCGCTTCGGCAGCTTCCGTGTATACTACCAACAAGGTAAAGGGCGCGCCTCTTGCCGTAACCAAAGCGCATATTGCGGACGGCTACGCGCAAGCGATCGTTTGCAATAGCGGCAACGCGAACACCTGCAACGCCAACGGCGTAGAAGTAGCGGAAGCCACTTGTTTGGCGCTCGGCAACGAATTGGGGATTCCCGCAAGCGATATCGTCGTAGCTTCCACGGGCGTGATCGGTCAGCCCTTGGATATTACGCCCATTGTAAACGGTATTCCCGCGCTCGTGGCGGAGTTGGGAGATCATAGCGACGACGCGGCGGAAGGGATCATGACGACGGATACCAAGAAAAAAGAGATCGCGGTTTCCTTCACCGTCGGCGGCAAAACCTGTAAGATCGGCGGGATCGCCAAAGGCTCGGGAATGATTCATCCCAATATGGCAACCATGCTCGTGTTCATCACGACGGATTGCGCGATCAGCCCCAAAATGCTGCAAAAAGCGCTTTCAAGCGACATTGAAACCACCTTTAATATGGTGAGCGTAGACGGCGATACTTCTACCAACGATATGGTAACGGTGCTTGCCAACGGCTTGGCGGGCAACGACGAGATCACCGCCGAGGGCGCGGATTTTAACGCGTTTATGCAGGCGCTCAATACCGTTACCGTGTTCCTTTGCAAAAAGATCGCGGGCGACGGCGAGGGCGCGACGAAAATGCTTGAATGTAGCGTGAGCGGCGCAAAGGACGAATTTGCGGCAAAAACGGTTGCAAAGAGCGTGATCTGTTCTTCGCTTGTCAAGGCGGCGATGTTCGGCGCGGACGCCAATTGGGGGCGCGTGCTCTGCGCGATCGGTTATAGCGGCGCGGAAGTGGACGTAAACAAGATCGCCGTCAGCTTTATTTCAAAAAAAGGCGAGATTAAGGTTTGCGAAAACGGCGCGGGCGTGGAATTTTCCGAAGAAAAAGCAAAGGAAATTTTATTGGAAGAAGAAATCGTTATCAAGGTTTGCCTTGGCGACGGAAACGCTTGCAGCGTGGCTTGGGGGTGCGATCTCACCTACGATTACGTGAAGATCAACGGCGATTACAGAACTTAATTTACGGGAGAAAACTATGTCGGTACAATTAACCAACGCAGGGCGCGCGGAAGTCTTAACGCAAGCGCTGCCTTATATTCAAAAATATTACGGAAAGATCGTCGTGGTCAAATACGGCGGCAACGCGATGATCAACGAAAGCTTAAAAGAGCAGGTAATGGAAGATATCGTATTGCTTTCGCTCATTGGTATCAAGGTCGTGTTGGTGCACGGCGGCGGCCCCGAAATTACGGAAATGCTGAAAAAGATCGGCAAGCAATCGGAATTTGTCGACGGCTTGCGCGTAACGGATAAGGAAACGGCGGAAGTGGTGCAAATGGTCTTGGCGGGCAAGATCAATAAAAGCCTCGTCAACCTTTTGGGCAATTTCGGGGGCAGAGCGATCGGTATTTCCGGCTTGGATAGCCATATGATCGAAGCGACGGTCAAGGACGAGCGTTTGGGATTCGTGGGCAAGATCACGGGCGTAGACGTTTCCCCGATCTTGGATCTTTTGGAAAAAAATTATATTCCCGTCGTATCCACAGTGGGTTGCGATCGTGCTGGCAACGTTTATAATATCAACGCCGATACGGCGGCGGCGGTGATCGCGGGCAAGCTCAAAGCCGAACGCTTGATCACGATGACGGATATCGAAGGGATCTTGCGCGATAAAAACGATCATACCTCGCTCATTCGCTGTATCGATCTGCAAGAAGCCGCAGAGCTTTTCCAATCGGGCGTTATTTCGGGCGGTATGATCCCGAAAGTGGAATGCTGTATCGACGCGATCAAAATGGGCGCGAAAAAAGTAACGATTTTGGACGGTCGCGTGCCGCATGCGTTGCTCATCGAAACGATGACGGACGAGGGCGCGGGCACGATGGTTGTGAGAGAAAAGAAAGATGCCAAAGAATTTTAAGGAAAAGGATAAACTGTATATCGCCAACACATACGGTCGGTTTGATCTTCATCTCGTAAACGGAAAAGGCTCTCTCGTATACGACGATGAGGGCAAAGAATATATCGACTTGGCGACGGGGATTGCCGTGAATACCTTCGGCGTTGCGGACGAGGAATGGAAAAACGCCGTCGTGGAACAGCTCGACCGTATTCAGCATACCTCCAACTTGTATTATTCTACACCTTGTATCCGATTAGCCGAGCTTTTGTGCACTCGCACGGGCGCGAAAAAAGTGTTTTTCGGCAATTCGGGCGCGGAAGCCAACGAATGTGCGATTAAGGTAGCGCGCAAATGGGCGCAGGATACGAAAGGCGCAGGCGATTATACGATCGTAACGTTGAAAAACAGCTTCCACGGCAGAACGGTCACCACGCTTTCGGCTACGGGTCAAGACGTTTTTCATCACGACTTCAACCCCTTTACGCAAGGCTTTGCGTACGCAACGGCAAACGATTTGGATAGCGTAAAGGCTTGCTTTGAAGCTTCTCCCGTCGCGGCGGTGATGATCGAACTCGTGCAAGGCGAAGGCGGCGTCATGGCGCTCGATCAAGCGTTTGTCAAAGGCTTGGAATCGCTCTGCAGGGAAAAGAACGCGCTTTTGATCGTCGACGAGGTGCAAACGGGCAACGGCAGAAGCGGCGCGCTGTACGCGTTCCAACGCTACGGCATTACGCCCGATATCGTTACGACGGCAAAAGGGCTTGCGGGCGGCTTGCCGATCGGCGCAACCATGCTCTTTGAACGGGTGGAAACGGTGCTTGGCACAGGCTCGCACGGCTCTACGTTCGGCGGCAATCCCATCGCTTGTGCGGCGGCGGTCTCCGTGATCGAACGCATCGACGACGAACTTTTAAAAGAAGTGCGCGAAAAATCCGATTATATTTTCAATAGCCTTAACGGCGCGGAGGGGATCAAAAGCGTTTCAGGGCTAGGCTTGATGATCGGCGTCGAAACGGAACGCCCCGTGGACGAGGTGTTGCGCGCCTGTATGCAAAAGGGCGCGTTGCCCATCAAGGCGAAACAAAAATTGCGCTTGCTTCCCGCGCTTAATATTCCGATGGAACTGTTAAAAAAAGCGGTGGATATCCTCAAAGCGGCGGCAAAAGGAGAATGATTTATGAACACGGTGAATTTTTTGAAAGGCAAAGATTTTTTAAAACTGCTTGATTTTACGCCCGAAGAGATCGCTTCGCTCATTGCGCTCGCGGCGGATTTAAAGGCGAAGAAAAAACAGGGGATTGCGCACGAATATTGCAAGGGCAAAAATATCGCGCTTATTTTCGAAAAGACGAGCACGCGCACCCGTTGTAGCTTCGAGGTCGCGGCGCGTGATCTTGGTATGGGCGTAACCTATCTTGATCCGCAAGGATCTCAAATCGGCAAAAAGGAAAGTATTGCCGATACGGCGCGAGTACTTTCTTCGATTTATGACGGCATTGAATACAGAGGCTACGGGCAGGAGATCGTCGAAACTTTGGCGAAATATTCGTCCGTACCCGTTTGGAACGGCTTGACCAACGAATTTCACCCCACGCAGATCCTTGCCGATTTCCTCACTGTGCAAGAACAGTTCGGCGCGCTCAAAGGCATAAAATTCGTCTATATGGGCGACGCTCGTTATAATATGGGCAATTCGTTGATGGTCGGTTGCGCGAAAATGGGCTTGCATTTCGTTGCTTGCGCTCCCGAAAAATACTTCCCCGATGAAAAATTAGTAGAAGAATGTAAAGCGTTGGCGGCGCAGTCGGGCGGCAGCGTTACGCTGGAAACCGATCCCGAAAAAGCAGTGGCTGGCGCGCAGGTTATCTATACCGACGTTTGGGTATCGATGGGCGAACCGGAAGCGGTTTGGGCGGAGCGAATCGCCGATCTTACGCCCTATCGCGTAACGAAATCTTTGATGCAAAAGGCGGCGGAAAACGCCGTGTTTATGCACTGTTTGCCCGCGTTCCACGATCTGAATACCACGGTCGGCAAACAAATGGGCGAAAAATTCGGCTTGACGGAAATGGAAGTTACGGACGAGGTGTTCGAAAGCGAGCAATCGATCGTATTCAAGGAAGCGGAAAACCGTATGCACACCATCAAAGCGGTGATGGCGGCAACCCTTTAAAAACGAACGCGCGGAATTTTCCGTGCGTTTTTCTATAATTTGGGGATTGCAAAAAGGGAAAAAGTGTGGTATACTATGGATAAGGACGGTGAGGAAATGCTGGATTGTATTATTATCGGCGGCGGAGTTGCCGCAGTATCGGCGGCGCTGACGTTGCAAGCCAACGGAAAAACTTTTGAAATTTTGGGCGGTAGCAGTTTTGGCGCTAAGATCAAAAAAGCCGAAATGATCAATAATTATCCCGGGCTTTGCAAGGTGAGCGGCGAGCAGTTTTTTAACGCGTTAAAATCGCAGCTTGACGAAATGCAAATCGAAGTAAAGCCGCAAAAAGCGACGGGCGTATACGCGATGAAAGGAAAATTTCTCGTTACAGCCGAGGGCGATTTGACGATCGAAGGCAAAACGGTGATCTTGTGTACGGGCGTGGAAAGCGTAAAGCCGATCGCGGGGGAAGAGGAATTTTTAGGCAGGGGCGTGAGCTATTGCGCCACTTGCGACGGAATGCTTTATAAGGATAAAACGATCGCCGTGCTTTGTACGACGAAATCGTTGGAACACGAGATCGAATATTTGGCGAAGATAGCGAAAAAAGTTTATTTGATCCCTTTATATAAGGGCGTGGAGATCGATGGCGAGAATATCGAAAAGATCGTCAAAATGCCCGAAAGGATCGAGGGCGGTTTGAAGGCGAACGCCGTCGTGTTCAAAGCGGATAAAAACGGCGAACAAAGAACCGTTTCCGTCGACGGGGTGTTTATGCTCAAAGAAAGCGTTTCGCCCGCCGCGCTTTGCGGGGGCTTGCAAACGGAAAAGGGGCATATCGTAGTTAAGAGAGATCAATCGACCAATTTAAAAGGCTTATTTGCGGCGGGCGATTGCACGGGCAAGCCTTATCAATACGCAAAGGCGATCGGCGAGGGGAATATCGCCGCGCATTCGGTCGTGGAGTATTTGGCGGGGAAATAGTAAATGCGCGAACGGGTGATCTTACATTCCGACTTGAATAATTTCTTCGCTTCGGTGGAAACAGTCTTAAATCCCGAATTGAAAGGAAAGCCCGTGATCGTATGCGGCGATCCAAGGGAGCGCCGCGGGGTGGTGTTTGCAAAAAACGAGGAAGCGAAAAAGTACGGGATCCGCACGGCGGAAACCGTCGTTTCCGCGCTCAGAAAATGCCCGCAAGTGATTCGCGTGGAAACGCATTTTCACGAATATAAGCGCTATTCCCGTTTGGTGCGGGAAATATACGAACGCTTCACCGACGCGGTGGAGGAATGCAGTATCGACGAATGTTCGTTGGATATGACGGCGAGCGTAAGATTGTTCGGCAGCGGCGTGGAGATCGCGGAAAAAATCCGCCGCGCGGTGAGGGAAGAATTGGGCTTGACCGTTTCGATCGGCGTGAGCTTCAATAAGCCGTTTGCCAAGCTTGCGTCCGAATTTAAAAAGCCCGACGCCGTTTCTTATATTCCCAAAGAGGGATTTGAAAAGATCGTTTATCCGTTGCCCGTTACAGATATGCTCTACGTGGGCAAATCAACGGCGCAAACCCTGCTAAAATACGGAATTCGCACAATCGGAGATTTGGCGGTTGCCGATGAGGAGCTGCTTCTTCGATTGCTCGGAAAACGCGGCAGGCAGCTTTTGATCTGCGCGCGCGGCGAGGACGAAGAACCCGTTCGTGCAAAAACGGAAAAAGAGGATTTAAAATCGATTGGCAATTCCATGACGCTTCCCTACGACGTAACCTCTCGCGAAGAGATCAAGCGTTGGCTGTTCGTGCTTTCCGAAAGCGTTGCCGCAAGGCTTCGCGACGCCGACGTGGGCAAGGCGAACACCGTACATATCGTGGTGAAAAACGAACGGCTGGAAGAGATTACCTGTCAAAAGAAAGTGCCGCCGACCACCCTTTGCAAGGATATCGCGCTGGCGGGCTGCGAGCTGTTTTGCGCGCATTATCCTCACGGCGCGCCCGTGCATATGATCGGCGTTACCGTTTCGGGGTTTGATTATCATATCGAGCAGATTTCCTTAACGGAAACGGCGGAGGGGGGCGACGATTACCAAAGGCGAGAGCGTGCGGAAACCGCCGTGGCGAATATTCGCAAAAAGTACGGCTACGCGATGTTGCAACGGGGGATTGTGATGGAGGACGAGCGCTCGAAAGGCTTGGATATCCGCGGCAAAAAACAAGAGACTGTATCTCAGCGGCAGGTGATTGAGAGAAACGAGCAAGGCGAGCAAGACGAATAAAAAAGGGCTATCCCGAGGGAATAGTCCTTTTTTGTGCAAAAAAACTGTGCGATCCTTTTTTGTCATCGTTTACCGAAGTGGAAACACCGCAGGTGACTCCTTCAAAGCTACCTTATGGCACACGCAATGGTCCGCTTAGTGCTGCTACATTCCTGTCCTGACACGGTTCACGGTATCACGTTGCATAAGACCTTGATATCAACGTTCCTTACGATGCGCAACCTTCCATAAACGGTGCCGAGAAAGGCTTTCAGCTCCGATATAGCGGATTTCGGAAAAAGGGTGCCGCTACCTCCCCGCCTACGCACAGCCTATATATTATACAATATTTTTTTGCGTATTGCAACCGTTTTTGCGCTAAAATCCTTGCTATTTTTGTCGGATTTTCCCTCTTGGGAGAAATCCCGTTCAAAAGCGTTGACAAAAATCAGCCGAAAGAGTATAATGAAAACCGTTAAAACAAAGGAGTGTTAAAAAATGAGTGAAAATTGTTCGCACGATTGTTCTTCTTGCTCGTCGAATTGTTCAAGCAGGAAAACGGAAAGTTTATTAAAAGCTCCGCATAAGGATAGCTCGATCAAGAAAGTGATCGGGATCGTGAGCGGAAAGGGCGGCGTGGGCAAATCGCTTACGACGGCGCTTTTGGCTTCCTTGGAGCAAAAACAGGGGAATTCCGTCGGAATTATGGACGCCGATATAACTGGTCCTTCCGTACCGAAAATGTTCGGGGTGAGCGATCACGCAACGGGCAGCGCGGAGGGCATTGATACGGTGCTTACGCCGTCGGGCATACAGCTGATGTCGAGGAATTTATTGTTGGAAGAAGAAACGATGCCCGTTGTTTGGCGCGGTCCCGTCATCGGCGGCACGGTTTTGCAGTTTTGGACGGACGTTATTTGGAAAGACGTCGATCTGCTGTTCATCGATATGCCCCCGGGAACGGGCGACGTCCCTTTGACGGTGTTCCAAAGTATTCCCCTGGCGGGCATCGTAATCGTTACCACGCCGCAGGATCTTGTGAAAATGATCGTGGAAAAAGCGGTGAACATGGCGAATTTGATGAAAGTTCCCGTGCTGGGTATCGTGGAAAATATGAGCTATATCGAATGTCCCGATTGCGGCAAGAAAATGGAAGTGTTCGGGCATAGCAAGGCGGAGGCGCTCGCAAAGGAATACCTGATTCCCGCCACGGCGAAGCTGCCGCTCGATCCCAAGATCGCGCAGTATGCCGACGAGGGGCGGATCGAAGATTACGAAGCGCCCGCGCTTGAAAATATTTTAAGCGTTATCGACGGCGCAAAACAACCGCAATAATATATTATAAGGAAAGAAAAAGCTCCTCGGACGATTGCCGAGGAGCAATTTTTATTTTCTTTTAGCCGACGATCAAATTGACCAACCTTCCCTTGACGATGATACATTTTTTCACCGTCTTGCCCGCAAGCAGGGGGGCGATATCTTCGTGCGCGGCTACGAGCGCTTGAATTTCTTCGCTCGAAAGATTTTCCGCAATCATCATTTTCGCCTTGATCTTGCTGTTCACCTGTACGGCGTATTCCACTTCCGATTTGATCAGCGCCGCTTCGTCAACTTGGGGATAGCTTTCTTCAAAGACGGAATTCTTTTCGCCCATAATCTCCCACAGCTCTTCCGCAAAGTGGGGCGCGAACGGAGCGAGCATACGGATCAAATCTTTTACGCTTTCTTTCAAGAACGCAACGTTCTTTTCGGCAACGTCGCTATCGTATTTTTGAAGCGCGTTTACGTATTCCATAATTCTCGCTACGGAAGTATTGAACGAGAATACCTCCACGTCGCGGATAATGCTCTTGATCGACGAATTTTTCACAAAATCAAGCTCTTTTTCGGGCGCGTTTTTCGCCGCCGCGCCGCTTTGCTTCATTTCCGCAACCTTTCTTACGATACGCTCTACGCGATCAAGGAATTTTGCGATCGACTTAATCCCGTCGTCGTTCCAAGGACCGCCTTCGGTATAGCTGAAACCGAACATCAAATACAAACGGAAAATATCCGAACCGTATTCGTTTACGTATTTGTCGGGCGAAACGACATTTCCTTTGCTCTTGGACATACGGTTGCCGTCGGGTCCAAGGATTACGCCTTGGTGTACGAGGCGCTTGAACGGCTCGTCGAAACTCAAATATCCCATATCGCGGAGCGCCTTGGTGATAAAGCGCGCGTACAAAAGGTGCATACAAGCGTGTTCCGCGCCGCCCACGTATACGTCGACGGGCAACATTTTATCCGCCGTTTCCTTCGTGAAAGGAGCCTTTGCGTTGTTCGCTTCGGGATAGCGCAAATAATACCAACTGGAGCATACGAAAGTATCCAAGGTGTCGGGGTCGCGTTGCGCCGCGCCGCCGCAAGCAGGGCAGGTGCAATTCATAAACCCTTCGTGCGCCGCAAGGGGCGATCTGCCGCTAGGGCGGAATTCCACGTCGTAGGGAAGCTTTACGGGCAATTCTTTTTCGGGTACGGGAACGACGCCGCATTTTTCGCAATGGATCATCGGAATGGGCGCGCCCCAATAGCGTTGACGGGAAACCGACCAGTCGCGCAAACGGTAGTTCACCTTTTTGCCGCCTTTGCCGATCTTCGTCAAATGCACGGCGATTGCGTCGCGCGCTTCGTCGCCTGAAAGACCGTCGAATTCGCCGCTGTTCACCAAAATGCCGTCCTCGCAGAACGGAAGCTCGGTTTCGCCGCCGATCTTTTGAATAACTTGCGTGATCGGAAGATTATATTTGGTTGCAAACGCGTAATCTCTTTCGTCGTGCGCCGCCACGGCCATCACTGCGCCCGTGCCGTACGAATAAAGCACGTAATCGGCAAGGTAGATAGGCACTTGCTTGCCCGTCAAAGGATGCGTAGCGTACGCGCCCGTGAACACGCCCGTCTTTTCGCGAGCGGTGGAAAGACGATCGATATCGTTCGCTTCCGCGGCATAGCGCACGTAAGCGTCGATCGCTTCCGCCTGTTCGGGGTGCGCTTCTTTGAGCTTTTCCACAAGCGGATGTTCGGGCGCAAGAACGATATAGTTCACGCCGAACACAGTATCAGGACGAGTGGTGAATACGGTGATTTGATCGCCCGTTTCAGCTTCAAAATAAATTTCACAGCCCGTCGATTTGCCGATCCAATTCTTTTGCATCAACTTTGTCTTTTCCGGCCAATCGATGGAGTCAAGCCCCTCTAACAGCTCTTCCGCGTAATCGGTGATCTTAAAGAACCATTGCGTCATATTTTTGCGAAGAACCGTTGAACCGCAGCGTTCGCACGCGCTGTCGATCACTTGTTCGTTCGCAAGCACCGTTTCGCAAGAAGGGCACCAATTGACGAGGGCTTCCTTGCGGTAAGCAAGACCTTTTTTATAAAGCTGCAAAAACAGCCATTGCGTCCATTTATAATAATTTTCTTCGCAGGTGATCAGCTCTGCGCTCCAATCGAACATTGCGCCCATATTGCGAAGCTGCGTTTCCATCGTTGCGATATTCTTTTCGGTGGAATCCTTGGGGTGGATTCCCGTTTTGATGGCGTAGTTTTCCGCAGGCAACCCGAACGCGTCGAAGCCCATGGGCTGGAACACCTCGTAGCCTTGCATCTTTTTAAAACGCGCGTACGAATCGGTAGGGCCATAGTTATACCAATGCCCCACGTGCAGATTTGCCCCCGAGGGATAAGAAAACATTTCCAAAACGTACCATTTTTTATCCGAATTCTTTTTGTTGAAAGTATTCAGCTTGGTTTTTTCCCATTTCGTTTGCCATTTGCTTTCTACGGATTTCATATCCATCATAAAAAAACCTCCAAAAATCGCGGCGCTCGCCGCCTTTCACCGTCGTGTATCGTTTAAGCAATTCAATATTATAGCCCTTTTTTTTTATTAAGTCAAGCAAAAAGCGCGTGCGTGCGCAAAGAGAAAATTCTTTTCGCGCTAAAAAATCCCCGATAACAGCCGTGAAAACGGTTGACAATCGCGGAAAAAAGGGGTAGAATAATAATGCAAAGACAAGTAGCCTTGCTTTTGAAATTGCAGAGAGCGCGTTCCTCGGCTGAAAGACGCGTATTTTAGGGCAATCGTGAAACCGCTTTGCGCTCGGCGTAACTGAATACGAAAAGCGGTCGGGATATTCTCGGCAATTAAGGTGGAACCGCGCAAAAAAGAAACTTGCGTCCTTAAACTCTTTTTGGGGAGTTTAAGGATTTTTTTATTAAAAAAACATTACTGTACGGAGGAATTTTTATGAATATTATTTTAAAGAGCGGCGACGCGTTGGAAGTGGCTGAAAACGCAACCTGTTTTCAGGCGGCGCAAGCGATTTCGGAGGGGCTTGCGAGAAACGCCGTATGCGCGAAGGTGAACGGCGAACTCGTCGATTTATCTCATACGCTCAAAGAGGGGGATTCCCTCGAAGTGGTAACGCTCAAGGATAAAGAGGGGTTGCAGGTCTACCGTCATACTTGCGCGCACGTTTTGGCGCAAGCGCTTAAAACGGTATATCCCACTTGTAAGCTTTCCATCGGTCCCGTGATCGAAAACGGCTTTTATTACGATATCGATTTCGTAACGCCCATCGCGCAGAGCGATCTTGCGAAGTTGGAAATGGAAATGCAAAAGATCATCAAAAGCAATTTGCCCATCGAACGGTTCACTTTGCCCAAGGACGAAGCGATTAAGCTGATGGAGGGGTTCAGCGAGGATTATAAAGTGGAGCTTATCAACGAGCTTCCCGAAGGGGAAACGATCTCCTTTTATAAGCAGGGAAACTTCATCGATCTTTGCCGCGGACCGCACCTTCCCTCGACGGGCAAGATCAAAGCTTTCCGTTTAACGAGTATTGCTGGCGCGTACTGGCGCGGCGACGAGCACAATAAAATGCTCACGCGTATCTACGGCACGGCGTTTGCGAAAAAGGACGAAATGGAAGCGTATTTCACCATGCTCGAAGAAGCGAAAAAGCGCGACCATACCAAGCTCGGCAAAGAACTGAAGCTGTTCGCAATTTTGAACGAGGGTAAGGGTTTGCCTTTCTTCCTGCCCAACGGCATGATCCTTAAAAACGAGCTTATCAATTATTGGAGAGAACTGCATACCAGAGAGGGCTACGTGGAAGTGAATACGCCCATTATGCTCAACCGTTCCCTTTGGGAAACTTCGGGGCATTGGTATCACTATCGCGATAATATGTACACCACGAAAGTGGACGAAGAAGATTTTGCAATCAAGCCTATGAATTGCCCCGGCGGTATTTTGGTTTATAAAAACGAACCGCACAGCTATAAAGATCTTCCCATTCGCATGGGCGAATTGGGGTTGGTGCACCGCCACGAAAAATCGGGGCAGTTGCACGGGCTGTTCCGCGTGCGTTGCTTCACGCAAGACGACGCGCATATCTTCATGACGCCCGAACAGATCAAAGACGAGATCAAGGGCGTGGTGCGCCTTATCAACGAGGTGTATACGCTGTTTGGGTTTAAGTACCACGTAGAGCTTTCCACCCGTCCCGAAAACAGCATGGGCAGCGACGAGGATTGGAACACCGCGACGGAGGCGTTGAAAAACGCGCTTGACGATATGGGGCTTAATTACGTTGTCAACGAGGGCGACGGCGCGTTCTACGGGCCGAAGATCGACTTCCATTTGCAAGACAGTATCGGCAGAACCTGGCAATGCGGTACGATCCAGCTCGACTTCCAGCTTCCGCAACGCTTCGATATGGAATATATCGGTGAGGACGGCGGCAAGCACCGCCCGATCATGGTACACCGCGTAGCGTTCGGCTCGATCGAACGGTTTATCGGTATTTTGATCGAACATTTCGCGGGTAAATTCCCCGTATGGCTTTCGCCGTTGCAGGTTAAAATTTTGCC
Source organism: Clostridia bacterium (assembly GCA_017462985.1). GTDB lineage: Bacteria > Bacillota > Clostridia > Christensenellales > Borkfalkiaceae > Scatosoma. Next base: position 22,492 of record JAFTQB010000034.1, read on the forward strand.
GATCACCGATCGTCAGCTTGCGTTTGCAAACGAGCTGTGTCAAAAAATGCGCGATAAGGGCATTCGCGTAAAGGTGGACGATCGTAACGAAAAGATCGGGTATAAGATCCGCGAAGCGCAAATGGAAAAAGTGCCTTATATGCTCGTTGTGGGCGATAAGGAAATGGAAGCGGGTCAGGTTGCCGTCCGCCGCAGAGATAAAGGCGATACGGGCGCGATCAACGCGGACGAATTTATTGAAACAGTTCTTCGCGATATAGCCGAGAAAACGGTGTTTTGAGGTGAAAAGATGATTAGGACGGGGATCCAGTCGTACGCTTATTTCCGCTTGGACGATTACGAGGTGGGCATGAGGAAAATGAAAGCGCACGGGTACGATTGTATCGATTATCAAGAATTGATGTATGCGGATTCACCGCTATTCCGCCTTTCAGACGAAGCGTTTGAAGCGTATTTGACGAAAGTCGGTGCGTGTGCCCAAGAAAACGGTTTGCAAATTTGGCAATTGCATGCCATTTGGCCCACTGTAGACGATACGACGGACGAGGGCAGAAAAGCGACGATTGGATATTATAAAAAGGATATCCTCGGCGCAAAATATCTCGGCTGTCAACGCGTGGTATTACATCCCTGTTTGCCTAAAGGTTGGGGAGGGGACGCTACGGAAGAAGAATTTTTTGATGCTAACGTTGCAATGTTGACGGCGCTGTTGCCTGCGGCAAAAGAAGCGGGCGTTACGCTTTGCCTTGAAAATATGCCTTTTAAAAAGGGCAGAGCGTTTTCTAATATCGAGAGTTTGAAAGCCGTGATTCAAGCGGTGAACGACGAGTGCGTAAAGGCGTGTCTCGATACGGGGCATTTATACGTAATGGGCGATGATATCCGCGAAGCGATCGTGCTTTTGGGAAATGACTTGGGTGCACTGCACGTTCACGATGATCTAGCGCGGCAGGATCGGCATTTGATTCCTTTTCAAGGCGCAATTGATTGGAACGGCTTCATCGATGGCTTGAAAACTATTCGATTTACGGGGTGTATTTCTTTGGAAACGGTCGTAGCTGAAAGAATGCCCGAAGAACTCAAAGAATCGTTTCAGCTTGCGCTGAGTAGCGTTGCGAAATGGTTGGCAAAACAAGTTGAAAATTAAGAGGTTTTCCTATGTTTATTTCCACCGAGATCAATTCTCTCGCCGCGCTTGGCGATAATAAAAAAGTTTTAAAAATACTCAAAGAAGCGGGCTTTACGGCGTACGATTATTCGATGTTTTACGATTCTCATGCCGAAAAAGAGGTTTTGGACGCAGACGATTATATCGAGCGGGCAAAAGCCTTTCGCGCCTACGCCGACGGGCTTGGGCTTCCTTGCAACCAAGCGCACGCGCCGTTTCCTTCGGCGACCTCCGACGCTTTTCCTCGCTTTGGAATGACGACGGAAGAATACAACGCTTTCGCGCATAAAAAGATCGAACGCGCAATCGAAGTGGCGGGCGTTTTGGGCGCGAAAGTGATCGTCGTACATCCTTGGAATTATTATACGCCCGAAGAAAACGCGGCGCTGCTTCTTTCCTTTGAGGCTACGGCGAAAAAAGCGGGCGTGAAAATCGGCGTGGAAAATATGTGGAATTGGAACGCAGGCGAGCCGACGGCTTGCGCGGCGGCTTGTTCTCATCACGACGATTTTAAAAAGCATATGGATCTTTTGCCCGAAGATACTTTTGTTGCCTGCCTCGATATCGGGCACGCGGAAATGGCGGGGCTGAATACCTCTGCCGTGCAAATGATCGAAACGCTGGGGGATCGGTTGCAATCGCTCCATATCCACGATAACGATCAATTGCGCGATCAGCACGTGTTGCCGTATCTTGGAAAAATCGATTTTTCGGCAATGCTCGCTGCGCTCAAAAAGATCGGCTATCAAGGGGATATCACGATGGAAGCAGACCGTTTTCTTCCTAAATTCCCCGTGGGGCTTTTGGGGGAAGCGACAAGATTTTTGGCGAGCGTAGCCAATTATTTGAAATGCGAGCTTGAAAAATAAGCGCCGAAAAAATTTTAAAAAACTTACGAAAAACAGTTGACAAGCGGTTTGCTTTATGCTATTATAATTAGGCTAAGCAGAAGCAAACCTTCTCGCCGTACGATATATCGGTACGGCTCGATAGTAGATTTTTGGCAGGGAAAACTGCGAGAATTTATGCAAAAAAGTGGGTTGCTATGCGTAGCAACCCATTATTTTTTTGGCGAGGTACACGACCATTAAAGAGCAGCATCAAATCAACGGCGATATCCGTGATAGAGAAGTCAGAGTCATTTCTTCTACGGGCGAACAGCTCGGGATCATGAGCGCGGCGGAGGCTTTGCGCCTTGCGGACGAGGAAAATCTTGATTTAGTGAAGATTTCCCCCAATGCGGTGCCGCCCGTTTGCAAGATTATGAACTACGGTAAGTTCAAGTTTGAGCAAGCCAAGCGCGAAAAGGAAAACCGCAAAAACCAAAAGGTGATCGAAGTGAAAGAAATTTATCTTTCCATGACGATTGACGTAGGCGATTTGCAGGTCAAAGCGAAAAAGACGATGGAAATGCTCGCGGACGGCAACAAGGTGAAAGTGTCGATCAGAATGCGCGGCCGTCAGCAAGCGCACGCTTCGATGGGCGTGGACGTGATGAAGCGTTTCTTTGAAATGCTCGGCGGCAAGGCGAACATGGACAAAGCGCCCGTTACGGAAGGCAGAAACATTTTGATGATTCTTTCGCCCGCAAAACAGTAAATCGCGCGAAATTCGCGAGGATATAAAACAAGAAAAAAATTCGGAGGATAAATATATGCCTAAACAGAAATCTCACAGCAGTACCAAAAAGCGTTTCTGGCTCACCGGTACGGGTAAAGTAAAAAGACCCCACGGCGGCAAGAACCACAAAGCAGAAACCAAGACTCGTAAAAGAAAGAGAGTTTTGCGCCAAAACACTCTTGTTTCTACCACTCAGGAAAATACCGTAAAAAGTATGATGCCTTACAAGAAATAAGAAAGGAGAAGATGAATTATGCGTATTAAAAGAGCAGTAAACGCGGTGAAAAAGCGTAGAAAAATTTTTAAACTTTCCAAAGGTTACTTTGGCAACAAGAGCAAGTCGTACAGAATTGCTAGACAAGCTGTTATGAAGTCCTTGAACTATGCGTTCATCGGCAGAAGAAGAAGAAAGAGAGATTTCAGAAAGCTTTGGATTGCAAGAATCAACGCGGCTGCAAGAATGAACGGCATTTCTTACAGCAAGTTTATGCACGGTCTTTCCGTTGCGGGAATCAACCTCAACAGAAAAGTGCTTGCCGATTTGGCGGTAAACGACGCGGCGGCATTCACGCAGCTCGTAGAGAAAGCGAAAGCGGCTCTCTAAGAACGAATTAAAAAGCCTTTTTGCTCAAAAAGTGAAAAAGGCTTTTTCACTATTTTACGAAAAATGATCATTACTTCCAAAAACAATCCTCTCATCAAGGAAACGGTGTCTTTAAAGGATAAAAAGGGCAGAAAACAGCTGGGCGCGTTTTTGGTCGAGGGCAAAAAAATGGCGGAGGAGTGCTTAAAAAGCGCGCTGTCCATCGAAAGGGTATTTATCGCGCAAAGTTATTGCGGCGAGCTTCCTTTTGAAGAAAGTCTTGGCGTGCAAGTGAGCGACGATGTGTTCCGCTATTTGTCCGACGAAAAAACGCCGCAAGGCGTATTGTGTCGGGTGAAGATCCCTTGCTATCCCGTTTGCCCCCCGCACGGCAAATGCCTCTTTTTGGACGGCGTGGCAGACCCAGGAAACCTCGGCACGATCATTCGCACGGCGAACGCGGCGGGGTATCGGGAAATTTATCTCACGCGCGACTGTACGGACGCGTATTCTCCCAAGTGCGTTCGTGCGAGTATGAGCGGTATTTTCTTTACCAAGCTCTACGAAGGGGAACGGGAAGAAATTTTATCGGCATTGTCCGCTACGCCTATCGTGGTTGCGGACATGGGCGGCAAGAATTTGTTTTCTTACGCTTCGCCAAAGAAGTTTGCGCTCGTGATCGGTAACGAGGCGAACGGCGTTTCGGAAATAGTGAGAGCGGCGGCGAGCGATACGGTGCGTATCCCGATGCAGAGCACGCAAGAGAGTTTAAACGCCGCGGTGGCGGCGGGGATCGCCATGTATCAATTGGCGAAGAACGAATTTACGGAAAATTAAAGGAGCAGAATTATGTCAGGACATAGCAAATGGCACAACATACAGGCAAAAAAGGGTAAGGCGGACGCGGCGAAAGGCAGAATTTTCACCAAGATCGGCAGAGAGATCGCCGTAGCGGCAAGAACCAACCCCAATCCCGAAACGAACAGCAAGCTTGCGGATATCATTGCAAAAGCGAAAGCGGCGAATATGCCCAACGAAAACATTCAACGCAGCATTAAAAAGGCAAGCGGGGAGCTTAGCGGCGCGGATTATAAAGAGCTTACCTACGAAGGCTACGGCGTAGCGGGTTCGGCGGTGATCATCACGACGCTTACGGATAACGTCAACCGTACGGCGGGCGACGTTCGCGCGATCTTGAGCAAGCACGGCGGCTCGATGGGGCAGACGGGTTGCGTATCGTACAACTTCGAAAACAAAGGCTATATCGTCGTAGAAAGAACGGTAGAGCTTGACGAAGATACGATGACGGAATACGCGTTGGAAGCGGGCGCGGACGACGTAATCGTCAGCGACGACGTCTACGAAATCTTCACTTCTCCCGAAAGCTTCTCGGACGTGAGAAAATATTTGGAAGATAAGAACGCTGAACTGGTTGCGGCGGCGCCCAAGACGCGCAGAAATGAAGAGGAAGAACCCAAGATCAAGTTCGTGCAAGCGGAAGTTGCGATGATTCCCAACAGCCGTATCGAATTGCCCGCGGACAAGCTGGAAACCTTCTTGAAAATGCTCGACGCGTTGGAAGATAACGACGACGTGCAAAACGTTTACCACAACGTAGAAATTCCCGACGACGAAGAAGAATAATTGTAAATCCCTATCGCAAACGCGCGGTAGGGATTTTTTTATAATTCAAAAAGAAAAATTTTTCCAAAAAGGCTTGCCTTTTTTGGGGGATAGTGTTACAATAAAAACACTATGAAAAAATTCGAAAAAATGACAAGAAGAGAATTTGCCGTCTTTTGCTTGATGGCTTGGCTCGCGGGGATCATGATCGGGATCGGCGGCACGGCTTCGTTGCTTGCGTCGTCGCGTATCGACGGGGGGCTTGGTAAGCTCGTCGGCGGCTTTTTGTTTGCGCTCGGAATGTACGCGATCATTGCTTACGATATGCGTTTGTTTACGGGCATGGTGGCTTCCTTGCCGAAAATGGGGATCAAAAACACATGGCGGCTTCCCGTTTGTTTTATTTTTAATTCCCTCGGCGTGGCGTTTATCGCGATGCTCGTGCATTTTTCGCCTTTGGAAGCGGAGGTCGCGCCTGCGGCGGCAAATTTGATTTCCGCAAAACTGAATATGGACGGTTGGGCGGCGAATGCGCTCGGTTCGGGCATTATTTGCGGCATTTTGATCACGGCTTCCATTTGGTCGGCGCATTACGCGCCCGAAAAACGCCTGTCCGTTACGATGGGCGTAATTTTGCCCATCGTCGTATTCGCTTTTTGCGGCTTCGATCATTCGGTGGCGAATATGCTGTATTTTTACTATCTCGGCGAGGTTTCTTGGCGCGTCGTCGGCTACGTGCTTTTATCCATGGTCGGCAACGCGATCGGCGGCGTGATCCTGCCGTTTATCGCCATGCTTCGCGGCGCGGACAAAGATAAAACGGCATGACGCGCGTATATCTTTGTACGGAAGAAGAATTTGCTGATTTTTCCCTGTTCCCTAGGCAGATCGAAGCGGAATTTTCGCGGATAACAAACGCTGCTTTGCGCGCGCAAAAGCGGGCGGCGTACGCTCTTTTGCGATACGCCTTAGGGCGAGAAAAATTGCAATCGTTTTCGAAAAATTCATGCGGAAAACCTACGGTGCAAGGCGCGGAAATTTCTATTTCCCATACGCACGGCTTGGCGGCGATCGCCGTGAGCGATCATGCGGTGGGGGTGGACGCGGAAAAGCTTTCGGGGCGAACGCTCAAAGATTTTTCGTTTATGCTCGCCGACGGCGAACGCGCGGAAAATATTCGCGAAGCGCTCGTTTTATGGACGAAAAAAGAAGCTGTTTTCAAACGAGCGGGCAATAAACGCCGATTTTTGCCCGATGAAATACGCGTAGAGGATCATCAAACGAAAACTTATTTTCTAAACGCAAACGGCGAAGAATATATTTTATCGCTCGCCGCGAGGCTCGAAAGCGGTTTGGAACTCATTCCAATAGGAAATATAACGGTGATTGAATAAAAGACGGTTCGCCGTCTTTTTTGTTTTGTAACGATAAAATATGACATTTTGTCAAAAATTGCACTAAAACGATTGACAAGCTTCTCTTTGTATGATATGATTGTTATAGTATTGATGATAAGA
>JAFTQB010000035.1 GCA_017462985.1 Clostridia bacterium
GAACGCGTCGTTTACGTAAACTTCCGCGTAGGAAGCGAGCGCTTGCATAAATTCGGGCGCTTTCTTTTCTTCGCCCTTGTGGAAACGGAGATTTTCAAGAAGCACGCATTCGCCCTCTTTGCAAGCGAATACCTTCGCTTTTGCGTCTTCGCCCACAATGTCGGTTGCAAACGTTACCTTACCGCCCAAAAGCTCGTTAAGGCGAGCCGCAACGGGCGCAAGCGTGAGTTTTTTCACGTCTTTCTTTGCTTTTTCAAGGAATTCTTCGGTAGCGGCAGCCTGTTCGCTTTCGGGAAGCGCGGCTACTTTGCCTTTTTCCTTTTTGTTCAGCTCCAACTTCGCGTCGAACACGTTGTGGGGCTTGCCCATGTGCGAGCAAAGGATAACTTTCGCGCCCTGTTCCATCAAATACTTGATGGTGGGAAGCGCGCCGATAATACGGTTTTCGTCGGTGATCACGCCGTCTTTCATAGGCACGTTAAAGTCGCATCTGACGAGCACTCTTTTGCCTTTTACAACAACGTCTTTTACGGTTTTCTTGTTCATAAAAAAAGAAATCTCCTTATAATAATTTTCATACCGAATATATAATACCCGTTTTTTTTGCTTTTGTCAACTTTTTCCTAAAAGGAAACGAAAAATATTTTCCGCCGCTTTTTGAATTGTTTGCGGCGGAGCGCTTGACGAACGGAAAGAAATGTGTTATACTTTTAAAAAGTACGCACGCAAGGAGAAGACAAGTATGAGTAGAGCCGACGAGATTTTCGCGCAAAATATGACGGATATTATGGAAAACGGTTATTGGGATACCGATTTGCCCGTACGCCCCAAATGGGAGGACGGCACGCCCGCCCACACCGTGAAAAAATTCGGGGTAGTCAACCGCTATAACCTGCAAGAGGAATTTCCCATTCTCACCATTCGCCGCACGGCGTTTAAATCCTGCGTGGACGAGCTTTTGTGGATCTGGCAAAAAAAGAGCAATAATATCCACGATTTAAATTCTCATATTTGGGATAGCTGGGCGGACGAAAACGGCTCGATCGGTAAGGCGTACGGCTATCAGCTTGCGCAAAAGCATCAATACCGCGAAGGGGAATTCGATCAAGTCGATCGCGTGCTGTACGATTTGAAGCACAATCCTTCCTCGCGGAGAATTATGACGAATATTTATAATTTTCAGGACTTGCACGAAATGAATTTGTATCCTTGCGCGTATTCGATGACCTTTAACGTTTCGGGGGATACGCTCAACGGGATTTTGAACCAACGCTCCAACGATATGCTCACGGCGAATAATTGGAACGTGGTGCAGTATGCGGTGCTTCTTATCATGATGGCGCAGGTTTCGGGCTTGAAAGCGGGCGAGCTTGTGCACGTGATTGCAGACGCGCATATTTACGATCGCCATATCCCGATGGTGAAAGAAGTTCTCGCCAATCCCCGCCACGCCGCGCCGAGGCTGATCGTCGATCAAAGCGTAACGAATTTTTACGATTTCACGGTGGATAGCTTCCAACTCGTCGATTACGAATACGAAAAGCTTTCGACGAAGATTCCCGTGGCGATTTAAGGAGCGGAACTATGATCTACGCTATCGTTCACGCCGACAGGGAATGAGGGATCGGAAAAAACAACGATATGATGTTTTCTATCCCTAAGGATATGAAATTTTTTCGGGAAACGACGACGGGGTATACCGTCGTGATGGGCGGCAACACCTTGCGCTCCTTTCCTGGCGGTAAGCCTTTAAAAAATCGCGTGAACATCGTGCTTTCAAGGGGGCAGGTACGCGACGACTGCGTTATCGTGCGTTCGTACGGCGAGCTGTTTGACGAGCTGAAAAAACGGAAAGAGGAAGATGTTTTCGTGATCGGCGGCGGCGAGGTGTATCGCGAATTGCTGCCCTATTGCCACGGCGCGCTCGTTACGAAGGTGGACGCCGTCGGCGGCGCTACGGTATTCTTTCCCAATTTGGACGAGCATGCGGATTTTGTTTGCGTGGACGAAGGGCAACCGATTGAAGATAACGGGTATATTATTCGTTTCACGCGCTATCAAAATAACGCGGTGAAAGAGCTTTGAAAAACGATCTCGCTTGTATAGAAGCGAGATTTTTTTAATTTCATTAAAAAAGTGTGAAAATCCGCGCTCATTTTCTTGTCATTTTATCGAAAATGTATTAAAATAATGTGGTTAAAAAGTTTTACGGATAGAAAGGAGCTTATTATGGTTAGAGAAGATTTAAGAAACGTGGCGATCATCGCGCACGTAGACCACGGCAAAACGACGCTCGTCAACGAGATGTTGGCGCAGGGCGGCGCGTTTCGCGATAATCAACAGGTACAAGACCGTGTGATGGACTCGGGCGATCTCGAACGGGAAAGAGGGATCACCATTTTGGCGAAGAATACTTCGGCGCATTGGAACGGCGTGAAAATCAATATCGTCGATACGCCGGGGCACGCCGACTTTTCGGGCGAGGTGGAACGCGTATTGAAGATGGTGAACGTCGCGCTCATTTTGGTGGACGCGGCGGAAGGTCCTTTGCCGCAGACCCGTTTCGTAATGCAAAAGGCGTTGGAGCTTGGCTTGAAACTCATCATCGTGATCAATAAGGTCGACCGTCCCGACGCGAGAATTGCGGAAGTGGTAGAAGAAATGCAGCTTTTGATGATGGACCTCGACGCGACGGACGAGCAGCTGGATAGCCCGATCGTATATTGTTGCGGGCGGCAGGGGACTTCCTCGCTTTCGCCCGATACGCAAGAACCTAACCTCGACGCGCTTTTCAAAACGATCGTCGAAACCATTCCCCCGATGGAGCTGGATACCGAGGGCGCGGGGCAACTTCTCGTATCCTGTATCGATTATAACGAATTTGTCGGCCGAATCGGGATCGGCAGGATCGAACGGGGCGTGATCCGCGCGAACGAGCCTGTATCCGTTTGCAACTTCCTCGATAACAAGGTGCGCACGAATTGCCGTATCGTCAATTTGTATCAGATCGAGGGCTTGGAGCGCGTTCCCGTGGCTTCCGCGCAAGCGGGGGATATCGTCGTGTTTTCGGGCATCGACGGATTGAATATCGGGGATACCGTGTGCGAGCCGACGAAGGTCGAGCCCGTGCAGTTTATCAAGATCGAAGAACCGACGGTGGAAATGACTTTTTCCGTCAACGACAGTCCCTTTGCGGGCAAGGAAGGGAAATTCGTTACCACCCGTCAGCTTCGCGAACGGCTGTATAAAGAGCTTTTGCGCGACGTTTCTTTGCGCGTGAACGACACCGATTTTGCGGATAGTTTCCGCGTTTGCGGGCGCGGGGAAATGCACCTTTCCATTCTGATCGAAACGATGAGACGGGAGGGCTACGAGTTTCAGGTGTCTACGCCCAAGGTGTTGTATAAGGAAATCGACGGCGTGCGCCACGAGCCGATTGAACGCTTCGTTGCGGACGTGCCCGAGGATATGACGGGGCCTGTGTTCGCCGCGATGGGCAACAGAAAGGGCACGCTCGTGCATATGAGCGCGGTAGGCAACCGTATGCGCCTCGAATTTACCGTTCCCTCGCGCGGGCTGTTCGGTTACAAGAGCGAGTTTTTAACCGATACCAAGGGGCAAGGGATCATGAACACCATATTCTTTGAATACGAGCCTTATAAAGGGGATATGCAACGCAGAAATACGGGTTCGTTGGTGGCTTTCGAAACGGGCGAGGCGGTAACCTACGGGCTGTTTAACGCGCAGGGGCGCGGTTCGCTGTTTATCACTCCCGGTACGCCCGTGTATCAAGGCATGGTGGTGGGCGTTACCAACCTTTCCGACGATATCAACGTAAACGTTTGCAAAACCAAGCACCTTTCCAACACCCGTTCTTCGGGGAGCGACGACGCGTTGACGCTCGTGCCCGTGAGCAAAATGAGCTTGGAAGAATGTTTGGAATTTATCGCGGACGACGAACTTTTGGAAGTTACGCCCAAGTCGCTGCGTATCCGCAAGCGTATTCTCGATAGCGAATTGCGGGCAAAAGCGCGCTTTAAGGAAAAAACGAGCAAATAATTTTCACGAAAACTTCTCAAAAATATCCATAAATTGCCAAAAATCGAACGCAATATTTTCATTAAAAAGGCGTATGATTATATAGCAGTAATCGTGAAGCCCTGCGCGGGTGATGCTGTACGAAAGCATCATTGCGGTGCGGGGCTTTTTGCTTGCTTGCAAAGGAGGAATTATGGAAATACGCTCGTCTAACGCGGCGCTTGCGATCCCTGCGCTCAATCCCACGCCCGCGTTTTTCTATCTCGTCGAATCGCTGACGAAGCATTTTGGCGATATTATCATCGTCAACGACGGCTCGGACGAAACGCACAGCGACGTCTTTCGCGAGATTAAGCGGGTATTCGGGGAAAAGATACGCCTGCTTTCGCACGAACAAAACCGCGGCAAGGGCGCGGCGCTCAAAACGGCGTTTGCCTACTATCTCGAAAGCGACTTGAAAGACCGTTATTTGGGCGTTGTAACGATGGATTGCGACGGTCAGCACGAGGTTTCGGACGCGGTGAAGCTGGATGCCGCCTTGGGGCAAGAACACTGCCGCTGCATCCATATCGGTTGCCGAAATCTAAACAGCAAGGTGATGCCGTTCCGTTCAAAATTAGGAAATAAAGCCACGGCGCTGGCGTTTTCTTTGCTGTACGGCGTGAAATTAAAGGATACGCAAACGGGCTTGCGCGGCTTTTCGGGGGATATCCTCGATTGGCTCGTCGGGTTGCAAGGCGATCGATTTGAATACGAAATGAATATGCTCATTCATTCGAAGGAAGCCGAAATTGCGCTGATCGAACATTCTATCACAACGAAATACGAGGTCAATCACACCTCTCATTATCATACCGTGAGCGATTCTTTGCGCGTGGCAAAGGTGCTTGCGAAACCGTTGCTATTCTTTATTTTGGCGGCGGCGGTCGCGGGCGCGGTAGACTTGGGCGGCTTTTCGTTGCTGTATTACGCGCTATTGCCCGCGTTGGGCGTGAAAGATTTAGAGGTTGCGCTGCTGTTTGCCACGGTGCTTTCGCGCGTGCTTTCCAGCGGCGTCAATTTTGCCTGCAACCGATTTTTGACGTTCGGCGGAAAAAATATTTCACGGAGCAGTATTTTCAAATATTATTCTCTGTGGTTGGTGCAAATGGGTGCGTCGTACGGGTTGGTGTTGCTGTTCACCTCGATGCTCGGCGGTGCGGTTTGGGTGAAGCTGATCGTCGATTTTTGTCTGTCGCTCATCAGTTATCAAGTGCAGATGCATTGGGTGTTTAAGAAAAAATCTTGCGAACGAAAGGACGGCGTACAATGTCGGGAAGAAAATATAGAAGAAAGAAATACAATGCTTGGATAGGCTTCGCGCTCTTTTGCGTGCGGCGATGTACGAAAAAGCGCAAAGTGGAAGGTGAGTTGCCGCAAGCGCCTTGCGTTTATCTTTGCCGCCACCGCGATAACGACGGCGTGATCGGTGCGTTCACCTCTTTGCGTACGGTGTTGCGGCCGTGGGTATTGCATACTTTCACCGATTATCAAACGGCGAAGAAGCATTTGCAAGAATACACCTTTTCCAAACGCTTGGGGTACGGAAAGCTCTTTTGTAAGCTCGCTTCACCCATCGTAGCGAGGGTATTGACTTCCTTATCTAAATCTGCGCGCGCAATTCCCGTCTATCGCGGGGAAACGGGAATGAGATCGATCACCACTTTAAAACGGACGGTGGAAGCGCTTCAAGCGGGGGATAATATCTTGATTTTTCCCGACGTCGATTACGCAAACGAAAACGATCAAGCGGGCGGCGAGGTGTATCAAGGCTTCGTCGCCGTAGACAGGCTGTATTATAAAAAATGCGGAAAAAGGGTGCAATTCGTTCCCGTTTATATGACGAAAGAAAAAACGGTGGTGCACGAGCCAATCGAATTTACGGGGGAAAACGATGCGGAAACGCTGAAAAAAATCGTGGACGGAATTTATAAAGCATAAAAAGCGGGAATTTTCCTGCTTTTTTATATGCGGTCGCGCGCGCACGCGTAAGGGCGGGTATAAAAGACGAAAAAAAGGGGAATAACGGAAAAACAAGCGAATAAAAAAATTTTTTCAAAAAAATTAAAAAAAGTTTGTCCAAACGCTTGACTTATGTTTTGAAGTTTGGTAATATAAATAGGCTGCGTAAATATGCGTATGTATGGGTTGACGCGGGAAGTTACTGCAAATCCAAGGCAAAAAGCCGTCTTGGCAGATAATTTCCGTTGACAATTGTGGGGGCTTGACTCCTGCGACTAACCGAGGGCTTTGCGTTAGAAACGCTCGGCAAAATGGGTGTTTTTATTTTGCGAAAACCTCGATACACACGGATGAGTTGACACAGCAAATAAAAAGTTAGTATAAACAGTATAAGGAGTAACAACAATGGCAGTACAAAAAATCAGAATCAAGTTGGCAGCTTATGACCACGAACTCGTAGACGAAGCGGCGAGCCGCATCGTGGAAACGATGAAGAAGAGCGGTGCGAAAATCTCCGGTCCTATTCCCCTTCCTACGGAAAGAGAAATCGTTACGATTCTCCGTTCCCCTCATAAGTATAAAGATTCCCGCGAACAGTTCGAAATGAGAACTTATAAGAGAATCATCGATATCTATTCCCCCAACGCGAAGTTGCTCGATTCCATTCACCTCCCCGCAGGCGTGGACATCAAGATTAAGCTCTGAGCGTTACAAAAAAGCTGAGAAATACTTTTTAAGGTCTTCGAAAATAAAAACAAAAGGAGTGAACTTTATCTATGAATAAAGCAATCATCGGTCGCAAAGTCGGCATGACGCAGATTTTTGCGGAAGACGGGAAAATGATTCCCGTAACGGTAGTGGAGGCAGGTCCTTGCCCCGTAGTACAGGTCAAGACGGTAGAAAACGACGGCTACGCTGCGCTCAAGCTCGGTTTCATTGAAACGAGCGAAAAGGCGTTGACGAAGCCTGAACTGGGTCAATTCAAGAAAGCGGGCGTGAAACCCCACAAGGTTTTGAAAGAAATCAGAATCGACGCGGCTGAAACCTACGAAGTAGGAACCGAGATCAAAGCGGATATCTTCGCGGTAGGCGATAAGGTAGACGTATCGGGCGTAACGAAAGGCCACGGTTTCACGGGCGTAATCAAGAGATGGAACCAACAAAGATTGAAGATGACGCACGGTACCGGTCCCGTACACAGAGAACCCGGTTCTATGGGTCCCATCAGTTCCCCTTCGAGAGTATTCAAGCATAAGCATCTCGCAGGGCAGTACGGTGTGGAAAACGTAACGATCCAAAACCTTGAGATCGTAAAGGTGGACGTTGCGAGAAACGC
>JAFTQB010000007.1 GCA_017462985.1 Clostridia bacterium
AGTGGATGCAAACTATGGGTACGTCCATTGACGAACAAAGCAAGCAAAAGGCGTATTCGCTGTTTGAAGACGGTATAATTAACACGATTGAGGTTGGTACGGTAAAAGGTTTAAGACAAATCCACGCGTTCATTTTTGGCGGTTTATACGAGTTTGCAGGGCAAATCCGTAACGTTAATATTCGCAAAGGTGGTTTTACCTTTGCGAATGCGTTGTATTTAGATGAAACGTTGCGCACGATTGAGAATATGCCCGAGGAAACCTTTGAGCAAATCGTGCAAAAGTACGTGGAAATGAATATAGCCCATCCTTTCCGTGAAGGAAATGGACGGACGACAAGAATTTGGCTAGATATGATTTTGAAGAAGAATCTTTTCAAATGTGTAGATTGGAGTCAGATTGACAAGAATGAATATCTTGAAGCTATGAAACGTAGCCTGGTTGACGCAAGCCAAATCTTTGACCTTTTGCTGAACGCATTGACGGATAAAATCGATGATAGAGAAATCTTTATAAAGGGTATTGATTATTCGTATTACTATGAAGAAGAGTAACAAAAAACTAACCACCTCCGCGGTGGTTAGTCGCTTTTATGGTAGAAAATAGTCGTATAATAAGACGAACAATGCGTGATCAAATTTTGGGTTGTTATTGGATGGGAAACGCTGAAAGCCCTTAAAATAAAGGGGTTGCGAAACCGTCATATCGGTTAAATCCTGATCCTTACAAAGATTTTGAGCGCACTGCCGTAATTCAATGCATTACAGTAGAAGATAGTGCCGATAAAATAATTGATGATAAAGAGGCGATTATCAATACTATCATTAAAGAAATCGTGATAAAAAATGATATATTGAATAAAAAAGCCATTTCTTTGGATAATTGGTCGGCGTATCATTTTAATTGTGACTGGATTTTTGGGAAAGAGAAAGACGGAAAACATTATTTTATGCTTATACACCCAGATGGTAGTTATGAGTTTTATAATAAGTTGGATGATTTTTCGGGCTTTGATTTAGACATATTAAATGAATGTTCCGATTTTTTGACCGATCATAGACGAGCGGATCAAAGTAATCGTTCCGAGTTGTTCTTTTTGTTGGTAAACGAAGGGAAATACCTTACTCTTTTGGGAGGTGCAAAATCGCGTAAGAAGAGAAAGGATTTTACACACAAATATAAGAAGATTAAAAAGACCTATTAGCACTTATCGAGTTTTTGCTTTTTTTATAAAGTTGTTTGTAATGTAAAAATAATAATATTTCTATTTTTTCCAATAATTATTGACAATAAAAGTTTTTTTTGCTATACTAATGTTGAGAGGTATTAAAATGACGAAAATTGAAACCTTGAAAAATTCAGCGCAAGTATTATTTGGTAGCGATACGCCTATCATAAATGGGGAAGAGTATCTTGCCCTTTTAGATGGCGCGCAATCGCAAGCCGAGAAGGAATTTTACACCCAAATTTATAATTATTTGTTAGCGAAAAGACAAAAAGAAGTGATTGCCAATGAACACTACTAAAAAGTTTACAATTTTTGCTGGGGTGAACGGTGTAGGGAAAAGCACTTTATACTATTCCGAAGCGAATCGTGATTTGGGGATTAGATTGAATTCCGATGAAATCTTGCACTCCTTGGGATTGGATTGGAAAGATACGAGTGCTCAAGTTTTGGCAGGCAAAAAGCTTTTACAACTTCAAAAAGAATGTTTTTCGAATGGGGTTTCGTTTAACCAAGAAACGACTTTGAGCGGGAAAACTATTTTTAATGCAATAAAAAAAGCCAAAGAGTTGGGCTATACGATACATTTAAGATACGTTGGAGTGGCGAATCCCGAAATAGCTAAGGAACGCGTTGCACAACGAATTGCGAGAGGTGGACACGGGGTGTCCGAGGGAACGTTAGAAAGAAGATTTAGTGCCTCGAAAGAAAATTTTATTAAAATTTATCCGCTTTGTGATTCGGTTATTATTTACGATAATACGGAGCAAATGACGTGTGTTGCTTCTATAAAATCAGGAAAATTAACGCTTATACAGCATATAGCTTGGGTTGATGAATTATTAAGAGAATTGGATTTAATAAAATGATAAAAAATAAAACCTGTCGTGTAATATATTACACGACAGGTTTTATCATTTGTTGGGTAAATTACAGGTATGAAAAACTGTTTGGAAAAACCACTTCATCTTGTATAAATTTTATTTTTTAATCAATATATGTTGTGGTTGTAGATTTAGAAATTGTTGGAAATCGTGTTATGCAGGAATGTATACAAGGGTTCGAAACCGCCTCTGCCGCAGATTTTTGAAAGAATCAATAATAGAACTTAAAAAACATATAATGTCGTTGCGCACACGCATGCGCGTGTATAGTTGTCCTCAGTTTGTAGATAACTAAAATAGAATGCTTTATAAGATTAAAAAAACTTTTATAACAATAAAAAAAGACGAGGGAAAAAACCTCGTCTACATTCGTTAAATATAACATAATTGCATAACTTATTAAAAATAATTTGCTCCAATGGATAAAAATAAAGAGAAATGAATTGGTGCGTATTTGGTGCAGAAACGCTGAAAGCCTTTAAAATAAAGGGGTTGCGAAACCGACATATCGGTTCAAATCCGCCTAGTAGCTCCAAGAAAAGGACCTGTATATTCATGCGGGTCTTTTTTGTTTGCATTTTTGAATTTCTTATGCTCGGTGAAAATATCCTACAAAAGGTCTTATCATAATTAGAAAAAATTCGTTTTGACATTTTTCGACAAGATAATTCTGAATATTGTAAAATAATCAAAGAATATTTAACAATATTTTCAAATTATTGTAAAATAATGCTTCACAAGAATGAAATTTTGTAGTATAATATACTTACCAAACGAAAGAAAGGGAAGTTTGGGAAAAAATTTTATGGAGCGTAGAATTATGCGATTAAAAAGTATTATTTTGTTGGAATCCAATTCAGCTGTATTGGAACAATTACAAGAAGAACTTGCAAAAACTGCGGAGTTTCAAGTGGTATATGCGGGGGATGACGGGGACGAGGGCGTGCGGAGAATTATGCGTGAAAAGCCCGATATGGTAATCACGGGGATGTTTTTGAAGGGTACGGACGGTAGCGGCATTATCCAAGCCATTAAAAAGACGTGGCCTACGACGAAAATTATCGGCATGGGAATTGCAAACGACGCGCTCATCGAAAAAGCGCTCAATATGGGCGCGGATTATTATTTGGTCAAGCCCTTTGCTTCCGACGCCGCGATGGAGCGTATTCGCGAGCTTTTAAAAGAGGATAGACAAGCCGAGGGAAAGGACTTTGCCGCGAAAAAGCGTAAATCGGTAACGATCGACGAAAAGATTAGCGAAATTTTTATTTCCATTGGAATTCCCCCGCATATCAAAGGATATTCTTATCTTCGCGAAGGGATCAAGCTCACCGTTGAAAAACCGTACATCATCAATAGCGTAACAAAAGAACTGTATCCGACGATCGCCACGATTTTCGATACTTCTGCGAGCAAGGTAGAAAGGGCGATTCGCCACGCGATCGAGGTGGCTTGGAATAGAGGTAGAATCGACGCCATCAACGCCATTTTCGGTACGCGCGTTTATTTGGGTACGGAAAAACCGACGAATAGCGAGTTTATTGCTTTGGTTGCGGACAAGCTGATCTTGGAGAGCATGGTATAAATGAAAGAGATTTCCTTTTATTTTGACCTATGAATATCGAAATATCCAACTAAAATATAGCAATAGACCTATAAATATTTTTTTATACCGATAAACTTTAATGATTTATTGGCTTGTTGATATGGTCGAAAATTCTCCTTTGGAAAATAAACCAAAGGAGAATTTTTTATGGAAAGAACAAGAGAAAGAGAGTTGGCGTGGCAAATTGAAGAATTTATGATTTGTTGCAAAAGCAAACACCTTCGTCGCAAAACGATGATGAGTTACGAACAGTCGCTTCGGTTATTTGAACGGTGGTGCAAGAAAACGTTAGATGTCTGTTATATTAATGAAATCGGCGAAAATGTTATATTTAGCTTGCTATCAATTTTGTCGTCTTATGGTATACGGTTTATCGATAAAATGTTTATCGTCGCAAGGACTCTTATCGTGTACGGGGCTTTGGCTATTAGGGCGGTCGGTTTTATTTATTTTTATCAAAGAAAGAGGATTCGTATTTTTTCTTGCAACGATAATAAGTTTGAGGACTTTGGAAGCCCGCTTCGTACAATAGTTCGAAGGTTGCCCGATTGTCGCCTATGCGGCGTAAATGCTTGACGTATGCGAGCCGTAACTCGTTTACGTAGTCGGAAATCCCTCTTTTCAAATACCGATGAAAGACGCGGGAGATATGTGCGGGCGTATAACCAAGCGTGCGAGCAATCGTTTCGCGGGAAATCTTTTCCCGAAAATTTTCTTGTATGTACGTGAGAATTTTTCGCATTAGTGTTCCATCGTTACGATCTGTTGTTGAGGTGAAATGCAACGCTTCGGCAAGCTCGGCCAAGAAAAGATTGACTGCCGCTTCCGTAACGCTTTCGCTTTTGCAAAAGAAATAGTCGTTGACAAGATTGATAAGTCTGTCGCAAAGGTTTCCGTCCTTGATTATACAGTTTGCGATTTGTCCGTTTTTCCTGCGTGCGTTGAATGTTTGCAGATAGCGAAAAGGGATAAGTATAACGTACGATTTTTCGTTCGTGATTTGGCGGACACGCCGATATTCGTGCACGGCATAGCTGTCGATTATCGCGATACAATCGTCGTTGACAGTATAAGCCTTTTCATTGACGGACAAACGATATTCTCCCCGTTTTAGAAGTAAAATTTCCAGATTCAAATGAAAGTGAGCGGCGTACGAATGGTCGCAGTTTTTGTGGACGATTAAACGAGCTTGGTCCTCTCTGAATTTTTCATAATAACTATCCATGCAAAAATTATATCACAAAATGAGAGTAAATAAAAGCGTTTTGGGATTGATTTTGGAATAATTTCTGTTATAATAAAAATACCAAATCGGGATGTAGCATTAAAAAAGAACGAAAGAAAAATTCTTTGAAGATAAACAATAAAAGGATAATATTGTAGTCTGGAGTTGTCCGACTCAAACTAAACAATATTATATGAGAAGAAGATATGGATGAAATCAAGCAAAGAGCAAGAGAGATTCTTTCAACCATGAGTCTTGAGGAAAAGGCGGCGCAGTTGCTACAGGTATCGTATGCGGGCTTAACGAGGGTGCAGGCGGAGGAGTATGCACGTATCGGCGTGGGGTCTTTTTTGCATGTTTTCGGGGAAGATGCAAGGCATTTGCAGGAAATTGCCGTTTCCAACAAGAAAGTACCCCTCTTATTCGGTATTGACGCTGTGCACGGGCATTGTTTGAATAGAAAAGGAACGGTTTTCCCTTCGCAACTTTCTATGGCGTGCACGTTCGATATCGCGCTTGTGGAAGAAGCGGCAAGCGCAACCGCTAAAGAAGTGTCTGCGGACGGTCTGCATTGGGCATTTTCGCCTGTGCTGTGTCTTGGACGGGATATTCGTTGGGGAAGAGTGGGCGAAACCTTTGGAGAAGATAAATACCTGGCGGGTGAATTAGGCGCAGCCATGGTGCGCGGTTATCAGGGAAAAGATTGTTCAGAGAAAGGAAAAATTCTTGCATGTGCCAAGCATTACATAGGCTATGGTGAGGCGACGGGGGCGCGAGATTCCTACGACGCGGAAATGACCTATCGAAAGGTGAAAAGTGAATTGTTGCCGCCGTTTGAGCGTGCAGTGGAAGAAGGCTGCGCTACGGTGATGACGTCGCAGGGCTCGATAAGCGGAACTCCTTGTACGGTAGATGAAAAATTGCTGAAAGACATTCTGCGCGGCGACGTGAACTTTGACGGCTTTGTCGTAACCGATTGGAGAATTGTGGGATCCTTGCTGTTTGCGCAGAGGGTGGCGTCTACGTTTGAGGAAGCTTCTAAGCTCGTGGCGGAGAGTGGAAGCGATATGATTATGGCGTGGCCTGAATTTGCCGCTGCGGCGGTTGCGCTTGTGAAAGAAGGGGAATTGTCGGAACAGGTTCTTGATGAGGCGGTGGAGCATATTCTCGTCGTAAAGCTCAAGGCTGGACTATTCGAAAATCCTTATAAAGAGCAATCAAGCGATATTATCGGTTGCGTTGAACATCAAGAACTAAGCAAGAAGTTGTCGCGGGAATGTGTAACGTTGCTGAAAAACGATGGGATTTTGCCTTTAAGTAAAAAGGGAATGAAAATAGCCGTGGTAGGCGCGCAGGCGGAAGCCGTACGGGATATGTATGGGGATTGGACTTATTTTTCTCATCCGCGTCCCAATATCGACGCCATGCCTGAAAGACCGTATTGCACCTTATTAGAGGGCTTGCGCGAAGTGGCGGGAGAGGATTTTGAGGTTGTTTACGAAAAGGGTTGCAATATGCGTTCCGAGTTTGACGGCGGTGTAGAGAAAGCTGTTCTGTTAGCAAAGCATAGCGACGTTGTCGTGTTTGCGTTTGGAGATACCATATACGAGGTGGGTGAACATAAGGATAGGGCGAAAGCTGAATTAACTTTGTCGCAAAAAAAACTATTCGAGGCACTGACGGAAACGGGTACGCCGATCGTGTCTGTGATGATTGCTTCCAAGCCTTTATGTATATCCGAAGTGGACGAGGGGAGCGCAGCGTTGCTGACGGCTTTCAACCCGGGGGCATACGGCGGGGTTGCGTTGGCGGAAGTAATTTTTGGAAAAATCAATCCGAGCGGCAAGTTGAGTATTTCTTTTCCCTATCACGTGGGGCAACAACCTACCTATTACAACCATTTGCCCGGTTGGCATGCGGATTCTTACGTGGATACGCCGAAAGAGCCTCTATATGTTTTTGGAGAGGGCTTGTCGTACACCCGTTTCGAATATACCGACGAATTTTTCGATGAGGATACGCTTACGTTGCGCGTAAAGGTAAAAAATGTTGGAGAGAGAACGGGTAAGGAAACTGTACAGGTGTATTTCAGGGATTTGGTGAGCAGCGTCATAACGCCTGTCAAACAGTTGATTGCTTTTGAAAAAATTCAATTGGAGGCAGGGGAGGAAAAAGAGGTGACGTTTTTGTTTTCGGCAAAAGATTTTTCTCTTATCGATAGAAAAGAAAGACGGATAGCCGAAAAGGGAGAGTTTGAAGTTATGGTGGGCGGAAGCTCCAAAGACGAAGATTTGCGCAAAGTTAGATTTACGATAAAGGAAGACGTAGTGTTTTAAAAAATCGCAGGTTTTCCCCGAAACGGAATGGTCAGTGTATTAAATTTAATTGCCAACAATCGAACAATGAGTATATTCTCTATTACGGGGATGATAATCCCTTGGTGCGAAAAAAGGGGAAGCCTATTGGAAGAAAGAAAAAGTAATAGAAAAAAGCTTGGGGATTTATGTTTTTATGGAATTTTAGTCTATTATAAAGGGATAGTAGGGGGAATTATATAAGAATATAAATCAAATAGGAAAAAGCTGATACTTAATATTTATATTCGCCGTCTCGTTCCGCCGTCGTCACTCGACGGCAAGAGAATTGCTTTTCGTGGGGCGGAGACTGTAAAAAAAGTTCTCGTTAAGTTTTTAGACAGTTCATAAATCGTCTACCCGTAAGTTATTGCGTAAAAGCTTACCTGCTTTATGGTTTTAAAAATATGCCCTCCTGTCGAATCGATTTGAGGATAGGTTTTTCTTTGCTGTTTTTCCGTTTTGCGAAAAGAAAAAATCGTACGCTTGACAAAGCAAAAATATATGGTAAAATAAATTAACCAACAAAGGAGAGGAGATTAGACCAACAAATAAGGCAATAAATTATTTAAATTTTATTCGTTTAAAAGAATATTTTAGGAGAGTAGACAACGGAAAAACCGACGAACAGCGAGTTTATCGCTTTGGTTGCGGACAAGCTGATCTTGGAGAGCATGGTATAAATGAATAAGCACAAAAAAAGAACTGTTGCGTTTGTTTACAACAGTTCTTTTTTATTATTGTTTGGATTAGTACATTCCGCCCATATCGCCGCCGGGAGCAGGAGGTGCGGGAGGCGTGGGAATATCCGTTACGATGCTTTCCGTGGTAAGCAGGGTAGAAGCGACGGATGCTGCGTTTTGCAATACCGAACGGGTAACCTTCGTCGGGTCGATAATACCGCTTTCCACCATATTGCAGTATTGATTGTTGAGCGCGTCGAAGCCGTAGTTTTGTTCGTTCTTCGTCAACACTTTGTCAACGATCACCGAGCCGTCAAGCCCCGCGTTCTTTGCGATTTGGCGAATGGGTTCTTCAAGTGCTTTCAAAACGATTGCCGCGCCCGTCTTTTCGTCGTCGTTCAAAGTATCCACGAGCGCTTGAATTTTAGGAACGGCGGAAAGAAGCGCCGTTCCGCCGCCGGGAACGTAGCCTTCTTCCACAGCCGCGCGCGTTGCAGCCAACGCGTCGTCGATGCGGAGTTTCTTTTCTTTCATTTCCACTTCCGTTGCCGCGCCTACGCTGATTACAGCTACGCCGCCCGCCAATTTCGCAAGGCGTTCTTGCAGTTTTTCTCTATCGTAGTCGGATTTGGTTTCCGCGATTTGCGAACGAATGGAATTGATGCGGTCCTTAATTGCGGCAGGGTTGCCTGCGCCGCCGATAATGGTGGTGTTTTCTTTATCTACGCGAACGGTAGCCGCTCTGCCGAGCATATCCAAAGTAACGTCCTTAAATTCGATGCCAAGATCGGAAGAGATCACTTGACCGCCCGTCAAAATAGCGATATCGCGAAGCATTTCCTTTCTTCTGTCGCCAAAGCCGGGAGCTTTTACGGCAACGGAGTTGAATACGCCTTTGAGCTTGTTTACGATCAATGCCGCAAGCGCGTCGCCTTCCACGTCCTCGGCAATGATCAAAAGGCGTGCGCCTTGTTGCGCAAGGGGTTCGATCACGGGTAAAATTTCCTGCAAGGAAGAAATTTTCTTATCGGTGATTAAAATATAAGGATTGTCGATAACGGCTTCCATTTTATCCGTATTCGTAACCATATATGCGGAAGCGTAGCCGCGGTCGAATTGCATGCCTTCCACGGTGGAAAGCTCGGTATTCATCGATTTTCCTTCTTCTACGGTGATTACGCCGTCCTTGCCAACGATCTCCATCGCGTTTGCGATTAACGCGCCAACTTCTTTATCTCCCGCGGAAATAGAAGCGACCTGTTCGATCGCCTTTTGGCTTTCTACCGCTCTGGAAATCGTTTTGAGATGTTCCACGGTAGCCTCTACGGCTTTTTTGATGCCTTCTTTCAAGATCACGGGATTTGCGCCTGCCGCAAGGTTTCTAAGCCCCTCGCGAATGATTGCTTGCGCTAAAACAACTGCGGTGGTGGTGCCGTCGCCTGCCACGTCGTTGGTTTTTGTGGATACTTCTTTTACGAGCTGTGCGCCCATATTTTCAAACGGATCGGCAAGTTCGATCTCTTTCGCGATCGTAACGCCGTCGTTCGTGATGAGCGGCGCGCCGTATTTTTTATCCAATACCACGTTTCTGCCCTTAGGACCAAGGGTGATCTTCACGGTATCCGCAAGGGTATTTACGCCCGCTTCAAGAGCCTTTCTAGCTTCTTCGCCGTATTTGATTTGTTTTGCCATAATGTTTTCTCTCCTTTTTTATACGCTCAATCTTCCAAAATAGCCAATATATAGCTTTGCTTGATGATGGTGAATTCTTTGCCGTCCACTTTAAAATCGGAGCCGCAATATTGCGAACAAAGCACCTTGTCGCCAACTTTCACCTGCATCGTGATTTCTTTTCCGTCGATGATGCCGCCGGGACCCACCGCAACAACGGTGTACGCTTGGGGTTTTTCCTGCGAAGCCGCCGTTAAGAAAAGTCCGCTTTTCGTCTTTTCTTCTACGGGAACGCTTTCGATGACCACTTTATCGAATAAGGGTTTGATAGTCATAAATAGATTCTCCTTGATTTTTTAAGCCTTTGTCGGCTCATTATTTTTTACTTATTTATTATAAACTGTTTTTTCGTTTTCTCAAACAAAAAAATGAGAAAATATAGAAAATTTTTCCGCTTTTTTCTAAAAATCGTTTTAACGGCTTATAAAATAAGGAAAAGCAGAGGGAAATTCCGTTTAAAAGCGTTGCGTTTTTTTTTAAATTATGTTACAATATTAAAAAAGTACGGAGATTTTCACTATGGCAAAAGCAGATAAATGGGATAAGCGGTTCATGCAGCTCACTGAAACGGTGGCACAGTGGTCGAGTTGCTATCAAAAAAATCGTCACGTCGGCGCGATCATCGTCAAAGATAAACGAGTGATGACGACGGGCTATAACGGCGCGCCCGCAGGCGTAAAGAGCTGTGAAGAAAAGGGCGAATGTATTCGCCGTACGCTCGATATCCCCAGCGGTACGAAGCAGGAAATCTGCTTTGCCGTTCATGCGGAGCAAAACGCGATTGTACAAGCTGCGAAGTATGGCATCAACGTCAACGGCGCTACGCTTTATTGTACGCATCAGCCTTGCGTGATCTGTGCAAAAATCATTATTAACGCAGGGATCACGCGCGTAGTGTATAAGCACGGCTATCCCGATGAATTTTCTCTGCAACTTTTCAAAGAAGCCAACGTACTCGTAGAAAAATACGAGGACGATGAAGAATAATTTTTTAAGGAAGTAAGCTATGAATCCTATCGTAACATTTCAAATGGATAACGGGAAATCTTTCAAAGTGGAACTGTATCCCGAAAAAGCGCCCAATACGGTGAATAATTTCCTTTCGCTCGTAAATAAAGGCTTTTATAACGGCTTGATCTTTCACCGCGTGATCGCGGGCTTTATGATCCAAGGCGGCGACCCGAACGGTACGGGCATGGGCGGCCCTGGGTATCATATTCCCGGTGAATTTTTTGCAAACGGATTTCGTGCAAACGATATTACGCATAAGCGCGGAGTAATTTCCATGGCTCGCGCGCAACACCCCGATTCTGCGGGTTCGCAGTTTTTCGTTATGCATGAGGACGCGGATTATCTCGACGGTCAATACGCGGCGTTCGGCTCCGTGATCGAAGGAATGGAAACGGTGGACGAGATTGCGAACACCAAAACGGATTGGAGCGACCGTCCCTACGAAACGCAAACGATGAAATGCGTTACGGCAGAAACTTTCGGCGCGGTATACGAAGAGCCGAAAAAGGCGTAAAGGAGAAAGAAAATGGTAGATAATTCGGTATATACAAATCCGCTCATTACGCGTTATGCCAGCAAGGAGATGCAACACGCCTTTTCGGATGAAAAGCGGTTTAAGCTTTGGAGAAAGCTTTGGATTGCTTTGGCGGAATCGGAAATGGAACTTGGCTTGAATATCACCCAAGAACAGGTGGACGAGCTGAAAGAATACGCCGAGGATATCGATTACGAATTGGCGGCGAAATTTGAAAGAGAGGTCCGCCACGATGTTATGGCACACGTAAAGGCGTACGGCGCAAAGGCGACGAAAGCGATGCCGATCATTCACCTTGGCGCGACGAGCTGTTTCGTCAACTGTAACGCTGAAGCGATCATGATCGACGAGGCGCTTGATCTGATTTTGAAAAAGCTCGTTAACGTAATGGATAAATTGAAGCGTTTTGCGCTCAATTATAAAGATGTTCCCACGCTTGGATTTACGCATTTGCAGCCCGCTCAGCTCACTACGGTGGGCAAGCGAGCGACTCTTTGGTTGCAAGATTTAAAAATGGACTACGACAATCTCGTAGACCTTAAATCTCACGTCAAGCTTCGCGGCGTGAAGGGAACGACGGGTACGCAAGCGAGCTTTATGGAGCTTTTCGACGGCGACGAAGAGAAAATTAAGGAGCTTGAACGGAAAGTGGTTTCCAAGCTCGGCTACGATAAGGTGTACGGCGTAACGGGGCAAACTTATCCGAGAAAATTCGATTATAACGTGCTTTGCGTACTTTCGCAGATCGCGCAGAGCGCTTATAAATTTTCGAACGATATCCGCATTTTGCAAAATATGAAAGAGATTGAAGAACCGTTTGAAAAGAATCAGATCGGCTCTTCCGCAATGGCGTATAAACGCAATCCTATGAGAAGCGAAAGAATAGGCGCTTTGGCAAGATACGTGATTTCTTTGCCGATGAACAGCGCCATCACCGCTTCAACGCAATGGTTTGAGCGTACGCTCGACGATTCGGCAAACCGTCGTATCGTCAACGCGCAAGCGTTCCTTTCCGTCGACGCGATTTTAAATATTTACATGAACGTTGCGGAAAATCTTGTCGTGTACGAAAAGGTCATAGCAAAGCATATTCGTGCGGAACTTCCGTTTATGGCGACGGAGAATATTATGATGGAATGCGTGAAAGCGGGCGGTAACCGTCAAGAATTGCACGAACGCATTCGTATCCTTTCCATGCAAGCGGGTAAAAACGTTAAGGTGGAGGGCGGCGAGAATAATTTGATCGAACTGATCAAGCAAGACGAAATGTTCCGCCCCGTATGGGATCATATCGACGATATCCTCGACGCTAAAAAATTTATTGGCAGAGCGCCCTCGCAGACGGTTGAATTTATCGAAAACGAGATTGATCCTATTTTGTCGAAGAACGCGGCGTTGCTTGGGGAATCGGGCGACGTGCGAATTTAAGAAAATTATGAAGCGTTGGTTTACAGTCTTTCTTGCCGTTTTTGTAGCGGCTTGCCTGTTTTCTTTTTCCGCTTGCAACGATACTAAGCAAGATTTGGGAACAGATGAAGAATATACGGATAATTATTGAGTTTTGCCTATGATTTACGAGATCGCCGACTTGCGCGTTTTTCTTGACAACCGATATCCTTTTACGACGAAGTTTTGCAAAGCGTACGAAGCGGAAGATCAAAGCGTTCCCGCTCAGATCACGGCGAGCGTTTTGCCGGAAGAATTGGAAGAGGAGCGTACGCTTTCGCCCGGATTTTCGGACGGATATATCGAAAATATTTGTTTGTATCGCAGTCTTTGCTTGCAGATTCCTGCTTTCGACAGAATGTTGATGCACGCGGCGATCCTCGAATATGATGGTAGCGGTTATGCGTTTTTAGGAAAAAGCGGCACGGGAAAATCCACGCATACGGGGCTTTGGCTTCAATACCTCGGCGGGCGGATCGTCAACGGCGATAAACCGATCCTTTCGTTTTCGGATCGGGAAGTATATGCCTACGGCACGCCTTGGATGGGAAAAGAGGGAAGAGGTTGTAAAGCAAAAACGCCGTTGAAAGCGCTTTGTTTTTTAGAGCAAGCGAAAGAAAATAAAATACGCCGTTTAAGCGCTTCCGAAACGACTTCGCGGCTGTTTAATCAGTTGTTGATCCCCACGGAAGAACAAGCGGCGATCAAGACGCTTGAACTCGCCGACGCGCTTATTCAACGGATACCTGCCTACCTGTTATCGTGCGATATCTCGGAAGAAGCGGTCAAAACTTCGTACGAGGCGTTGACGGGAAAAGAATATAAACCGAAGGGAGAGAATTTATGAAAATCAAAAAAGGATTTGTTGTGAGAAATGTCGGCGGCGAATGCGTTGTGGTGCCGGTCGGCGCGATGAGTAAAACCTTTCACGGCATGATCAATTTGAATGAAACGGGGAACTTTTTATGGGAGTTTTTTTCTGCTGATCACACTGTAGAAGAGGGCGTTGCGGCGCTTTGCGCGGAATACGACGTAGAAGAGAGCGTTGCGAGAAACGACGTCCAGCGGTTTGCGGATATATTATTGCAAAACGGTTTTGCGGAAGAATAAGATGTCGGAAGGGCAAAAACTTACAATAGAAGAGGTGCTTGCGACGGAAGGGAAATACGTAGGTCCGACGGTGGGCGTGAGTATGTTGCCAATGCTCAAAAACCGCCGCGATACGATCGTCGTTCGCCCCAAAACGGAGCGTTTAAAGCCGCTCGACGTGGCATTGTATCGCCGCGGCGAGGCGTACGTTTTGCATCGCGTGCTTTCCGTTACGGAAACGGGATATATCATTCGCGGGGATAATTGCTATTCCGACGAGGTTGTGCCGGAAGAAGCCGTATTCGGCGTATTAACGGAATTTTTCCGCAAAAATAAGCATTATTACTGTACGGACGAAAAATATTTAAATTATGCGAAAAGACGGATAAAAACCTATAAAATACGCCGCTTTTTCGTGATCATCAAAAGCAAATTGCGTGCCGTAGCAAAAACGGTGCTTAGGTGGCTTGTTTGGAAAGGAAAAAAGGGGAAAAACAATGAGTGAAAACAAGACGTCGGAAAAGGGAAAAGCGTGGTTGAAACGCGAAATGCGCCCTTATCGGGCGTCCGTTGTTTTTTTAACGGTCTTTTCCGTTTTAACAACCCTTCTTTCGTTATCGTTTGCGTATTTGATACAGTATTTGATCAATAGCGCTACGAATGCAGATCAAAACGGGCTATTGATTTTCGCCGCGGTGCTGTTGGGCGTATTGCTGTTAAAAATTTTCTTTCAAACTGTACATTCCTATTGTGCGGAAGGTTTGCGCGCCAAGATGATCGCAAGGCAACGGGTAAAAACTTATTCGAAAATTTTGCGTTCCGATTATGCAAAGATCAGCGAATACCACAGCGGCGATCTTTTGAACCGCTTGACTTCGGATATTACGGAAGTAGCGGTGGATACCGTAGGGCTAATGCCGTCGCTCGTAGGGCTTGCGGTGCAATGCGTAGGCGCGGTTGCCGCGCTGTTAACGCTCGATCCGCTCTTTACGGCGATCTACGTTGTTTGCGGCTTGCTTGGCGGCGGAATTGCGGCGTTTTTCCGCAAAAAGATTAAGCGGTATCATAAGGATTTTATGGAAGCGGACGGGCAAGCGCGTTCGTTTATCCAAGAGGGGCTTTCGTCCATGCTCACGATCAAAGCCTACGGCGCAGAAGATCGTATAACGGAAAAAACGGAAAGCATTTCAGATCGCTATTATTCGGTAAGAATGAAACGAAACGCATTAAGAACGGCAATGTCGGCGGTTTTTTCCTTACTTAGCAACGTTGGGTTAATTTTTGCGATCGTTTGGTGCAGTGTAGGTCTGTTGACGGGTGAGATCACCGATTTTGGTAAAGTGCTGTCTATCGTATTATTGCTCAATCAGTTGCAGCATCCCTTCTCGGCGGTTTCGTCGATCGTTCCCGTTATTTATTCCCGTCAGGCGAGCGCAGAACGACTGCAAGAAATTGAAGATTTGGCAAAAGAAAACGCCGTCGGCGAATCCTGCGACGGCGCGTATGAAGATATGGAAGCGATCGTTTTTGAAAACGTCAGCTTTGATTACGGCAGAGAAAGCGTATTAAGCGGGGTAGATTTTGCGATAAAAACGGGTGAGATCGCGTGTATCACGGGAAGCTCCGGTTCAGGGAAAAGCACGCTTTTTAAGTTGCTCTTAAGCGTTTATGCGCCAAATGGCGGCGAAATATTTTTGCAAGAAAGCAACGGGCAAAGAACGGCGATTACAGCGAGGGAAAGGGCGTTGTTTGCGTACCTGCCCCAAGGGAATTTCCTTTTTACGGGTACGATTGAAGAAAATCTTACTTTTTTTGTAAAGAACAAAGGGGAAGACTTGCAAGAAAAGATCGAGGAAGCGCTCAAAATAGCTTGCGCGCAGTTTGTATACGAATTACCCGAGGGTTTAAAAACTCCTCTTTCCGAACGCGGCGCAGGGTTATCCGAGGGACAATTGCAACGCCTTGCGATTGCGCGCGCTTTACTTTCCGATCGTCCGATCTTGCTTTTAGACGAAGCGACGAGCGCTTTGGATAGCGAAACGGAGGAACGGTTGCTGGAAAATATCAAATCGCTAAAAAACAAGACTTGTATTTTTGTTACGCATCGCCTTGCGGCTTTATCGATTGCCGATGTCGTTTATGAGCTACACGACGGAACGATACGAATAAAATAATTGTTGCAATAAAAAATCGATCCAACCCGTTAAATTGGGTTGGATCGATTCATTGGTGGACGCGAGAGGGCTCGAACCTCCGACCTCTACCATGTCAAGGTAGCGCTCTAACCAACTGAGCTACGCCTCCGAAATCTTGCTTGTTTATTATAACAAAGAAAACGGCGTTCGTCAATAAATTTCAACTCGTTTTTCTCAAAAAGTTGACTTTTTTCTTTGGAAAGAATATAATAATATATAGAAGAACATCGTACGGAGGAAAATACTATGGTCGGAGCGATTACGCTCGGGGTATTTCTTCCTTTTTTAGGAACGGCGATCGGGGCTGCAACGGTGTTTCTTTTGAAAGACGGGATCAACGGCGTATTGCAAAAACTGTTGCTGGGGATTGCGAGCGGAGTAATGATCGCGGCGTCCGTTTGGTCGCTCATCATTCCCGCCGCCGAACTTTCCGCACTAGCGGGCATGCCGCAATGGTTGCCGCCCGCGCTCGGCGTAATGCTGGGCGTTGCGGCGTTGCTTTCCGTCGACGGCTGTACGTCGAACTTGAAAAACGCTAAAAAGGGAGTTTTTCAAGCGCTTGGGGATCAAACGCTTTTGTTCCTTTCGGTAACGCTTCATAATATTCCAGAAGGAATGGCGGTGGGGGCGGTTTTTGCGGGGCTGATCGCCGCGGAACGGCAAATTTCTCTTGCGGGCGCGTTGGCGCTTTCGGTGGGGATCGCTTTGCAAAATTTCCCCGAAGGAGCGATCGTATCGTTGCCGCTCAAAGCCGCGGGAAAAGGGCGCGTGCGTTCGTTTTTCTTTGGCGTGGCTTCGGGCGTCGTCGAACCGATCGCAGCGGGGCTGACGATCGCGTTTTCGACGGTTTTGGTGCCGATCTTGCCGTATTTGCTCTCGTTTGCGGCAGGCGCGATGATCTACGTCGTATTTCAAGAACTCGTTCCCTCGGCAAAGCAAGATGGACGGTCGTTTGTTGCTACGGTGGGCGTAGCCTTTGGTTTCGTTTTGATGATGGTCCTCGATATGGCGTTAGGATAAAAAAGGAGTAAATACCAATGAAAAAGACGGAAGTACAAAACACGACGGTGATTGACGATATCGATCTGCAGATTTTATCTCTTCTAAAAGAAAACGCGCGGATATCCTTAAAGGGATTGGCGGCGCAAACCTATCTTTCTTCCACGGCAGTTTCCGCGAGGATAGAAAAGTTGGAACAAAACGGCTATATCCAAGGCTACGGAGCAAAAATCAACGCCGAAAAATTCGGTTTGAATATCAAGGCGTTTATCAGCTTGGAATTAGAGCCGATACAAAAGAAGGATTTTTATCCGTATATTCGTTCCTGCGAAAACGTGGTGGAATGTAATTGCGTAACGGGCGATTATTCGATGCTGATAGAGGTATTGTTTTCGTCCACGGCGGAACTTGACCGTTTTATTAACGAATTACAGCATTTCGGGAAAACGAAAACGCAGATCGTTTTTTCCACTCCCGTGGAACACCGCGGCGTACTTCCCAAAAATCGTTGACAAGCAAAACCCCTCGGCATATACCGAGGGGTAAATTTTTTATTTCGATTTCGCTTTGGAGAAGAAGTAGTAGAAGATCGCATACGCTACCATATTGAAAAGGTAAACGATAGGGATCGCTACGTAAGCCAACATATTTGCAGGTTGCGTGAGGGGTACTTGCAGGAACACGGCTACCATCGATACGATCAAGATACTGATTACGAACAGAACGATGGCTGTAAAAATATAAGAAGCGTGTTTGCTGCGCCGAGCCTTTGCTTGATAACCGCGGGCAAACAGGATCGCCGTTACGATGAAGATCACAAATCCAATCGCCGTAGGGATCAACGGATAATAAAATTCTATTCCCAAAGGATCTTTTAAAAAGAATACGATCAAACTTTCTACGATAAGGAAACAGAAAGTGATCAGCGCCGCCTTAAACATAGCCGCTCCCTTATTGAAAGTAGCGGCGGGGGCGCTTTCCTTTTTTTGCCCCGACTGTGCGTGCGGGGTGGCAAAAGTCCCTGCCGTATTAAGGTGAATACCGTCGCGTTGCGCCCTTGCTTGCAAATCGTCGAATTGCGAAGCCGTCGTTTCAAAAGCTTGCGCCGTAGTTTGCATTGATTGCGCCATCGTGGCAGTTTGCGTTGCCGCTTGCATCGGTTGCATATAGGGCTGTTGAGGCTGAGGAATAGGCTGTTGTTGGGCGTATGCTGCTTGCTGTTGCGCTTGTGCAAAAGCCGCTTCGCGCTGTTGAAGCTCGGCAAAACGCTTATCAAGTTCTTCTTGTTTTGCTTTCAAAGCGTCGATAAATTGCGTATTGCTCTGCGCCGTTTGTGTTTTTGCCGCTTCAAATTCTTCCTGTTGCTTTTTGAACGCCGCAACCGTTGCGTCGAATGCTTCGCGATCCGCTTGCAGAGCGGCTTTATCCGCTTCGAATTTCGCTTGATTATCGTTTAAATGTTTCAGTTGCGCCGTATATTCTCCGTATTTATCGGCATATTCGAATTGCTGAATAGAAAGGGCGTTCTTTCTTGTGATAAATTCCAGCTGCTGTTGATTAAACAGCGCCGTCCGCGTAGCAAGCTCCGCCTGTTGTTGATTAAAAAGCTCCTGCGCGTATTTGAGTTGATCCCGTTCCCGTTGTAATGCCGCTTGCGCTTCCTGCAATTCCGTTTGAGATCGGCTCAAAGTTTCTTTGTCTTCAGTGGTGCGGTTCTGATCTTCGCCCACGTTGCGTTGCTGTTCTTCCAATGCGTATTCGCGTTGGGTCAGTTCGTATTCAAGTTTTTCAAGGCGTTCCTTTTCGTCCGTCAACTGTTGTTGCGTTTCTTGCAGTTGCGCCTGTTGCAGTTCGAGGGCTTCCTTTTCTTCTTCCCACGCCGCGCGCGTTTGCTCAAAAGCAGTACGCTCGTCAATGAGTTGTTGTTGTGCGGAAGAAAGCTCCGTTTCTCTGCGGTCGAGTTCCTCGCGTTCGGCGGTGGTATCCGTTTGCAACAACGCAAGCGTTTGTTTCAATTCTTCCGCTTCTTCAAAAAGCGTTTCTACTTGCGCCGACTTTTCCGCAAGGGCAACGCGCAAGTCGTTCACCGTTTGCGTTTGTTCGTCAAGCTGTGCTTTTAAAGTATCGTACCGTTCGTCCCATTGTTCCGCGGCGGCGTTCTTGCGCTCTAATTCTTCTTTCAAAATCCCAAGCGCGCCTTCCTGCGTTTCTAAAAGCGTCTTTAAAGAATCTAATTCCTCTTGTTTTTCTTGAAGTGTCGCTTGCGTTGCGGCGAGTTCTTCCTTGACGGCTTCT
This sequence comes from Clostridia bacterium, assembly GCA_017462985.1. Lineage (GTDB taxonomy): Bacteria > Bacillota > Clostridia > Christensenellales > Borkfalkiaceae > Scatosoma. The sequence goes on from JAFTQB010000007.1 coordinate 19,279, forward strand.
ACCGCTTCTCCGTTTTCTTGTTCCGCGTTCAACGCCCGAAGTTTTTCTTCCAATTCCTCTCTTTCGGCTTCCAATCGCGTTTGCTCGGAAGTAACCTTGGAAAGCAGTTGATAATATTGCGAAGTCTTTTCTTCTAAATCCATTTGTGCGGAAGCGAGGGCGGTTTCCCGTTTTTCAAGCTCGCTTTGCATTTCCAAAAGGGCGGCTTCACGTTCTTGTAATCGCGCTTGAAGCGCGAGCGTTTCTTCCAACGCTTCCGTCGCGGCGTTTTCTTTCATCGCGGCGAGTTCGGATTTCAAAGCCGCGTATTCCTGTTGCAACGCTTGCAAAGAATTTTCCGTATCTTTCAGTTCTTCCTCTTGCGAAAGGATCATCTGTTGGGATTTTTCCAACAACGCGGCTTTTGCCGCCAAATCTTCTTCCAATGCGCGGATAAGCTCTTTCGCGGCAGTAAGTTCTTCTTCTTTTTGTTTCAGCAAAAGTTCTTTCGCATCCAATTCGCCTTGTTTTTCACTCAAAGCGAGTTCTTGGCGTTCCAGCTCCGCTCTTTGTGCGTTGATCTTTTCGTTGTATTCTCCCAAATCGCTTTTTTGCGTGGTGAGGTCGGCGCTCTGCGTTGCGATCAAAGAGCGTTCCCGTTGTAATTCGTTGCGGAGCTTTTGCAGGTTGAGTTTTTCTTCTTCCAACGCCGCTTCCCGCGCCGCCAAAGAGCGTTTTAGATCTTCCAGTTCCTGTTGTTTATCCGTGATAAAAGAAAAATCGTAGTGAGCGTCGCCGTCAGAAATCAAGCTATCGATGATCGTGCGCGAAAATTCCCATTCGGAAAGATTTTTTCTCGCCACTACGCGCCCGTCTTCCGTTAAATGAAAATACTTTCTTCTGCCGCCGTTGGAAAATTCTCCCGCGTACGATTGCACGTAACCGAGCGATTCCAAACGCTTTAAAGCGCTGTAAAGGGTGGGGGGCTTTAATTTATAAAGACCTCCGCTCTTGCGCTCGATCTCGTCCATGATATCGTAGCCGTATTTATCCTCGTCGTACAAACAACGCAAAATGATCGTGTTGATGTGTCCGCGAATCAAATCGGAGCTGATATCGAGAATTTGCTCGTCGCCGCCGGTCATGCCGACTTCTTCGCCGTATTCCGTCTTTTCCATAGCTTTCTCCTTTGCGTATGCGGTAAAGTTTGTCTGGCAAACGTTTTAAAACGTCGCATGTATTCTACCACGAATATTATTATACAACAAATAGCAATTCTTGTCAACGGTTGAAAGAAAAAATTTTCTCGTAAAACGGTTGTTTTTAAAGAAATTTTCACAAAATTTTTGCCTCTTTAAAAGCCTATCCTCCTTGACATTTTTTTCCGCTCTTGGTATAATTGAACCATGAAAGTTTATCGGCATATCAAAAATATGGATATTCGCTATTGCGACGTCGATTTTAAAGACGAATTAAAAACTTCCACCGTTCTTGCCTTTTTGGAAGAAGCGGCGTGTTCCAGTGCGGACGAACTGGGGTTTGGTTACGCTTTCGTCAAGCCCAGAGGGCTTGCGTTTATGGTTACGAACGTCGTTTGCGAATTTATTCGTCCGATCAAATTACAAGATAAAGTGTACGTTTGCACGTGGCCTTTGCCGCCGTCTTTCGTCGTTTTTGGACGCGAATATCAAATTTACGCAGGGGAAGAGCTTTTGATGAACGCTTCTTCGCGCTGGTGCTTGGTGGATATGCAAAACGGCAAAATAACGCCGTCGAAAGTGATTGAAAATCAAGATTATTCTACCTATAATACTTCTCGCGCGGTAGAAGTCGCGCGGTGGAAGATTCCTGCGTTTGCTCTTTCGGAAGGGGAACTTAAATTTTCGCTTACGATCGCCAATTCCGAATACGATCATAATATGCACGTCAATAACACCCGCTATGCCGATTATTGCTTCAACTGTTTTTCGATCGATGAATTGAAGAATAAAGCTCTTCAATATTTTTCTATCGCTTACGTGCGCCAATGCCACGAGGGGGACGAGTTGCGTTTTTATCGCAAGGATTGTCAAGACGGAAAGGTGCTTGTGCAAGGTGTGAATACAGACGGCGAAACCGTCGTACAGTCGGAGATCGTTTTAAAATAAAATGAAAATTATCGGATTGAGAGGAGAAGAGATAATATTAGGCGGTATGACGGCGGCAAAAGGGTTTTTCCGCGAGGACGGGGAAGAAACGATCTTCGTTTATACGAACAAAGCGTTTTCTTCCGCATATTTGCCAACGCCGCACGCTTTAAAAAGCGAGGCGGTGCAATTTTCTCAAGCGAATAAAAAATCTCTCCGCCGTGGGATTGTCATCTCCCGTTTTGCTACGGATACGATGCAAAGCGGCGCAAAGCAAGTCGTTGCCTGTCGTTTGTCGTCGGTGGAAAAAACTTTTTCGATCAAAGCGGACGAGCTTTATGCGGTTTCGCTTGGGGAGCTTTTTGAAAACAGAAGGGAAAAAACTTCGGAATATTCTTTTGCTTACCGTTTTTTCTTGGGTGACGATTATCCTTGCGTGATCGGCGGTTCGTTTTTTACGCACCTCATTGGGGCGCAAAGAAAGAAGATTTTGCTTTTAACGACGGACGTTCGTATCGAGGACGAACTTTTAAAAAAGACTTTGGAAGCTGAGCGAAAAGATACCGTGGATCTGCTCGGCGGCGGTTGCGGCGTCAACGATTGTATTTGCATGCTCGCAAGCGGCGAAGCGAATAACGCAACGATATGCGTTCGCGATACCGAATGGAGCAAGTTTTCCAAGGCGCTAGGTTTTGTTTTATCTTCTCTTTGCAAAATGGCGGTCGTCGGTGAAAGTACGGAAAAAGCTGTATTTTTTAAAATTGTCGGGGCGACTTCGCGAAAGGTAACGCGGGCGATTTCGCTCAAGCTTTCGGAGCGGTTTTCTTTAAAAGGGGAGGAAGCGTTTTTATCGGCGGTTTTTTCTGCTATAGGAGATATATCCGTGCCTATCACGCGCGAGCGCGCGAATATGATAATGAGTTCCGATCAAGGAAAAATGCAGATCGTGGAAAGCGGCCGCGTGTTGCCGTATTCTTCCGAGCTGTTTGATAAGATTTTAAACGGAGGAAACGCCGTTTTTACGATCGATCTTGGCGAGGGGAATTATTCGGGCGGAGTTTGGATTAGAAGATAACGGAAACGCAGGAAAAATTTTTTTTAAAATTCTTGCGAAAAGATATTTTTAGCAGTTGACAAAGCAAATTGAAAATGCTATAATATGCAAGATAAACAGGAGAAAGTATGATTTTAATGAAAAGAAGAACGGAATATGATATGATGAATATAAACCGTAGCGCAGCGAAAGTCATTCGCGCCGACGGTCGCATTTCCGTTTTTCAAAATTCGCTTTCTTATTTTCAAGGGGTAAATATTTCTTTCAACGGCTGATTTTTAAAATCAGTCGTATTTTTTAATATTAAAGAAAAAATAAATTTATATAAAGAAGGTCGTATATGAAAAGAAAAAAAGTGTATTTGACGTTAGAAAACGGAAAGGTGTTCCAAGGCTATCGTTTCGGCGCGGACGGTGAAGCGACGGGCGAGATCGTCTTTACGACGGGTATGGTGGGGTATGATAAAACGCTCACCGATCCCGCGTATTATGGGCAGATCGTGGTGCAAACCTTTCCCTTGATCGGTAATTACGGGGTGATCGCTTCCGAAATGGAAAGCGAAAAATCTTTCGTTTCCGCCTACGTCGTACGGGAAATTTGCGACGTTCCTTCTAACTTCCGTACGGAAGAAACGCTGGAAAGCTATTTGAAAAAACAGGGCGTTATCGGGATTTACGGCGTCGATACGCGCGAATTGACTAGGATCATTCGTTCCGCAGGCGTGATGAACGCGCGCATTTCTTCAAAACCGCTTGAAAATCCCGCGGAACTTTCCGCTTATAAAATTAGCGGCGCGGTAGAAGCGGTCGCACCGACGGAGCAAAGCGTTTGCGGCGACGAAAACGCAAATCTTTCCGTGGCGTTTTGGGATTTCGGCGCGAAAGAGAGCGAAGTGGCGTTTTGGGCGGAAAACGGCTTGAAAGTCGTTCGCGTTCCCGCAAAAGCGACGGCGGAAGAAATTCTTGCGCTTTCTACAAACGGCATCGTTATATCCGAGGGCCCCGGCGATCCGCAGGAAAATCAAGCGGCGATTGAAGAAATCAAAAAGCTTGTTGGGAAGAAGCCGATTTTTGCAGTAGGCTTGGGGCTTCAAATGCCTGCGATTGCGCTCGGTGGTAAAACGGTGAAGATGAAGTACGGGCATCGCGGCGGCAATCAGCCCGTGAAATATTTGGAAAGCGGCAGGGTGTACGTATCCTCGCAAAATCACGGCTACGAAGTGCTTGCGGATTCCGTAACGGGCGGCAAGATCACTTTCGTCAACGTCAACGACGGCGGCGTAGAAGGCGTTGAATACGAAGCGGCGAATGCAATGGGCGTACAATTCGCGCCGTCTGCGTGCAGCGCTGCGCTCGAACCCAACTTTTTAACGAACAAATTCATTGAAATGATCAAATAAGGAGAAAGACAATGCCTAAGAGAAGTGATATTAAAAAAGTATTGGTAATCGGCTCCGGTCCGATCGTGATCGGACAAGCCGCGGAATTCGACTACGCCGGCGCACAGGCTTGCCGCGTATTGAAAAGCGAAGGCATCAACGTCGTTCTCTGCAATTCCAACCCTGCGACGATCATGACGGACAGCGCGCTTGCGGATGAAATTTATCTTGAACCGCTCACGGAAGAAACCTTAAAGCGTATCATTATTAAAGAAAAGCCCGATAGCTTGCTTGCTTCGCTTGGCGGGCAAACGGGTCTTACGATGGGCTGCAAGCTCGCAAAATCAGGCTTCCTTGCCGCGCACGGCGTGAAGCTTATCGGTACGAAGCTGGACGCAATCGACCGTTCGGAGGATAGAGAACTTTTCAAAGAAACGATGGAAAAGATCCATCAGCCTTGCGTTCCGTCTGATATCGCGTATACGGTGGAAGAATGCGTTGCCATCGCAAATAAGCTCGGTTATCCCGTTATTATCCGTCCCGCTTATACGCTAGGCGGCGCGGGCGGCGGCGTTGCATATACGGAAGAAGAATTACGCTTGATTTCGCATAACGGCTTGATGCTCTCGCCCATTACGCAGGTGCTTATCGAAAAATATATCGCGGGCTGGAAAGAGATTGAATTTGAGGTGTTGCGCGATAGCGCGGGCAACGTTTTGACGGTTTGTTCGATGGAAAACGTCGATCCCGTCGGGATCCACACGGGCGATTCGATCGTCGTTGCTCCCGCCGTAACTCTTTCGAATAAAGAATACTCTATGCTTAGAAGCGCGGCGCTTGCAATCATCAGCGAGCTTGGAATCGAGGGCGGTTGTAACGTTCAATTCGCGCTTAACCCCGATTCTTTCGAATATTCCGTTATCGAAGTAAATCCCCGCGTCAGCCGCTCTTCTGCGCTCGCGTCCAAAGCGACGGGATTCCCGATCGCTAAGGTTACTTCCAAGATCGCGCTCGGTTATACGCTCGACGAGATCCGCAACGACGTTACGGGCACTTCCTTTGCTTGCGTTGAACCGACGATCGACTATCTCGTGGTAAAAATGCCCAAGTGGCCTTTTGATAAATTCCTCTATGCAAAGCGTGAGCTGGGTACGAGAATGAAAGCGACGGGCGAAGTGATGTCGATCGGAACTTCGTTTGAAATGGCGATCATGAAAGCGGTGCGCGGCGCGGAAATTTCCACGAGCACGATGAATTATAAAAAGTTTGCGGATTGGACGAAAGAACAGCTTTTGGCGCAAGTTGCCGTTATGTCCGACGAACGGATTTTCGCCGTATACGCCGCGCTTAAAAAGGGCGCGAGCGTCGACGAAGTGTTCAATATCACCAAGATCGACAGATGGTTCTTGAATAAGTTTAAAAACTTGATCGCATACGAAGAAACACTCGCAAACGAAAAGCTTACGAGAGATCTTTATAACGAGGGCAAGCGCCTTGGGTATTTGGATAAAGATATCGCGGCGTTCAGCGGTCAAAAAATTCCTTGCAAGAAGAAAGCCGTTTATAAAATGGTAGATACCTGCGCAGCGGAATTTGAAGCGAAAACGCCTTACTTTTATTCGACGTTCGACGAATTTGAACACGACGAAGCGAAACCGTTCGTGGATAAGAGCGATAAAAAGCGTATCGTTGTTATTGGTTCGGGACCCATTCGTATCGGTCAAGGGATCGAATTCGACTATTCCTCCGTGCATTGCGTATGGACGCTGAAAGAGCTTGGATACGAAGTGGTGATCATTAACAACAACCCCGAAACGGTTTCTACCGACTTCGACACGGCGGATAGATTATATTTCGAACCGCTCACGCCCGAAGACGTCCAGCACGTTTTGGACGTGGAAAAGCCTTACGGCGTAATTATCACCTTCGGCGGTCAAACGGCGATCAACCTTTGCTCGTATTTCGATACGCACGGCATCCGTATCCTCGGAACTTCCGCCGACAGCGTAGACAGAGCGGAAGACCGCGAGCGTTTCGAAGCGTTGCTTGAAAAATATGCGATTCCCCGCCCGAAAGCGATCACCGTTATGACGAAAGAGGAAGCTTTGGCGGCGGCGCAAAAGCTCGAATATCCCGTCTTGCTTCGTCCGTCCTACGTTATCGGCGGTCAAAATATGACGATCGCGTTCACGGAAGAGGACGTATGCAGATATATGGACGTTATCTTGGCGCAGGGCATCGAAAACCCCGTGCTGTGCGATAAGTATTTGATGGGCACGGAATTGGAAGTAGACGCCATTTCCGACGGAAAAGACGTGCTGATCCCCGGCATTATGCAGCATATCGAACGCACGGGTATCCATTCGGGCGACTCGATCGCGGTTTATCCTCCGTATAATCTTGACGATACGCTTTTGGAAAGAATTATCGAAGTTTCCACTCAGCTCGCGTTGGAATTGAAAACGAAAGGGTTGATCAATATTCAGTATCTGATCTATCGCGGACAGCTTTACGTGATCGAAGTCAATCCCAGAGCTTCACGTACCGTTCCGTATATTTCCAAGGTAACGGGCGTGCCGATGGTAGAGCTAGCAACGAAAATCATTGTCGGCGCGAAGCTGAAAAAACTCGGCTACGGAACGGGGTTATATCCTTCCTCGCCGTACGTGGCGGTGAAAGTGCCCGTGTTCAGCTTTGAAAAGCTTAACGACGTCAACTCTCAGCTCGGTCCGCAAATGAAATCGACGGGCGAAGTGCTCGGCATCGGCAAAACAATGGAAGAAGCGATGTTCAAAGGGCTTGTTTCCGCGGGCTTTAAGATGTGCCATCCTTCCGAACGCCGTCCTGTAGGCGTGTATATGACCGTCAACGATCAAGATAAATTAGAGCTGTTGTCGATCGCGAAAAAGTTTGCCGATCTCGGCTGTACGATGTACGCGACGAAGGGCACGGCGAAAGTGATTTCCGATCTTGGAATCGATTGTCAGATCGTCGATCGACTCTCCGCAACCGATACGGTGAAAAAGCTGATGGATGAAGGCAAGATCGACTACGTTGTGTATACGGGTAAAACGGATATCGAATCGATCAACGACTTCATCAACTTGCATCACCACGCGATCTTGCTCGGTATCACGGTGCTCACGGCGTTGGATACGGCGAACGTGCTTGCGGATATTATCGCGAGCAAATTTACGGAAGACAATACCGAACTTGTCGATATCAACGCGTTGAGAAGCGAAAAACTCAAATTGTCGTTCACGAAAATGCAATCTTGCGGAAACGATTATATTGTATTCGATAACCGCGACGGCAAGATCACTTGCCCCGAATCGATTGCGGTAAGCTATGTGATTCCCCATTACGGGATCGGCGGCGACGGAATCGTACTCATCGAAAATTCCACGGTTGCGGACGCAAAAATGCGCGTTTTCAATAAGGACGGCTCGGAAGTATCGCTCGGCGGCAATCCGATCAGAATGGTGGGAAAATATCTCTACGAAAAAGGGATCGTAAAAAAGAACGATATGACGATCGAATCTTCGGGACGCGTTTACGAAGTAAAGGTGTACTCGATGACGGGGAAAGTCAATTCCGCAAGCGTAAACCTTGGAAAAGTAGAGCTTTCGGGCAAAAAGATTCCTTGCGTATGGGATGAAGAAAGCATCGTAGGAAAAACGATCAATATCGGCGGGCTTGAATACCGCGCGACGCTCGTTAATGTGGGAAATCCCCATTGCGTTATTTTCAGCGATAAAGTGGACGCGATCAACGTGCCCGCGATCGGCCCCGATTTTGAAAACAGCGAATACTTCCCCGAGGGCGTGAATACAGAATTCGTGCGCGTCGTGAATAAAGTAACGATCAAAATGCGCGTTTGGGAAAGAAAGAACGGCGAAACCTGGTCTTGCGGTACGGGCGCGGCAGCGGCAGTCGTAGCGGCGGTGCTCGGCGGCTATTGTGAAAAGGATACGAACGTTACGGTCAAGCTTCGCGGCGGCGACCTTACGGTAAATTATCATTCGAACGGCGAAGTGGAAATCCTTGGCAACGTGAAAACGGTGTACGAGGGAGCTTTGGAAATCTGAGCCGATACTAAGGAGGGAAAATTGGAAGCATATTACGAAGAAAGCGCCACGAATCAAAAAGCGAAAAGCCAAGGCGTGATCTATAAAATTTTGCACGTCGTGCAGATCGTATTCATCGTGTTGGCGGTGTTTTTTCTGCTGATCGCGCTCAATACGATTCCCTTGCAACCCGACGGCTCGGAAGGAAGCCAAGAAAATTATCAAATGCTCTTGTCGCTTTGTTTGTCTTCGGTTTTTTGGGGCGTATCGTTCATTCTATTTGCAGTGCTCGTATTTTTCATGAAACGCAGATTTAACGTCAGCTACGATTATCTGTTCGTTTCGGGAGAGCTTAGAATTGCAAAGGTGTTCAATCAATCCAAGCGCAAGCGCGTTTGTATCCTCGATAGCGTTTCCATTCTACAGGTCGGGGATATGGAAAGCGCCTCATACGATCGTTTTCGCGCTACGCCGGGGATGAAAGAAGTGATTTGCACGCCCAATCTCACGGCGAGCGAGGGGAAATTCTTTATGTATGTCCTCGCGCAACACGACGGGTTGAAGAAACTGTACGTGCTCGAATGTCGCGAAGAATTGCTCGTAAATATGATGCAATTTTTACGCCGCGATATTTTGGATAGAGATTATATCCCGCAGGCAAGAAAAGCCGCGCAAAGCGTATGATTTATTTGGATAACGCCGCCACGACGAAGCCTTCTCTTACGGCTTTGTCGCGTGCGGAAGAGTTTATAACGGAAAAATATTTCAATCCTTCCGCAAAATACCGCGAGGGATTTTCCTTGCAGAGCGAGCTGAAAACGGCGCGCTCGTCTTTGCTTTCTTTTATAGCGGATAGCGCGGCGTTCGAATGGATATTCACTTCTTGCGGCACGGAAAGCGATAATCAAGCGATTTTCGGAGCGGCAAGGCGCGGCAACGCGGTTACGACGGCAGGGGAACATTCAGCTGTCGGCGCGGCGTTTGCCGAATTGAAATTGCGCGGCGTGGAAACGCGCGTTGCGCCTTTAAACAGCGACGGTAGCGTGAACGTGGACGCGCTTTTGTCTTTGGTGGACGAAAAAACAACGCTCGTTTCCGTTATTCATATAAACAACGAAACGGGCGCGGTGAACGATATCAATGCGATTGCGAAAAAAGTCAAAGCAAAAAATCCCCGCGCGGTCTTTCATAGCGACGGCGTGCAGGCGTACGGAAAGCTTCCGTTTCGCCTTGCAAAAGAGGTGGACGCGTATTCGGTCAGCGCGCACAAAATCGGCGGTTTAAAGGGCGTTGGCGGGCTGATAAAGCGAAAAACTCTTGCGCTTCCCGCCTATTTGATCGGCGGCGGGCAAGAGGGCGGCAAGCGTAGCGGCACGGAAAACACTTTTGGGATTATGAGCTTTGCGTATGCCGCGGAAGAAAAATTCAAAACATTGAAAGAGGACTACGAACGGATGCAAGAATATCGCGAACTGCTTTGGTCGCTATTGGATCAAGAAATGTTTCTTCGTATTTCCTCGCAAAATTCTTCTCCGTATATTTTAAGCGTATCGGCAAAACGCTTGCGCGGCGAAATTTTATTGCATATGGCGGAAGATAAGGGTTTGCTCGTCGGCACGGGATCGGCTTGTTCTTCGAATGCGAAAAACCGTTACAGCAAAGTAATTTTGGCTTGCGGCTACGACGAAACGACGGCGGACGGAGTGCTTCGGCTGAGCTTTTCGCCGCAAACGACGAAAGAGGAAGTGGAAGAAGCGGCGAAAATCTTAAACGGGATCGCAAACGAGCTTTCGCAAAGAATGAATATCTAAGGATAAGTTTATGAAAAAGGTGATTATTATCCGCTATGCGGAATTGTTTTTAAAGAAGAAAAACAGAGGCTATTTCGAACGTATTTTTTTCGAAAATATGGAAAAAGCGTTGGGAGAAATTCCCCACGTCCTGCATAAAAATTGCGGCAGATACTTGATCGACGGCTTTGCGGAAGAGGATATCGACGAAATGATCGAACGCTTGAAAAAAGTGTTCGGCTTGCATACGCTCAGTGTGGCGTATGAAACGGCTTCCGATTTGAACAGTATTTTGGAAGCGGCGCTTTTGGTTTGCGACGACGAGGGTACTTTCAAAGTGGCTTCTCATCGCGGCGACAAACGCTATCCGATGACTTCCGTAGAGATCAGCCGTACACTTGGCGGGATGATCTTATCCAAATATCATCATTTGAAAGTGGACGTGCATACGCCTGATCAAACGGTATACGTCGATATTCGCGAGGGCGGCACGGCGCTTGTGTTCGGTAAATTTATCGACGGGGCGAACGGTATGCCCGTCGGCACGGCGGGGAAAGGCTTATTGCTTATTTCGGGCGGCATCGATAGCCCCGTGGCGGGTCATATGATCGCCAAACGCGGTATGCGCGTGGAATGTTTGCATTTCCATAGCTATCCTTATACCAACGAACAGGCAAAAGAAAAAGTGGTGGAGCTGGCAAGCACGCTTTCGGCATATACGGGCGTGAAAAAGCTTTTCACCGTCAGCGTAACGCATATTCAAGAAGAAATTCACGAAAAGTGCAAGCCTGAACTCATGATCACGCTTTTGCGCCGTTTTATGTTCCGTATTGCCGAGCGCCATGCGCTCCGTATCGACGCGCAATGCCTGATCACGGGCGAGAGTTTAAGTCAAGTGGCAAGCCAAACGATCGAGGGGATGACCTCTTCCAATTCCGTAGTGGAAAAATTACCGATCTTGCGCCCGCTCGTCGGGTTTGACAAAAACGAGATCATCGATCGCGCGGTGAAGATCGGCACTTATGAAACCTCGATTTTGCCGTATGAAGATTGTTGCACGGTGTTCCTGCCCGATTTCCCCGCGATCCGTCCCAAGCTCCGCGATATTTTGGCGGAAGAAAGCAAATTGGACGTGGAAGGGCTGATTCAAGAAGCGTTCTCCACACTGGAAAAAATCGAACTTTGATTAAACGCGCCCAACCTAACGGCTGGGCGTTCTTTTTTTGCCTTATTTATTATAGGATTGCCACGCTCGTGAACTTGCTCGCAATAACGGCGAGGGAAAGACGCGGCAATTTCGTATAATATTTCCGTACCTTTTCACTCTTCCTTTTTACTTACTATTTTTATTCTCTTTCTCTCTCGCTCGAAGTACGGGCGGGAGCTTTTATTTTGCAAGAAAAGAGATTATTTTTCTAAAAAGAGTAATTGAAATGCTCGCAAGCAGGAGTTATAATTAAAAAACATTGGGGCAGAGTTGGAAAACATAACGCTATAAAACCCGCCGTGATTTTTATTGATAAGCAAATTTTCGTTTTTACGCTTGAAAAGCTGTTTTTCTGTAAGAAAAGAGAGGTTTTTTATAAAAAAAGCGATTGAAAATGCAGGATTTTGCAGTTAAAATATAGATAACTACATAATTAAGTCCGCAAAATATCGTCGGACGGGCAAAGCAAGGAAAGAAAAATAATCCGTATAGGAGGAATTTTATGAAAAAAATACAAAAGTTAGGAGCAGTAGCATTGGCGGCAATATGCTGCGCGGGCGTATTCGCTTTTCCCGCTTGTTCTAAACAAGGGGAACAAGTCGATGAAACCAAAACCCAGCTTCACGTGGGCACGTTCAGCGGCGGCGTAGGCTATTCTTGGCTTGAAAACGTAGAAAAGCGTTTCGAGCAAGACTACGCAAACGTTTCGTTTGAGCCAGGGAAAACGGGCGTGCAGGTCTGGATCGATCCGCAGTCATCGTATTCGGGGATCGCGCTCAGCCAAACGATGAAAACCAACCAAAACGCCGTGTTTTTCGTGGAACAAGTGTATTATACGCAAATGGCGAAATCGGGCAACTTGTTGGAAATCACCGATATCGTACAGAGCACCGATCGTGAGGGCGGCTCGTTGGAAAGTAATATCCTTGATTGGCAGCTTGACGAATTGAAGGTGAACGGCAAATACTACGCATTGCCGCATTATCAATCGTTTACGGGCGTCGTGTACGACGTAGACCTTTTCGAAAAAGAAGCGCTTTATCTTTCCGCTGATCCCGATAACGGTAACGGCGGCTTCGTTTGGGATAGAGAGGAAGAAAGATCTCTCGGTCCCGACGGCAAAACAGGCGTAGACCCTGAAACGGGCTACGACTATTCTGCGGACGACGGCTTTCCCGCAACCTATGACGAATTAAAAGCGCTCTTCTATTATATGGAGGACGAAAAGGATATTACGCCTTTTATCTTCCCCGGTCAACACAAAACCTATTTAGCACGTTTGTTTAAAGGCGTTGCGGAAGCCTATAACGGCGATTTGGGCATGAGAGTACAGGCGACTTTCGATAGCAACGGCAAACAGCTCGATATTGTAACGGGCTTCGATAATAACGGCGACCCGATCATCGAACAAAAAGTGATCACGCCGGAAACGGGCTATCTTGTTCGTCAGCTCGCAGGGAACTATTACGCGCTCGATATTGTAGAACACGTCCTCGATAACGAAGACTATTATACGAAGTCGTCGCGGCAGGGCAGCTCCTCGCAAACGGACGCGGAAGAAGAATATATTTATTCCTCGCTCGAAGGCGAGCCGATCGCATTCCTCTTGGAGGGTAGCTATTGGGAATCCGAAGCCCGCGAGAAATTCACCCAGTCGGTGATGGATATCGGCGCAAAGGCGGAAAACCGTAATTTTGCTTTCTTCCCGTTTCCGCAAGGCGGCAACGGCACGACGATGACCGATAGTGCCAGCGCGTATTCCTTTATCAACGCGCGTATCAAAGACGATACCAACCTCGTGAATACGGCGAAAGAATTCCTCGCTTATTGCTATCAGGAACAGGAATTGGTGGAATTTACCAAGGAAACGGGCGTTAGTATCGGCGTTCAATACGAGCTTGGCGACGTTTATAACGAGCTGACTAACTTCCAACAATCTTGTTGGGACAGTAGCAGAGGCATGGGATATTCCGCATTGGTTTCTTCCAATCCCACCTATACCACCTCGCAAGCGAAATTCGCGTTGCTTTCCAACTCCAACTACTACGACGTAGTCATCGATAGCGAACCGTATAAAACGATGTATGCGGCGATGAAGGAAAACGGAAAAACGGCGGCGCAATACTTCCAGGCAATGTGGATTGATTCGGGAACGTGGACGGGTACTTATTATAAACAATAAATTAAAAGGGGAAATCATTATGACAAAAAGAATGAAAACGATCGCTACTTTACTTGTCGCTTGCGCCTTAACGACGGCGGCGGCTGTGACGGTAAGCCTTACGCCCGATAATCTCGCGTCGGCAGCCGTAACGACTGATTATTATACCCAATACGATATTGAAGACGTAGTGGAAACAATGGAAGATATTTCGTTGCATTACGGGCAGACCGATTTGGTAGAAGGAACGACCTATGAGATCGACGGCTCGGAAGAAGCCGAAATGGGCAATATTTGGTTTATTCCTCCCGCAACGAATCAAGTAGCAAATACGGGTTTCCACGTGGAATTTGCAAATGGTACTTCCGCGTTGTTAAGCTTCCGTATGAAGTATAATGCAAACTTGAAATATCGTTTTCGGTTTGGCGATACTAACACTTCGCAATGGGTAACGACAAGTAAGGGATATTTTGCCGATTTAAACCCGTCTGCAACCAAACTAACTGTTCGCGGGTGGTGTACGAAAGATGATGCCGCCGATACGGCGGGAGGTGCAAGTTCGGATGCGCTGTATAACGCCGCGTCGAATGTGAATCTTAGCGAAACGCTTACCGATGGGGACGATCTGATCGTTACGCTCGGCGTATATACCAACGCCAATAGTAAAAATCAAGTGGTTCTCAAGCTTGAAAAATACGCAAATGGAACAACTACGACTGTATTAAACTGTGATATCGAGGATCAGTATACCTCTTATAACACGATGATAGCAGGCACAGGTACCGTAAAACACGGGGTTGTTTTGAACGGCGCAACAGATACTGCCGGTTCTTTGGAAAATGTGCTCGGCGGCGTTAAGCGCCCGATTATTGCAAGCGAATACGATACTTCCGCAAAAGACGGAGAATATTATGCAAATGATAGCGCGAGCTTGGCGCTTCCCGAGGGATATACCTTGCAGGAGGAAAGTAAAACGCTTGTTGCAGGCGAAAATAAAATTCCCGTATATTATGCAATGACCTATTACGGCTCATCGATCAAAGTGCCTTGTACGATGACGGCAACGGCGAGTGCATACCGCATTACCAATATCGAAGATTTGGCAACTTCGATTGATAGCGATGGGGCGCTCTCCGTTGGCGAGCTAGCCTTGAAAACGGGGGTAAATGCTTTGGTAGCGGGAGAAACCTATACGACTGACGGTACTACGCTCGGCAGCACAACGTTCAGTAGCGCAACGAAGGGCAATATCTATCTGAAAGGGATACAAAATACGGGCTTTATTCTGCCGATCGAAAAGGAAACCTTGTTGCGGTTTAGAATGAAGTACGATTCCGATCAAATATACACTTTCATGTTCTCCAACGACGCTTATACCAATGGTATTGCGGTCGCTGCTTCAAGCGGATATTTTGCACAATTCCGTCCGACGTTTCTGCAAGTTCGATCTAAAACGGCAAACGGTAGTACAGCGGATACAGCAGGTGGGGGTACCGCAGACGGATTGTATACAGTTAAAACTTTGAATAACGATTTTACAGCTTATGACGGCAAGGACCTTATCATCACTTTCGGCTCTTATCCCACCTCCGAAGGTAAAAATCAAGTCGTTTTAAGAGTAGAGTGCGAAGAGAATAATACAGTTACGTTGGTCAAAGAGATCAATCAAGTGGATACTTATTCGGATATATACAAAGTCGGCAACGATACGAACTATATGGGGATGTATTGGAACGGCGGCACTTCGGGCGTAGTATACGAAAACGAAATTGGCGGCGTAAACCGTCCGTTGATCGCAAACGAGTACGATACTTCTGCAAAAGACGGAGAGTATTATGCAAATGATAGCGCGAGCTTGGCGCTCCCCGAAGGATATACTTTACAGAACGAAAACGCAACGCTTGAAGCGGGCGAAAACAAAATTTCCGTATATTATCCAATGACCTATTACGGCTCATCGATCAAGGTGCCTTGCTTCATGATGGTAACGGCGAAGAGTCCGTATACGGTTACGCTGCAAAAAGCGGACGGTACGCAGATCCAAACGCAATCGTTCAACGGCGAAAGCAGCTATTTGTTGCCCGAAAAAATCAATGAAAACGTTACCTTTATCGGTTGGCTTACGGAAGATAACAAGCTGTATCCCGCAGGTTATACTTATGCGGTAACGGAAAGCGTAGTGCTTACGCTTGCAGAAGCGGCGTTCTCGCTTGATGACGGCGCGGCGGTGCGCGTTTCCAACGCAAACAGCGGCTATGGCGGGATGCGATTCACGGCACAGTTGCAATCGGCTACGGTTTCCGAGATTCTCGCTCACGGCAAATGGATCGGCGCGATCTTGCCCACCGATTCGCTTGGCGACGACGGGCTTTTCACCGAAGCAGATCTTACGACGGTAACGGAAACGAACAGCGGAAAAGAGATCGGCGAAGATAACAGAGAATCGGTTATCGGCGGCGTTGACGGATACTTTGCTTTAACGAGTATTTTGGTAACCAATTATAACCGCGAATTTTCAGCAATGTCTTATCTCACGATCACCTACGACGATGATGCGAAAACGACAAAATCCCTCTATACGGCGTACGATGAAGCGAAGAACAGCCGTTCGGTGGTGCAAATTGCTTATATGGCGAAAAACGATACTGATACCGATTATACGGACGCGCAGGACAAAATCCTTGACGACTATATCCAATCGGTCGTGATCATCGACGCAAACGGCGCAGTGCCTACAACGATTACGTTTACTGTGCAGAGTGAAGAATATACCGTTGCAACGAATAACGCATATCAAGTTAGCGGGTATACTGCGGAAAGCGGGTTCCCGCTGACGACGGGCAAGGCGTATACGACGAGTGCGGACGGAAAGATTCATATTCCCGTGATCTTGGTAAGAGATGGGGTGTGGACGCGTAAGCAGACGACGGCAACGCTTACCGCTGCCGAGGACGGAACGAATACCTATACCGTGGAATGGTATACTCAAAGCTGAGGGGGTTAAAAGATGAAGAAATACGAAACACTTCAACTGGAAATTTTAAACATCTCGGAGGAAGATATCATCACGGCTTCGATCGGGGAAAAAGATTCATTGATTTTTGATACTTTTGACGAGTTCACGCAATGACAGCGCGATAATGTCATTCTGAGCGCAGCGTAAGGAGGGCGAAGCTTGACGGAATAGCAAGCCTACCGAGCGTCGGAATCTCTCTTTTATGCGGACAGATTCTTCGTCGCATTGCTCCTCAGAATGACAGTTTTAAATATTTTCCACAAAAAAATCAATTTCCCAAAAATCGGAAGAAAAATTTCTTTTGGAGAACAACTATGGACGCTACAATCAAACGCGGCGGCGGTTATGCAAAACAAAGACGGAACAAGCTCTTGTTCTATATTTCGCTCGTCGGATTGCCGAGCTTGCAATTCGTTATTTTTTACATAATCGTCAATTTCAACTCGATCGCACTTGCCTTTCAAAGCTACGATTCGGATAACGCCGTTTACTTTTTTTACGGATTTGAAAATATCAAGCAGGTATTCGTCAATTTTTCCACGCAAAGCTTTTTGCCCGCGGCTGTTAAAAATTCGTTGATCTGCTATTCGTTTACTTTGCTCGTAGGCATTCCGCTAGCGATCATCTTTTCCTATTATATCTATAAAAAGAGCTTTTTCAGCGGCGGCTTTAAGGTTTTCCTCTTTATGCCGCAGATCGTATCGGCGTTGGTATTTGCGCTTATTTTCCGCTTTTTCACCGATAACGCAATCCCGCAGTTTGTAGAAATGTTTACGGGGGAAGAAGCAGACGGCTTACTTTCCTTGCCCGAAACGCGCTTTGGAACGGTGTTGTTCTATACGCTTTGGGCGGGCTTCGGTACGCAGGTCTTAATGTATTCGGGGACGATGAGCGGGATTTCCGATTCTGTCATCGAAGCGGGGCAGCTCGACGGGATCAATTCCTTTCAAGAGCTGATCTATATCGTCGTTCCGATGATTTTTCCTACGATCACGACGTTTATTGTTGTCGGTTTTTCGGGGATTTTTATCAATCAGATGAACTTGTACGCATTCTTTGGGACGAAAGCCGAATACGCCGATTATACGCTCGGTTACTATATGTACTCAGCGGCGACGGAAGCGGGGCCGGCGGAGCTTCCCTATCTTTCCGCGTTCGGCTTGGTGATGACGCTTTTTGCCGCGCCGCTCACGCTGGGGCTTCGTTGGGCGCTCAATAAGTTGGGTGAGAAATTTTAAGGGGGCGGAGTATGGAAAAGAAAAAAATGTCTGCGTTCAATTGGGTTATTTTCGCCGTGCTCGCTCTTTACGCGCTTTCTATGATCTTATTGCTCTTTTGGGGAGCAACGACGGCGTTCAAAGCGCAAAGCGAATTCCGCACGAACAGAATTTGGCCTACGCTCAATCCAACGGTGAATAATTTCAGCTTTTTGCTCGATCAGTTTTACGTAATCGTGATTATCGAGGGCGAAGGGCAGTATTTCATAGGCATGGGCGAGCAGGTGCTCAATACAATTCTCTACGCAGGGGTCGGCTCGTTTTTGATGACGCTTGCGCCCTGCGTGGTGGCGTACGCGGTTACGAAGTTCGAGAATTATTTCTATTCGAAAGTGCTTCACACCGTCGTGATCGTCGCGATGATTTTGCCTGTTGTCGGCGCGTATCCGTCGATGATACAGGTGATGCAAACCCTGGGGATTTACGATACTTTCTTGGGGCTGTGGTTGCAAAAATTCAATTTCTTGGGGCTGTACTTTTTAACTTTCTGCGCGGCGTACAAAAACGTTTCCAAAGAGCTGAGCGAAGCCGCGTATATCGATGGTGCGAATGAATGGCAAACCTTTTTGCAGATTGTATTGCCGATGGTCAGAAATATGTTCTTCACGGTATTTTTGATCCATTTCGTAGAAATGTGGAACGATTATCAGGTGCCGTTGCTGTATTTGCCGTCGCATCCTACGCTTGCGGGCGGCGTGCACTATCTCGTTTATAAACGCAATTATTCGCCGTTCTCGGATACGCCCGTGAGGTTGGCGTGCTGTATGATCTTGGCGATCCCTATTTTGATCCTGTTTATTATCTTCCGAAACAAGCTGATGGGCAACGTTTCGATGGGAGGAGTGAAAGAATGAAAAATGTTTTTGGCAAAAAACTCAAAATTGCGTGCGCGGGCTTTTTGGCGGCTTGCGCTTGCGTAACGGCGGGGATTTGTTTTTCGGATAACGGCAATCCCACGCAAGCGAACGCTGAATTTGTGGAAGCGCCCGTATTTCAAACGGTTTACGATCTCAATTCCACGATTTCGATTCCGTCCGCTTCGCTTTCCTACGGCTCGGCGCAATACCCTGCGACGGCGTATCTTATCTCGCCCGACGGCACGGTGTATTCTTTAAACGAATGTACGCTTGATACGGCAGGGAAATGGCAGGTAATGTATAAGGCGCAAACTGATAGCGGCGAGATCGTTTCCGAAACGCTTTCTTTCGAGGTGTACAGTCAAATTGTTTCCGTCGGCGATAAGAGTACGATGGAGTATACCACCTTTTCCAACACGCACTATTCCTATGAAGGATACAGAATTGAGCTAGCCAAGGGCGAAAGTATCGATTACAACCGTATTATCGATTTGAACGAGGTAACCTCGAAAGACGATTTGTTTTCCCTGTTCGTCATTCCCAAAAACCTCGGCTCGGCAGACGCGACGCGGTTGATCGTAACCTTTACGGATATTTACGATCCCGAAAACGTCGTAAGCGTAATGCTTCAACAAACGCTCGTTGATACGACGACTTGGTCGTATGTAACGGCAAAAGCGCCGGGGCAATCATATTCGGGGCTTTATAATCAGCCGAGAACGGGATTTGATACGGTGAGCATAGACGGCGTGGACGTAGGGTTGTTTTCGGGAAGTATTTACGGCACGCAACTTGCCTTCTCGTTTGTAGGCAACGTGCATAAATATACGGGCAACGGCAGAAGGTATTACGGCGAAGTGGGCGATCAGCTGTTCTCGCTTTCGTGGGATTATTCGCAAAGGCGGGTGTATTTGCCTTGGCATCACACATCGCAAAAGGTCATTTGCGATTTGGACGAAAGCTATATGAAAGTGGATTGGGACGGCTTCACGACGGGCGAAGTAATGATGAGCATTTCCGCTGACGGATATTTGAGCGATACGATCTGCTTGTTCGTGGAGGATATGAACGGCGAGAATCTTTCGAATAACCGTTTCCAAGATGCGAAAGCTCCCGAAATCAAGCTCGATTTTGGCGCGTTTGATCGTGATTCGTTGCCCGTGGCGGTTGTCGGGGAAAAATATCCGCTGTTCCCTGCGGTCGCTTTCGACGATTACAGCGGATACTTATCTTATCAAACGCGAGTTTACTATAATTATCATAACAATATGCGTGTAGAG
>JAFTQB010000036.1 GCA_017462985.1 Clostridia bacterium
AAAAAATTGACGGGGTGAGTATATGGATGATCGGTCTTTGGAATTTTGTATTACCGCGCCTAAATGGCAAAGAATTTTCTTTTACGTATTTTTGGCGATAGGGATTGCCGCGGTGATTGGTTTGACGGTTTTCTATTTTATAGATTCGAGTGAACCGATGATTTTTTTGTTCGCTTTGGCGGTGGGCTTCCTTTTTATCGGATTAGCCGTATTGGGATTGTACGTTGCCCATAAAGAAAAATTTATTTTTAAAGACAAACTGTTTACATACGTGAAACCGTTTAAAAAAAGTCAGTCGGCTCATATCGACGATATTGCAAGAGTGGAAATTCGTCGCGGCGGCGCGATCGTTTTCGAGATTGTGTTTATCGGGAAAGACGGGGCTACGCTGATCAATTTTTTGGACGACGGCACTTCCTTGCGGCATAATCAGTTGGTGAGAGCTTTGATGTTTTACGAGATCGCGATCGTGGAAAAATAGAACGAAAAGGAAGGAGTAGCCGAAAGCTACTCCTTTAAAATGCAAAAAAATCCGCCTGTGCCGCATTCCGATAAAAGTTTAACCCCGCTTTTTGCAAGGTGGGTGCCGCATCTTGGCGCTTCGGACTTTCCGTAAAACAGACCTTGCCTATCGCCACGAATGACCGCTCCCGATTATATAATGTGGATTACCGTTTGTATCGGACTGCGCACACCGCAGATCGTATTATCATTATAACCGTCCAAGTTGGTTTTGTCAACTGAATGAAGCCATTAAATTTTACCAACGCGATTTATAAAAAAGTTTTCTAAAACTGTTATAAATTTCTTGCTTTTTTTTGTCAAACAAATTAAAATAGAATGAAGAAAGCTGTGAAAAAGCGGTAAAAAAGTATTTCCGCTGACAAATAGGAGTAAAAGATGTTTATTACGGGTGAAGTAAAGAACGATTGCGTGGCGTTTGCCGATTTTGAAAGATATGAAAACCGAGTGGTTACGGTGAAGGGCACGATTCACAATATCAGAATGATGTCCGATTTCGCCTTCGTGATCTTGCGTACGGCGCGGGAAACGATTCAATGCGTTTATTCGGAAGATTTTTCCGATTACCGCATGGGCGAGGACGTGAAAGAGGAATGTGCGGCGAAGGTAACGGGCAAGGTGGTTGCGGGGGAAACGCGCGACGGCAGCAAGCGCTATGAATTGCAAGTGCATAATATCGAGCTTTTATCTCACCCTGCGGAAATTCCGCCCGTCGTGATTACGAAAAAGCAGGTGAATTGCGATCTTTCCACGAAGCTGGACTATCGTCCCGTAACGCTCAGAAATCCCAAAGAACGCGCGATTTTTAAGCTGCAAGAGGGGATTCAAAGAGGTTTCAGAGGATTTTTGACGAAAGAGGGGTTCACGGAGATCCATTCCCCGAAGATCAATTTTGCGGGCGCAGAGGGCGGTACGAACGTATTCAAGTTGGATTATTTCGGCAAGCAGGTATATTTGGCGCAATCCCCGCAGCTTTATAAGCAAGCGATGGTGGCTGTGTACGAGCGCGTATTCGAGATCGCGCCCGTGTTCCGCGCGGAGCATCACGATACGAGCAGACACTTGAACGAATATATTTCCATGGACTTCGAAATGGGCTTTATCGATAGTTTCGAAGATATTATGAATATGGAAACGGGCGTTTTGAAGTATATTATGAATCTTTTGAAAACGGAGTACGCGCAAGAGGTGGAGCTGTTGCATATCGACTTGCCCGAAATCAAGGAAATTCCCGTGCTGAAATTTATGGAAGCGAAGGAAATCTTGATGAAAAAATTCAAGTATCAGCCCACCGATATGAAGGACTTCGACCCCGCGGAAGAAGAACTTTTGGGCAAATACGCGAAGAAACAATTTAATTCCGATTTTATTTTCATCACGCATTATCCTTCGAAAAAGCGTCCGTTCTATACGATGGACGATCCCGAAGATCCCGAATACACCCTGTCGTTCGATTTATTGTTCCGCGGCTTGGAGATCACTTCGGGCGGTCAGCGTGTACACGATTACAAGGCGCAAGTGGAAAAGATGGAAAAGTTGGGAATGAACCCCGAAGAATTTGCCACATACTTGATGCTTCATAAATACGGCGCGCCCCCGCACGGCGGTTTGGGGCTTGGATTGGAACGTTTGACGATGCACCTGCTCGGCGCGAAAAACGTGCGCGAAGCAACGATGTTCCCTCGCGATATCAACCGCGTCAGCCCGTAAAGGAGAAAAATTATGTGGAACGGTAAAAACAAGGCGATCACTTTCAGCTTTGACGACGGCGTAACGCAAGACGTGCGCTTGGTGGAAATTCTCAATCGCTACGGTTTGAAATGCACTTTCAATCTCAATTCCGGTTACATGGGCGTTGCGGCTACTGCGCCCGACGCCGCGGGGAGATGGCATCATAGATTGACGGCGGCGGAATGCAAGGATTTATATGCGGGGCACGAAGTTGCCGTGCATACGGTTACGCATCCCACGCTCGTGGGCTTACCCGAAGAAAAGATCGTTTGGGAAGTTGAAGAGGACAGAAAAACGCTTGAAAAGCTTTTCGGCTATCCCATTGTCGGCATGGCATACCCCAACGGCCCGAACGACGACCGCGTAGCGGGGATCATTCGCGCGCATACGCCCATTTGCTATTCGCGTACGGTAACCTCTACTTATTCGTTTGAATTGCAAAAGGATAGTTTGCTGCGCTTCAATCCCACGCTGCATTTGTCGAATGAGTCGGCGGAAGAAGTGATCGACCGCTTCTTGGCGCTTGAAACCGACCGTCCGCAACTGCTGTATATTTGGGGGCACTCCTACGAAATGGATAACAGTCCTGTTTCTTGGGGTAAGTTTGAAACGATTTGCCAAAAGCTTTCGGGCAAAGAAGATATTTTTTACGGAACGAATAAGGAAGTTTTGCTTTGAATTTGCTTTACAAATTCGTTTCGGTGTGCTAAAATATAACAAATGAATAAAAAAAGCGTTACGAAAATGGACAACGCTTTTAAGATGGCTTCGCACAGAGAAATTCCGCTTTGGTGAAAGGAAGAAGGGGCGCTTAAAAGATATCACCGTTTCAGCTGACCCGACCAAACGGAACGGAGTAATCGGGTACGGAGCGTCAACCGTAAAGAAGGGGCGGCAAATGATTGTTTGTTTTGGTGGTTTGAAAAGCCGTTGTGTTTTTTCCAAAGCGCAACGGCGTTTTTTTATATCTCCGCCAAAACGCGGCGTTTCCCCTGACCTGTCATTCTGAGGCGGTAGCCGAAGAATCTCTTATATATAATAATGTAAGCAAGGAGAAAAAATTATGTCGATGTACAAAAAAGTAGACACGTCTTTAAATTTCGTGGAACGCGAACAAAAAATCGTGGAATACTGGAACGAAAACAAGATTTTCGAAGAAAGCGTAACGGCGAACGAGGGCAAGGAAGAGTTTTCTTTCTACGACGGTCCTCCTACGGCGAACGGAAAACCGCATATCGGGCATATTTTAACGCGCGTTATGAAAGATATCGTTCCCCGCTACAAGACGATGAAGGGATATCACGTTTTGCGCAAAGCGGGCTGGGATACGCACGGTTTGCCCGTGGAGTTGGAAGTGGAAAAGCTTCTCGGCTTCGAGGGAAAAACGCAGATCGAGGGCTACGGTATTGAGCCGTTTATTCAAAAATGCAAGGAATCCGTTTGGAAATATTCCAGCGAATGGAAAAAAATGTCCGATCGCGTAGGCTATTGGTGCGATATGGACGAGCCGTACGTTACCTATCACGACGATTATATCGAATCGGAATGGTGGGCGATCAAGAAGATTCACGAAAAGGGCTTGCTATATAAGGGGCATAAGATCGTTCCTTATTGCCCCCGTTGCGGTACGGCGCTTTCCTCGCACGAGGTCGCGCAAGGGTATAAGGACGTCAAGCAAATGACGGCGTTCGTTAAATTTAAGGTGGTCGGCAAAGAGAATACCTATATCCTCGCGTGGACGACTACGCCTTGGACGCTTCCTTCTAACGTCGCGCTGTGTATGAACCCCGCTTACGATTACGCGGAAGTACAAATGACGGAAAGCGGCGAAAAATACATTCTCGCGCAAAACCTGCTCGTTTCCGTGCTCGGGGAAGAGGGGTACAGCGTGCTGTCCGTGAAAAAGGGCAGCGAATACGAATATACCGAATACGAACCGTTGTTCTCCTACGGCAAAGAGGTTTGCCGTTTTAAGGAAAAGGCGTATTTCGTTACGAACGACGAATACGTTACTCTTTTCGACGGTACGGGCGTCGTGCATATCGCGCCCGCGTTCGGTGAGGACGACTATAAGGTGGGTAAAAAATACGGTTTGCCCGTCGTGCAGCTCATCACCGAAGAGGGCAAGTTCCCCGAGGGCTGCGGCGATTATACGGGCGTGCGCGCGCAAGCGGCAGACCCTGCGATCGTCAAGGAACTCAAAGCGCGCGGCTTGCTTTTGAAAACGCAAGAGATCACGCACAGCTATCCGTTCTGATGGCGTTGCGATACGCCGCTCATCTATTACGCCCGTTCGAGCGGGTTTATCAAGGTAACGGCGGTAAAAGATCGTTTGATCGCGGCGAACCGTTCGGTGAATTGGATGCCCGAAACGATCAAGGAAGGGCGCATGGGCAACTTCCTGGAAAACGTCATCGATTGGGGACTTTCGCGCGATCGTTATTGGGGTACGCCGTTGCCCGTTTGGGTGTGCGAGGATTGCGGCGAGATCGACGTGATCGGCTCTCGCAAGGAACTTGCCGAAAAGTGCGGTTGCGAGGAAAGCATCGAATTGCACCGTCCGTATTTGGACGAGCTGACCTGCAAATGCGGCAAGTGCGGCGGCAAAATGCGCCGTGCGCCCGAAGTAATCGACTGTTGGTTCGATTCGGGTTCGATGCCGTTTGCACAGTACCATTATCCGTTTGAAAACAAAGAAGTGTTCGAACAGACTTTCCCCGCCGATTTTATTTCCGAGGCAGTCGATCAAACGCGCGGCTGGTTCTATACCTTGCTCGTAATTTCCACTTTGCTTTTCGATAAAGCTCCGTTCAAGAACTGTATCGTGCTCGGGCACGTCAACGATAAAAACGGGATTAAGATGAGCAAGCACAAAGGAAACGTCGTCGATCCTTGGTCGGTGTTGGATAAGCAGGGCGCCGACGCGGTGCGTTGGTATTTCTATACCTCTTCCGCGCCTTGGCTTCCGTCCCGTTTCTATCCTGAAGCAGTGAGCGAAGCGCAAAGAAAATATATGGGCACGCTTTGGAATACCTACGCGTTTTTCTGCCTGTACGCCGACGTGGACGGGTACGATCCTTCTAAGTACGATTTGAAAAACTGCAAGCTCTCGCTTATGGATCAATGGATCTTGTCGAAGCTGAACACGCTCGTCAAGCTTGTGGATGAAAACTTAAACGACTATAATATTATTGATAGCGCGCGCGCGTTGCAGGATTTTTCCGATATCCTTTCCAATTGGTACGTGCGCCGCGGCAGAGATCGGTATTGGGGCAGCGAAATGACGGACGATAAGGCGGCGGCTTACACTACGCTTTGGCACGTGCTCGTAACCTTTGCCAAGCTCACCGCGCCCTATACGCCGTTTATCGCGGAAGAAATGTATCTCAACCTCGTGCCGTCTTTCTTTGCGGACGCGAAAAAGAGCGTGCATCTTTGCGATTTCCCCGTATGCGACGAAAGCATGGTGGATCTTCAGCTTGAAAAGGGCATGGATACGGTGCTCGATATCGTCAACCTCGGCAGAGCTGCGAGAAACACGGGCAACGTCAAAAACCGTCAGCCGCTTTCGGAAATGTACGTCGTTACGGCGCGTGCGGCGGATCTCGACGAGGGCTTGAAAGCGATCGTTTTGGACGAACTGAATATCAAGGCTTATAAAACGGCGGAAGACGCGGGCGAGTTTATTTCGTATAAATTGAAGCCCCAGCTCAAAACGCTCGGTCCTAAGTACGGCAAGAAACTCGGGCTAATCAATAAATTCCTTGCTAACTGCGACGGGAAAGCCGTTGTGGAAGCGGTTAAGGACGGCGGGGAGTTTGTGTTGCCCGAAGATAGCGAAGTGGTGCTCAAAGAAGAAGATTTACAGATCTTCACCGAAAGCAAGGCGGGCTATATCTCCGCAAGCGACAACGGCGTAACCGTCGCGCTCAATACGACGCTCACCGAAGAACTGATCGAAGAGGGCGTGGAACGCGAGCTTGTTTCCAAGATCCAATCGATGAGAAAGGAAGCGGACTTCGAGATCACCGACCGTATCGCCGTATACTTCGTTGCAACGGGCAGGGCGAAGAAAGCGCTTCAAAAAGGCGCGTTTGCCGCCGACGTTCTTGCGACGGCAGTCGTAGAGGGCGTTTGTGAGGGGGCGTTCGCCAAGGAAGTCGACGTCAACGGCGAGAAGGTAACGCTTGCGATCAAGAAAAATTAAACGGTTTCGACAAAGAAAGTGGTAATTCTTCGGCTTTTTTGGAAATTTTCTAAAAAAGCCGAAAATTTTTCAAAAAAGTGCGAAAAAACGTTTGACTTATCATTTTAAAAGTGGTATATTATACAAGCTGTCCGATGGACGGGCGATAAAATAAAAAGCTTTTGATAAAATTTTCCAAAAAAAATTAAAAAAAGTTTGAAAAATCGCTTGACAAAAGGTTTTGAGTTGTGCTATTATAGACAAGCTCTCACCGAGAAATCGGGGCGGCAACCAAGCTGTAGCTTGGTAAAAGAAGATTAAAAATGGAATAAGAAAGACATGAGATTTTATTTGACAAAATGCAAATAGAAAGGTAATTTCCGTTAATTTTTCAAAGTACTTGAAGAAACAAGTAACCTTGAAAGCAAGTCAGCAAAA
>JAFTQB010000018.1 GCA_017462985.1 Clostridia bacterium
CCGTTTTAACAAATATATTTCAATTTCTCCGACGATTTTATCGTTTTCTTTGCTTCGCTTGGGTTTGATCACGCGTTCAAGCAGCGGTTTTTCCTCTTCCATTAACGGATAATAAATATCTTTGCCCGTTGTAGCATTCACCCTTTTTCCGTTTATTTCTATGCTCACTTGCTCACTTGCACCGATAAGCATATAATTTGTATACGCCGCAAACGCGTCGTCTAAAAGCTGCTTGGTGCGCTCGTACATCGTCGGACAATTCAGTACGGTACAAACGAGCGTTAGCCCGTCGCGTTCGGCGGCGGTAACGAGGCAACGCCCCGCCTGTTTCGTATAACCAGTTTTTACGCCGATCGCCCCTTCGTAATTCGTCAGCATCTTGTTTTTATTCGTCCAATTGCGCGGTTGATAATATTTCGTTGCGACAATCTCTTTAAATACGGCGTTTTCCAGCGCGTACGCCGTAATAAAGCTAAGATCGCGCGCGGTGGTATAATGATTTTCTTTAGGCAAACCGTGAGGATTTCGAAAACGGCTGTTGATCGCGCCCGCCTTTTGCGCCGTATCGTTCATTCGGCTGGCAAACGCTTCTTCGCAGCCGCTTACGGCAATAGCAAGCGCAACCGCACAATCGTTGCCCGAACGCAGCATCAAACCGTATAAAAGATCTTTGAGCGAATATTCCTCCCCTGCCTTTAAATATACGGAAGAACCCTCTATGCCTGCCGCTTGGGCGGGGATTTTGACCGTTCGATCCAAATTCTTTTCATTTTCGATTACGGTGATCGCCGTAGCGATCTTTGTCGTACTCGCCATTGGCAAACGCAGATCGCCGCGTTCTTCGTATAAAACGCGGCGGCTATTTGCCTCGATCACACACTCGGCTTTCGATTGTTCTGCTCTGCCAAACACTTTCACGGGCGTTTTGAAAGTTACAAAAGCCGTTAAAAAGAGAGCAATAGCAAGTAGTATACTAAAGGAATATCTTCGTTTCATAATTAAGATTTAGCAGTAATATTTCTTAAAATTTCACCCGCGCGTTCCACTAAATTATCCATGGGATCGTCGGTAACGCGCAAGAGCTGACAAGTTTTCCCGTCGTCGATCAAAAAGCCCATCGGTTTCATCGTAACCACGCTTCCGTTACCGCCTGCGAAAGGACTGTCCTGTAATTCCTTTACGACTTTAGCGTCGCCGTATTCGCCGCCTCCTGCTAAACTCCCGATTGTTATCTTAGAAAAGGGAATGATTTGAAAGCCGCTCGCCGTGACGATCGGTTTGCCGATGATCGTATTTACGTCGGCTAAATCTCCGAGGTTGATTGCCGAAGCGCTGATTAAGCTACTGATTTTTTCATTGTTTTTTGCCATAACGATTGTATACTCCTTATCAGGTATTTTATCAAAGCGACGATTTGGGAAAATACCGTCAGCTTGATTACGATTTTCGCATACGCTTTAAACGTTTCGCCGCCACATAAAAAAACGCGGCTTTTAACGATCTTTTTATTTTTTGCAAAAAGAGCCGTCGCCGTACAAACGGCGCGTTGTAACGCTAAAACAGGCAGAAAATATTCCGCGCTCGAAAAAATACTCACGGCGATCTTGTGCAACGAAAAGCCGTTTTGCGGCGAGTATTTTTTACGCCCCGTATCAAGATCGCGATAAGAAAAAATGAGGGCTTTTTGATCGGATATATGCACCGCCACGCCGCCTGCGCAAGTAGTGATATAACCGCCGATGAGCTTGATTTTTCCGTATAAAAGCAAACAAACTCCCGTCTTTTTCGCCGTCATATCGTAAAAGAGATTTGTGTGCAAGAAAATGGGTGCAAATAACAGCGCCGCCGCTCCCGCTACGATAAAAATCGCCAAAAAAAAATTGCCCATATACGCAATATGGGCAAAAAATGCAAAATTATGTAAACGCTTATTCTTGCGTTTCCGCTTCCGTTTCTTCCGTATCGGCTACGGCGATTTCACGAGTCGCCTCGGGGTCTTCGTCGGGATTATAAACTTCTTTTTCGTAAAGATAATCGCTTTCTTCTTCCTCGTTAAAACGCAATGCTTCCAAGGAATGAATTTCCGAAATCTTTTGCAAAAGTTCTTCGTAATCGGGCAATTCCTTCAACGATTTTAACTTAAACCGTTTCAAGAAATTATCCGTCGTGGCGTACAGGACGGGTTTGCCCGGCGTTTCCTTTCTTCCGCAAGCGTAGATCATATCCAAATTCAACAAAGTAGAAATAGCGTAATCGCTGTTTACGCCGTTTCTTACTTTTTCGATCTCGCTTCTGGTGATCGGTTGTTTGTAGGCAATAATCGCCGCACACTCCAAAATCGTACGCGTAAATTCCTTTTCGCGAATGGGGGTGAGCACCGCCGCCACGCTTTCTTTGTATTCGGGATTGGTTGCAAATTGCAATTTGTGATTAAAATGCAATAAATGGATCCCGTCGTCGCCCGAATACTTCTTTTCAAGGTGACGAATAGCTTTATCCATCTCCATTTTGTTCACTTCCAGCTTTTCACGCAACAAATCGATAGGCACAGCTTCGCCCGAAGCGAATAAGATCGCCTCAATTATATTCGTCAATTTCTCCAACATCTTCTTCCTCACTTCTATTGGGATTTTTCTTAATGGTGATGCTTGCAAACAGCTCGGGCTGTTCTACGATGATAAATTGATGCTTCAAAAGCTCCAAAAGCGCTTGGAACGTCGTTACGACTTCCGCCACCGTTACGTCCTCGGCGAACAGCTCCTCAAATTGTAACGAGTCCTTTGCCTTAATCGATTGGCGAATATGTACGATCTTTTCTTTTACCGTATACTTATCCTTAGGGATTTTTCGAGGAGTCGCCTTGGGCTTTCCGAGCGCGTCGCGTTTTAGCATCATTTCCGTGAGCGCTTTCACGAGTCCGTCCAAAGTCAAGTCTTTGTATTTTACCTGCACTTCGCTGAAATATTTATCTGGCTCTTTGAAATAATACCCCACCGTTTCCATTTCTTTGAGCTTGTCCGCGCCCTCTTTGATCATTTGATATTCTTCGATGGCGTGAATCAGATCCTGCTTTGGATCGTCGTCCTCTTCGTAATAATCGTCCAATCCGTCGTCGGGCGGCGGCAACAAACTACGCGCCTTGATATCGATAATGGTCGCGGCGATATTGAGATATTCGCTCGCCTTGTCAAGGTCGATATACGGTAAACCCTGCATATACGCAAGGAATTGTTCGGTAACCTGTGAAACGAAGATATCCTTGATCTCGATCTGCTCCCGTTTGATCAAATGCAACAACAAATCGAGAGGTCCTTCAAAATTATCGAGGACGGTGGTATAATCGACTTCCGTTTCGAAATTTTTTACCGAATCGCTTGTAAATTTTTCCATAAACCTCTCCTAAATCAAATTCCGAAAATCCATCCCCACAGCGCCGTGATCGGCACGCTGATATAATGCCCGATATACTGCATAGCGTAGCCGAGCAAGTTGATATAACCGAGGAACGGCACGTATTGCGAAAGAAAGTTGATCGCGATCAAGCCGATCAAAATATAATATCCGTAATTGCGTAAAAACCGCAACGCTTTGCCCCGTTTTCTATCCAAGGCGTCCCACATTCTGAACCCGTCTAACGGATAAAACGGAAGCAAATTAAAAACGGCAAAACTGATGGAATAGGAATACGCCAAAAACGGCAATCTTACCAAAAAAGTCGCCATATATTTTCCTGCAAACACAGGCGCAACGAAGCGAGCCACCAACATATACAGCCCGTAAAATAAAAACGCCGAAAGATAATTGACTGCAACGCCTGCGATCGAGGTGAAAAAACTGCCCCATTTATAATTTTTGAAATTGTTGGGATTGACGGGAACGGGTTTTGCCCAACCGAAGCCCGCCACGGCAAAGAACAGCACGCCCGTCAAATCGAAATGCTTGATCGGATTCAGCGTCATTCTTCCCGCGAATTTCGCCGTAGGATCGCCGCATTTATAAGCGACGAACGCGTGCGCAAATTCGTGGATTGTTACGACGAGCATTACTGCGATAAAACTTGCCAATAAATATACGATATAGTCCATACGACTATTATAACCGTTTTTGCCGCAAAAATCAAGTGCGGAAAGTGAAAATTTCCGTCAATTTGTACGCAATCGGTTTTTATTTTTTCGTCAAGCGTTGCGGAACGACGTCGTTTCTTGTCAGATCCTCGTACGATTGCGGTTTTACGATATATTCCGCTTTTCCTTCGTTTACAAGAACGCAAGGCGGGATTTTATTGCGGTTATAATTCATTGCCATAGAATAGTTGTAAGCACCCGTAGATAAAACGGCGAGAATATCTCCGCTGCTTGCCTTGGGAAGATTGACGTTGACGGCGATCAAGTCGCCGCTTTCACAGCATTTTCCTGCGATTGTAACCACTTCCGTCGGCCGTTCGTCAGCTCGGTTGGCAAGCACCGCCGTATATTTTGATTCGTAAAGCGCATAACGGGGATTATCGAACATACCGCCGTCTACGGCAACATATTTTTTCACGCCGGGAATATCCTTGATCGCCCCCACCGTATACAGCGTGATCCCCGCTTCTCCCACGATCGAACGCCCCGGTTCGACGAGAAGAAACGGCAAAGGCAATCCCTTTTGCGTTGCTTTTTCTTTTACGGCTGCAACGAGCGCTTCCAAATATTCGGCGTAAGCCTCGGCGGGGAGCTTTCTATCCTCGTCCGTATACCAAACGCCGAAGCCGCCGCCCAAGTTGAGTGTTTTTACGGTAAAATTAAGGGTTTCGCGCATTTTTGCGGCGAAATCCATACATTTTTCCGCGGCGAGCGCAAACGAATCTTTTTCGAAAATTTGCGAACCAATATGGCAATGATAGCCTTGCAACGATATATTCTTTTTTGAAAGCGCGTAAGCCGTAACTTTTTCCGCCGTTCCGTCCGAGATAGAGAAGCCGAACTTGCTATCCGTCGTTGCCGTCTGCACGAACGCATGCGTATGCGCTTCTACGCCGGGGTTGATACGGAGCAGGATATTTTGCACCATACCGCGTTTTTTTGCTTCGGCGTCAATCTTGTCGATTTCCGAACACGCGTCCGCAACGATACAGCCGATCTTCGCGTCCAGCGCTTCGCCAATCTCGTAATCGAGCTTGTTGTTTCCGTGCATATAAATCCGTTCCGCAGGAAATCCTACGCTGAGAGCCGTATACAGCTCGCCGCCTGAAACGACGTCGACGCCGATATTTTCTTCGTCGGCAATGCGGTAGATCGCTTTACAGGAAAAAGCTTTAGAGGCGTACAACACCATTCCTCTGCCTTCGTAAACGCGGTCGAGCGTATTTTTATAAATACGCATCATCTTGCGAATATACGCCTCGTCGAACGCGTACAGCGGCGTACCGAATTCCGCCGCTAACTCCACGCAATCCTTGCCGCCAAGCTCTAAATGCCCTCTTTCGTTTATCTTTAACGTTTCTCTCGTATTCATAAATGTTCCCAACTGATCAAAACTTTTCATTTATTGTAACAAATTTTCTGAAAAAAGGCAAGGACACAAATGCTTTTTTTATAAAAAAATCCGTCCAAATGGGCATAAATTTGCCAATTTGAACGGAAGTGATCCAATCAATTAAAATTCCATGCGTTCGCAATATTTTTCAAACAGTCAAAAAAGCCCGCTTTTTCTGCGTCCTCGCAAGATACGAGCGCCACTTTATCCACTTGTACTCCATCGCGATAAACAATGATTTCACCGACCCGATCCCCTGCTTTGATCGGGGCTTTTACAGAAGTATACGGCTGATAATCAAGCGTTACCTCGCTCTTTTCCCCGCGCTTTATAAATAACGCGCTATCCCGTTCGGGACGGGCGATAATACAGCTTTTTTTGCCGCCCACCGCTTTAATTTCACCTTCAATCGGTTTACTGCCGTCCACCACCGTTTGCATCGTATAATTGGCGAACGCATAGTCGAAAGTCGTCGAAACGTCGGCAAAGCGTTGTTTACTGTTTTCTTCACCGATGACGACGGAGATCACGCGCATATTATTGCGTTTTGCCGTTGCCGCCAAACAAAAACCCGCTTGGCTGGTAAAGCCCGTTTTCCCGCCGTCGCAACCGTCGTAAAATCTCACAAGGCGATTAGTATTGGAAATTTCCGTATATCTGCCTTCGGGATGCTGAAATTTATCCATCCAAATCTTGCCAAACTGAAAATATTCCTCGTGCGCGAGCAACGCTTTTAACATCTTCGCCACGTCGATCGCGCAAGAATATTGTGGCTCTTTGGGAAGTCCCGTACAGTTTGCAAACAGCGTGTTTTCACATCCAAGCTCTTTCGCCCTCGCGTTCATTTTATCCACGAAAATGCCGTCGCTGCCGCTGATTCTTTCTGCCAAAGCAACGCAACTGTCGTTTGCAGAGCACACCACGATGCTTTTGATTAATTCCCGAACGGGATATTTTCCTCCTGCTTCCAAAAATACCTGCGAACCGCCCATTGCCGCAGCGTTTTCGCTCACCGACACTTCTTCGTCCATCGTAATCGCGCCTTCGTCGATCGCTTCAAACGCCAATAAAAGCGTCATAATTTTACACATACTTGCAATCGGCAGCCGCTTCGTGGCTTCTTTTTCGTAAATGGGCGTGCCGCTTACGTAGTCCATCACGTATGCGGATTTTGCCTGTACCGTCAATCCCGTTTGCGCCGTTGCGCTTTCCGCGGAAGCAGTGAGATATGCTCCCGTATAAGCCGTATGAAACGCCTTATTTACGCCAAAAGACGAGCAAAGCGCTAACGACAACGCCAAACAAGCAATTTTTACATTCTTTTTCATTTTTTATTTCCCCCTTATTTTAGTATGTCACGCGTAATTATTATGCGTGACATACTTTATTGAGCCAACAGTTCGTCAATCGAGATCCCGTAACCGCGGGTGGGATCGTTAATGAATACATGTGTGATCGCCCCTACCAAATTTCCGTTTTGCAAAATCGGACTACCGCTCATTCCCTGTACGATACCGCCTGTTTGCGAGATCAATTCTTCGTCTGTAATTTTGATCACGTAATTTTTATTTTCTTTATTATTTTTATCCACTTTTACGATTTCGATTTCGTATTCGCACGGCGTTTCCCCCGAAACGGTTGAATATACGCTCGCTTTCCCGATTTTTACGTTTTGCGTGCTTGCCGTAGCTGTTTTTAAAGATTTTTTATCAAAATCGCCGCTGATTTTGCCGTAAATCCCGCAAGTACAAAGTTTTTCCGCGCTTCCAAGGCTTTTTTCCGCCAAAAACATACCGCGCAATTCGCCTGCTTTTCCGCGCACTCCTTTGGAGACCCCTATGATCGAACAGGGATACACCGCGCCGTCCGAAATTTTTAACGTTTCATTTTTGCTTGAAACCACCGCGTGCCCGAGCGCGCCGAAACGCCCCGTATCCTTTTCGATATAAGTTACCGTGCCGATCCCCGAAATACCGTCGCGGATAAGTACGCCGATCTTAAAGCGTTGCGTTACTTTATCTTTTGCGGGCCGTACTTCTATTTCCATTTCCGTTTCCCCTCTGCAAACGGTTAAAAGCAAGGCATTTTCACCTGTTTTATTGATGACCTCGTTCAAGTCGCTCACCGTTTCCACCTTTACGCCTGCGGCGCCAATGATGGTATCGCCGGCGTGTAGGCCTGCCTTAGAAGCAGGCGAACAAGTACCCGATTCCGTCATCACGTCGCAAAAGCCCAAAACCTGTACGCCGCCAGCCGAAAGAGTAAAGCCGGCAGGCATACCTCCGATATAAACGCTTTTTTCTTCTGCCGTAGCATATATCCAAGGGTGATTACTGCAAAAAAATCCGAAGGATAGCAGCAATCCCAATAAAAAAACACCCAATTTCCGCATAATTTCCTCCATACAAAAGGCATTGTGCGTAAATTGAGCGTCAATTATTCGTAAATATTCTATTTACAGCGATCGTTTATAAGCTTTCGCTTGTTTTAAAAGCTCGTCGGCGTGCTTATAAGCATATTCGTCCCGTTCGCTGCCGCCGAGCAACCGAACGATTTCTTCCGTTTGTTCTTCGTTGGAGAGCCGACGAACGCGCGTAAGCGTTTTTCCGCCCTCTTCCTGCTTTTCAATCAAAAATTCCCGATCGCTCATCACGGCGATCTGCGCCAAGTGTGAAACGGCGATGATTTGCGTATTTTGAGCGATCTTCGCAAACTTTTCGCCTACAACTTTGGCTGTTTTACCGCTGATCCCCGCGTCGATCTCGTCAAAAACGTAAGTGCAAATTTCATTCACGGAAGAAAGTCGCGTTTTGATCGCCAACATAAAGCGGCTCATTTCCCCGCCGCTGATGATCTTTCCAAGCGGTTTTTGCGGCTCGCCCGCGTTTGCGGAAAAGAGGAAGCAAATGCGATCCAAACCGTTTTTGTCCGCTTGCTCCACGTCCGCTTCGCCGTATTCGTTAAATTGTACGGAAACCTGCGCGCTGGCAATATTCAGCGTTTTTAATTCTTCGGTTACGCCCTCGCAAAAGGATTTTCCCGCATCCTTTCTCATCTTTGTCATTACAAGACAAATTTTAAAGATTGTAGCGTTGATTTTTTCACGCTCGCGCGTGAGCTGTGCGTATTGTCCTTCGCAATCGCTCAAAAGCTCGTATTCTTTACGAATATTTTCATAATATTCGTCGATTGCGGCTTTGTCCGCGCCGTACTTTTTCTTTAAGGAACGAATCGCGTCCAAACGGTTTTCTACTTCTTCCGCTTCGTTTTCGTCAAAATACAGTTCGTCTCCAAAACCGACGAGCGTTTCGGCAATGTCTTCCGCTTCGGAAAGCAAGGCGTCCAAGCGTTCGTATACGCCGTTATACGATTCGTCGAGGCGTGCAATCGCGGAAACGGCGCGTTTTGCCGCGCGTACACCGTCGGCAACGCCGCCCTCAGAAGAAAACGCCCCCGAAGCCTCTTTTAAGGCGTTGATGATTTTTTCGAGGTTGTTGATCTTATTGCGCTTTGCAATCAATTCTTCTTCCTCGCCCTCTTTCAGTGCAACCTCTTCGATCTCTCGCATTTGATAGGCAAGAATATCCAACCGTCTGCCGCGTTCTTGCTCGTCGCCGCCGAGCAAAGCAATACTTTCCTCTATGCGTTTTTTTTGTTCTTTTAACGCGGCGAGTTCGAGTTTTTTCTCAGCGATCGGCTCCCCGATCACACTATCGAGCATTTTTAATTGATTGGCTTCTTTCAATAAAAAGAAATGCTCGCTTTGTCCGTGAACGTCAACGAGATAATCGGTAACCGTCCGAAGCATCGCCGCCGTTACCGTATTGCCGTTGATCTTGATGGAATTTTTGCCCGCATCGGAAAACTTACGGGAGATAATGATTTCTCCGTCGCTTTCAATATCCATTTCCCGCAGCACTTCCACAGCCTTGCTGTTTTCGGGCAGGATAAATTCCGCCTTCACCATACATTCGCTTTCGCCGTAACGGATCATCGTACGGTCGGCTTTTGCTCCCAAAACGAAGTTAACGGAATCCAAAATGACTGATTTTCCCGCGCCGGTTTCCCCGGAAAGGACGTTCAGCCCCTCGCAAAAATCTATAGAAGCGCTTTCGATGAGCGCGACGTTTTTAATCGTAAGTTTGGATAACATACGCCCCAAAAACCTCTTATTTCTTCATAAAATCGTTGATTTTTTCCACCGCAAGCAACGCTTTTTCGGCATTTTCGCATACGGCGAACACCGTATCGTCGCCCGCCACCGAACCGATGATTTCGGGATAATTGAGTTTATCGATCACCGTACCCGCATTATTACCGTTGCCAGCAAGCGTTTTGATCACGACGATATTTTGCGCGCATTTCACCGCTATTACGCAATCAAGAAACAGGCTTTTCATTTTCGGGGAAATTTCCCCTTCCGTTTCGTGAATGTACGCATAGCGGTATTTTTTTTCGATACCCGCAATTTTAAAAAGATGTAAATCTTTAATATCGCGGGAAATGGTCGCTTGCGCCACAACGTAATTGAGCTTGTTCAGCTCCGAGCAAAGTTCTTCTTGCGTTTCGATCTCTTTATGAGAAATGATTTCCAAAATTTTCGCGTGCCTTGCCGTTCTTAACATATCGATCCACTCCTTATCATCCGTTTAATTTGTTTT
The DNA here is from genome assembly GCA_017462985.1 of Clostridia bacterium. Classification (GTDB taxonomy): domain Bacteria; phylum Bacillota; class Clostridia; order Christensenellales; family Borkfalkiaceae; genus Scatosoma. The sequence goes on from JAFTQB010000018.1 coordinate 10,179, forward strand.
TGATCTTATTAAAGAAATTCTTTTCGTTTTGCGTGGGGAAATGCGCCGTAAAAGGCGCCTTTTTCACCGTTACTCCGTCATTTTCCCGAAGCGTTGCAACCGCCTTTCCGTCTACCAAAAGAAGCGCTTTGCCCTTTTCTACGGTAAATTCAAATTGCTCGTCGTCGGAAAGCACCATCGGCCGCGCGCTCATAGAAAATGCGCAAATGGGCGTAAGCAAAAACACGGGCGCTTCGGGGGTGATAATCGCGCCGCCCGCCGAAAGCGAATACGCCGTAGAACCCGTTGGCGTGGAAAGCAATGCGCCGTCGCCAGCAAGAGGAATATCCCCGCTTTCCGTTTTTACACGTATCGTGAGTATTTGCGGCGACGTTCCGCATGCGTAATCCCTTTGTATCGCAATCTCATTGAGCGCATAGTAGCTCTCGCCGTCGACCGATACTTCCAATAAACTGCGATTGAGTATCGTACAGTCTCCTTTTTGATAGGCGAGTAATAATTCGACGACGTTGAATACCTCCTCGCGCTCAAACTCCGTCAAAAATCCAACGTTGCCGTAGTTGACGCCGACGATCGGAATATTTTGCGGTGCGGCAACCGTTGCGGCGTGTAAAATCGCCCCGTCGCCGCCAAGTACGATCACGAGATCGACGTTTTCTATTTCTCTATGCGAAGAAAACCGTGCCGTTTCGAAGCCGTTTTCTTGCAAGCGGGAGATCAACTCTTCGATCACGCGTTCGTTTTTAATTTTGTGGGCGTTGCCGATGACCCCGACTTTCATAGTTCTTCCCCTTAGTATAATATTCCCAAGGAATTGTTTTTTGCCGTTTCCTTGATCAAATCTATTACAGTTCCGTCTTGCATGGAATTTTCCCTCAACGGTTGCAAATAGACGATATATTCAATATTTTTCCCTTTTCTGATCGGTGCGTGAACGACCCCGAACGGATATAATCCGTTTTCACTCGCATATCCCAGCACTTTTTTTACGATTTCCGCATGCGCCGAGGGATGCACGATCCCGCTTTTACCGATATGTTTATTTTCACATTCGAATTGCGGTTTAATGAGTACGAACGCACAGCCATTTTGGCGCAAAATTGCCGCAATTGCGGGAAAGATCAGCCGAAGCGAGATAAAGCTTACGTCCGTTACCACGCAATCGATTTCGTCGGAAAACCGCTCGTGCGTAAGATACCGAGCGTTGGTATTATCCATCACAACGACGCGATCGTTTAACGCGATCGTTTCGTGCAATTGGCTTTCCCCCACGTCCACGGCGTACACCTTCCCTGCGCCGTTTTGCAGCAAGCAATCGGTAAAGCCGCCCGTAGAAGCGCCCAAATCGACGAAAGTCTTTCCTCTGCAATCAAAGGCAAAGGTTTCGATCGCCCGCGCGAGTTTATAACCGCCGTTGGATACGAAGCGTTCGCCCGTTTCCAAAAAAACCACGGTATCCGTTTCTTTCACTTCGTCTTTGGGACGAATTTTTTTGCCGTTGACCGTAACCCAACCTTTTTCGAGCGCTTCCGCCGCTTTGGTTCGCGAACCGAATTTTTCCGCGAAAAATTTATCCGCTCTCATTCGTTCACCGTCAATGCCGCCACGATATATTTTTCAATTTCTTCACAGGAAACGCCGTATTCTTTTTGTAATTCGGCTACGCTCCCCTGTACGATAAATTCATCGCGATAGGCAAAATTTTTCACGGTTACGCCTAAGCCGTGTTCGATCGCATAAGTATTGACCGCAGAGCCGAAACCGCCCTGCAACACGTTATCTTCTATGGTTACGATACGCCCTTTCAAGCCGCCGAGCAATTCTTCATCCAAAGGTTTGACAAATCGCGCGTTGACAACGTCGAAAGTTAACCCCTGTTCTTGCACGGCTTGAAGCACTTTCATTGCAATGAGTAAGCTTCGTTCCCCCGTCGCAAGCACGGTGAGTTTTGTTTTTTTAGCTTTTTCAAGATATTCCCATTTTCCAAGCTCTATCGGCTCGCTTTTTCCAAAGACAACTTTCCCCGCACGCGGATACCGTATGGCGAGCGGATGCGGATAAGTTTCGCTCCATAAAAGCGCCCTTTGAAACTCTTCCGTATCTTTTGGCGAAAAAATCGCAAGATTGGGCGACAACGACAAGTAGGAAAGATCGAATACGCCTTGATGCGTTTCCCCGTCCGCGCCCGAGATCCCCGCGCGATCAATACAAAAAGTTACGGGAAGATCCATGGAGCAAACGTCGTGAATGATCTCGTCGAACGCCCGTTGCAAAAAGGTGGAATAGATCGCATAATACGGCTTTAAGCCCCCCGCCGCCATGGAAGCGCAAAGCACGGAAGCGTGCTCTTCGCAGATTCCGACGTCAAACGCTCTTTCGGGGTATTTTTCAAAGAAATCGCTCAATCCGAGCGCTTCCGTCATTGCCGCAGAAACGACGGAAATTTTTCCGTTCTTCGAAGCTAAACGGCAAAGCGTTTCCCCCAAAACGGTGGAATATTCCTTTTGCGCGGGTGTACCGACGGGCGGTACTCCGTGCGTATTGGTGGGATGCTCTTCGCTGAATGCGTAACCTTTGCCCTTTTTCGTAGCAATATGCAACAGCACCGAGCCTTCCTTCAATTTTTCTTTTGCTTCGGCAAAGCTGTCGAGCATTTCTTCCAAATCGTTGCCGTTTCTTACGCCCATATACTGCAAGCCAAACTGCTCCAAAGGGCGTATGCTTTCCACCCGTTTCGCATTTTCGGTATTCGATAATATATCGTGCATACCTCCGACGGTGGGCGAAATCGACATTCCGTTATCGTTGAGTACGATTAAGATCTTCGTGCCGAGTATTTTTAAAGAATTGAGAGCCTCGTAAATCAAGCCGTTATTAAACGAACCGTCCCCAATATAAGCGATTACGGCGTGATCTTCTCCCAAAAGATCCCGCGCCTTGGCAAAGCCCAGCGCCGCAGAAACGGACGTACCCGCGTGCCCCGTATCGTAGCTGTCGTATTCGCTTTCGTTGCGCTTGGGGAAGCCGGATATCCCGTCCTTTTGGCGAAGCGTACCAAATCGTTCGTACCGTCCGCTTAACAATTTATACGCATAGCATTGATGCCCTACGTCGAATACAATCTTATCCTTGGGAAAATCAAAGGTATAAAAAAGCGCGAGCGTGGATTCCACCGCGCCCAAATTGGAGGCGAGATGACCACCGCATTGCATAACGGTGGAATAAATAACGTTGCGCAATTCGTCGCAAAGTACGTTGAGCTGATTGCGGCTATATTCTTTAATATTTTCGCAATGTATTCTCTCTAACATACAACTCCCCCTCCTTATCTTAACGCTAATGTTTACGATCGCGTACGAACGCCACAAGGTCTTTTAAAAACTGCGTATCGGCGTCCATGCTTTCCAAAATAGCAATCGAGCGTTGCGCGCATTCGTCCGCGCGTATTTTCGCGCCCTCCAAACCGTACAGCTTTACGTAGGTCAGCTTATTTGCTGTTGCGTCTTTTCCAAGCGTCTTTCCCATCGACTCAAATTCGCCCGTTACGTCGAGAATATCGTCGGTAATTTGAAACAAACGCCCCAATTCTTTGCCAAACTGCTCCAAACGCAAATAATAGCGGTTTTCACTTAAAATACTTGGAATGATCACGGGCGCAAGCAACAGTTTTCCCGTCTTGTTTTCGTGAATAAATAAAAGTTCGTCTTCCGTTACCTCGCCGCTTTGCGTCGAAAAATACAAATCGGCGGGTTGCCCTGCGATCATACCGTTTTTACCTGCGCAATCGCTTAAAAATTTCGCCGCCAAAGCGTACTTTTCCCCTTTTAAACATTCGCCTAAGCACAAGGAAAACGCTTCGTTTAACAGCGCGTCCCCCGCCAAAATTGCGTTTGCTTCCCCAAACGCTTTATGATTGGACGGCTTCCCGCGACGGAAATCGTCGTTATCCATAGCGGGCAGATCGTCGTGAATAAGCGAATAGGTATGGATCATTTCCAACGCCACCGCGAAAGGCAACGCCTCGTTTGGATCTAATTCCAACACTTCTGCAACCGCAAGCATTAAAACGGGTCGCACCCGTTTTCCGCCCGATAATAGGGAATAGCGCATACTTTCGCCCAAGATTTCGGGATAAGTCTTTAATCCGTTCGAATACCCTGCTAAATAGCTTTCAAAGCTCGAAAGATAGGATTGGTATTTTTCATTAAAGCCGTACACTGAAATTACTCCTTCCACGCCGCCAAGCAAGTATTGTATAAAAGCATTGTGATCGTCATCGGGCCTACCCCGCCGGGAACGGGGGTGATCAAGGACGCTTTCTTTTGTACTTCCTCAAAATCCACGTCGCCGCAAAGTTTACCGTTTTCGTCGCGGTTCATACCCACGTCTACGACGATTGCCCCCTCTTTTACCATGTCTTCCGTAATAAATTTCGGTTTGCCGATCGCAACCACCAAAATATCCGCTTCGCGGCAAATGGATTGCAGATCCCGCGTTTTGCTATGGCATACCGTTACCGTTGCGTCTGCGTTTAAAAGCAACAGCGCCATCGGCTTCCCGACGGTATCGCTTCTGCCGACGATCACGGCGCGCTTGCCCTTCAGCTCCACTCCCTCGTTTTCCAAAAGCTTCATAATGCCGCTAGGCGTACACGCTGCAAACCGCTCCTCGTGAAGCACCAATTTCCCAAGGTTTTCCGCGGAAAAGCCGTCCACGTCTTTGCTTGCGGGAATACGCGACATCGCGGATTCTGCGTCAAAGCCTTTGGGCAGCGGCAGCTGCAACAAAATACCGTCTACTTTTTCGTCGGCGGCTAACGTATCCAAAAGCCTCTCCAACTCCGCTTGGCTAACGCTTTGCGGAAGCTCGTATACGAAAGACTTCATGCCCACTTCCGCGCAAGCTTTGATTTTATTGCGGACGTAAATTTTCGAAGCGGGGTCTTCGCCGACGATCACCACGGCAAGCCCCGGGATTTTATTCGCTGTTTCAATTTTTCCTTTCAGTTCTGCTCTAAGCTTCGCCGCCAAGGTTTTTCCGTCAAGTAACTTCATTCGTTCACCGCTTTATTTATTGATAACGCCCGAAAGCACGCCGTTCACGAAATCGGCGCTCGTTTCGGTGGAATATTTGCGCGCAAGACCCGTGGCTTCCGAAACGGAAACTACGGGCGGGATATCGTCAAAATATTTAATTTCCGCCATAGCGATCAGCAAAATGCTTTTATCGGTGGGATTCATGCGGTTTGCCAAATAATGATGACTCGCTGCTTCAATATCGGCGATCAATTCATCGTAATGCTCCTGAACCGTCGCCACGAGGTCGGCTGCAAACAGCAGATCGTCCTCTTTTACCAAACCGAATTGCTTGTACACTTTCTTTTTTAAAAGCTCTAAACATTCGTCGTTGAATTGTTGCGCGAAGATGATATTCAGCGCGGCTTCTCTTGCGGAATTTCTCATAGTACTCCTCTCTTTCCGTAGACGAAAATCCCTTGCCGTGCTTGGAAAGGGATTTTCTCGATCAATTGCTTTTTTTTCGTGGTCTTCGCGCTCTGCGGGTTCTTCCTCTTCGTGATTCGCTTCCTCTTTTTTTTCAGCAAACACCACGTCTTGAATATGAACGTCCACCTTAGCCACTTTATATTTCGTCATATTTTCAACGCTTTGCTTCACCGATTGTTGGATGCGGTAAGCAAGTTCGGGTACGTCGTGACCGTATTCTACCACAACCGCGATATCGGCATAGATCCCGTCCTTTTCCAAAAACAGCGTAATACCGTTTTTGTTATTGGGCAAAGTCAACGTGCCCTCTACTTCCGCCACAGCCAAGGCAACGATTCCTTTTACGATTCCCGCGTTATAAACGACTTTGCCGCTTTGCTTTTCTTCTGAACCTAATTTAATCGTAGACATTCAAAAAATCTCCTTGATAGAATTGCCGATTACCTGCTCGAAAATATTCATTTTCGCATAATCCTATTCTATTATACCACAACTTTTTGAATATTTCTACTGTTTTAACGCATTTTTTTTCAGCTTTCCGCATAAACGGGCATAATAATGACGTTTCCTGCCACAATACCCGTTTCGTTTTTCAGCATATTGTAGATGGAAAGCGCCGTATCGTAGTTCAGTTCTGCGGAATTGATGAATACGTTCACGTTTTCCGATTGCGTGGAAACGGAAACCACCGCGTCGGAAAATCCAAGCGAACGCACCATATTTTCGATTACGAGTTCTTGTTCCATCGCTTCTACGATCTCCATTTTCATCTGCGTTGCTTCTTCGTATTTTTCCTCGCCTTCCTCATAGAGCGCGATCACGCTGTCGAGCTGTACGAGTTCTTCGCTTCTCGTCGCCGTGCGCTCCGCGCGATAGGTGGTGAAATAGTTGGAAGCCGTAACTTCTCCATTCGCCGCCGCTTCACCGTCGGTGGTTGCCAAAACGAAATTGCAAACCGCCGTGATCGCCAGCACCCCTACGAGCGCCGCCATACCGATAATCTTCTTTTTGTTAGCCATAATTTTATCTCCTTTTCACTTATTTTTTCAAATAGATCTTCACTTGCTTTTGTTCAATACCAAGCGCCGTTGCCGCCGCTTCTCTAACGTCGATTAATACGGAAATATCGTTTGCGCCCTCACATACGATCACTACGCCCCGTTCGCCCGTTTCCGCCGCAGAAATCATCACGTCGGCTTTGCCTACGCCGTCGATATTTTCTAAAATAGTGATGAGTCTGGATTCCTCATCTGAACGCACTTGCGCAACTTCTTCCGCCGTCGGATTTAAAAACACCTGCCACGCCGCAATTCCAAGCAATACGGCAAGTCCGCCGACGAGCAATATCTCTTTCCATTTGATTTTTCCTTTTTGTTTTTTCCACCATTCACGAAACACGGCAGACCTCCGTCGGGCATTGATAGCTTGTCATAATATAATGTTCCAGTTGAGTTTCCAAACTATCCGCTACGCTTTCCTCAATATAGACAAATATTTTATCGATTTTAATTTGTTCTACGCTATATACGCCTCTTTCTTCCTCGCTATACGACCATTGAATGGAAACATCCGAGGATAGCGCGAACTGCTCCATAAGATCGTTTTCAAGCGAGTTTTCGGCGTTTTCGATACGTATTTCACTGCAATAGCGTATGTAGTCATCATCCGTTTGTATGACTGTTTTTTCAAAAAAGTTTCCAAAAAGCTCTCCGCCCGCAAAAAAATATAAAATTGGCGAGAGGATTGCCACGAGGCATGCGAGGCGGGAAATCGATTTGATCAGTTCAGAGGTCTTTCCTTGCGGCAATACTGCCGTTAAGAGCGCGGAAAACAACACGATACCGATAATAGAAAGCAAATATCCGCTCAAAAGAACGCCTCCGAAGAACAAACGATCAAAAGTATGACGACAAAATATAAAAATGCCGTAAACAGCAATCCTGCCGTACAATAATTGAGATTATCAGCCGTTTCGCCCAAGAAATCGGAAATACGGCTATCACCGAACGGTTGCGTTACCGCCGCCGTCAATCGCAATAGGATATTCACGGCGATCAAAAGCAACAACGGTTCGAAAAGCACGGAAACGAGTAAAAACAAACTCATATTCCCTAAGGAATTTTTAATGAGCATACTTCCCGCAATCGCCAAATCGAACCCGCCCGATAAGAATCCGCCGACGATCGGAACGCCTGTGCCGATCGCATATTTCGCCGCCCGCCGAGCAATCCCGTCGTAGGTTGCGGAAGTGATTCCCTGTATCGTAAAAAACAGCCCGAATACGGAAACCCCTACTCCCATGATCCATTTATTGATGCTTTTAAAAAAGGCGGTGAATTTCCCCAATTTCATCTCGCCGAACAGATGCCCCGCAATGGAAAAGCAAACGATCGTGAGCGTGATGGGAAATACAATCTCGCTAATCAATCCCACCAAAGTATTGCATAAAAACGCCACGGTCGGCTGATAGATCGCCACCGATACCGTACCGCCGCTCGCCGCCATCAGCGTGAGCATAATCGGAAAGACGATCTGCATTTGTTCCTGCATAGAAAAAATACAGCTTTGCGACGATAGAAAACAGTCGGTGAGGATACTCAAAATGGGAATAAGCGTACTAATATACGCAATCATAAAGATCATTTGCCCGGACGAACCGCTCAAATACTGGCTTTTAAGAGAAGACAAAATACCGCATAGCAACGTGATCGCCGCAATACAGGCAAAAGCAGGAAAAAGCTTTTGTATTCCGTCCAATAGAACCTCGCCCATATCGGCAAAAAAGCTTTCGTAATTAAACGGCTCGCCTTGGATATAATCATACAAACGCTGTACGATATTCGTATCCGTACCGCCCTCTAACGATTGCAGGTATTCTTCCAATGCTTTCAAATCAAGTTCGTTGAGTTGCTGCAAAATACTTTCGTTGAGTTCTTTGGAATAATCCTCTTCTGCTCTTGCGATTTTATGATCGCTCATCAAGGTACAAAGCAAACAAAAACATAGCAAAAGCGCGGAAAAAACTAATTTAAGTTTCCTTTTCATATCAGCGAAATAAACTGTTGAAACAGCGTCAGTAAGCTTTCTACAATCGGCAAAGAAAGCAGCAACACGGTAAGCTTACCGCCGAGCACCACCTTGTCCGCAACGGAATTGGAACCGAAGTCGTTCAATACGCCTGCGCTGAATTCAGTGAGATACCCTACGCCGACGATTTTGAGCAAAATTCGTATCAGTCCGTTATCGACGCCCGTGATTTCAGTGATTGAGGTGAGCACGCCCAACGAACCTTTGAGCATATCCACCAAAAACAGCAATATGACGATGATCCCCGCAACGGTAACGGCAAAGGATAACTCAGGTTTGGTATTTTTTAAAACGATCGTCGTTACGGCGGTCAAAAACGCCGCTCCAATAATTTTGATAATATCAATCATAGCTGAAAAATATCCCCGATATTTTTGAACAGATCGCCCACCATCCCAACCACCACGCCGAGTACGATGACTAGCCCGACGATGCTGACGAGGGTGGCGATATCCTCGCGATCGGATTTTTTTAAGATTTGGCAGATCACCGTAATGATAATTCCAATTGCCGCCATTTTGAATAAAACCGAAATATCCATACGCACCGTTTATACGAGAATGATCAATACGGCAAGCCCCGCTAAAAAACCGAGCTTAGTATAAAGATCACCGTATTTTTTACTCTCCTCTTCGCTTTTCGTTTTATATTCGGCCAAAACGCCCGCCGACGATGAAAAATACGCCTTTTGCGAAGCGCTGTCCCCGCGCCCGATAGTCAAAAAATAATCCCCTACGAACGCCCGTTCTTCTTCCGATAAAAAGCCGTAGCTTGACAGATCGAGCGCGGCGGCGTTTTTAAAGACGTCGCCCTGTTTTTGTAATTTAAAAAATCCTTCGAGCAATTCCTGAAATTCACCGCGATAGGAAAACCTTGCGCAAAATTCTTCCAACGGACGGCGATAATAAGATATTTCCGTCAAAAAACGCTGATTAAATTCTTGCATTTGCGTAAAGAACTGTTTGCGCGTTCGGTATTTTTTTGAAAGCAACCTGCCGCAAAAGGTCGTGAAGATCACGATCGCCACACCCGTCAAAAACTTTAGCATCTTATCATTTCCTCTCCCCGTTTATCGTAAATCCCCTTGATCTTCCCGATCGTTTCTCCGTCTAAAACAGCAATTCGGTCGAAAACGCCCTTAAAACCTTCGCTGAGTTCTTCAATCGTACCGATATGTACGGAAGCGACTACCTTCACGCCGCTCCCGATCGCCCGTTTGACGGCGGGCAAGTCCGCTTCCGTCAGCTCGTCGGTAACGATTACGTCGGGACGCATAGCACGAATCCCGATTTCAAGTGCCGTTCTTTTATCGGCAAAGGAAAAAATATCGCTGCTCGCACCCGTATTTCCAACGGCTATTTCCCCCCGCTCATCACATATGAGTATATTTTTCGCTGTCTTTTCGCTGATCAACCTACTCAAATCGCGTAAAAGCGTGGTTTTTCCCTGGCCAGGAGGCGAACCGATCAACAGATGTTGTAAGCCGTCTTGAAAACAACTTTCGTATAACCGTTCGGCACAACCGAGTATTTCGTGCGGTATACGAATACACAGGGAAGTAAAATCGCGAACGGTGAGCGGTTGTCCCTTTTCAAAGACGTACCGCCCCGCAAGCCCGATCCTTGCGCCTCCGTCCGCCGTTAAAAACCCTTGTCGCAACTGTTCTTCTACCGAATACACCGAATATTTTCCTGCGGCAAATACCGTTTCCGCAATTTGATCTTCCCGCGCCAAGATCGCGTTTTTCGCGCTTTCCGAAACGCCGAAGTCTGTCAGATAGAGGTATTTCCCGCAATAGTTTACCGTTGTGGGCTGCCCTGCCCGTATGCGTATTTCGTAAACGTTGTTTAGATTTACTTGCTTGAGGGCGTTTTTCAATTCTTCGGGTAGAAAATCCAGCATTTGTTCTATTATATGTTTTAGCTTGTCCAAATAGAACGCCGTAAAGAAAAAAGACGCGGAAAATTTCCGCGTCTTTTTGATTTAGGGGGTAAATTATTTCGTATAATCGTACAACAGTTCCGCAGATTTTTCTACGAAATCGGAAAGCTCCTCAGGGGAAAGCTTTTTATACGAAAGCATAGCAAGATAATAAATTTGATTAACGATCAACGCCTGTTTTTCTTCGGGCTGCGTCAAAATGCCCGATACGACGGGGTTGGTCAAGTTGAGAACGAGCGTTGCGCTCTGCATCGAATCAAAGCCGTCCATGCCGTACATACTCTGCATTTCCGACATTCTGCGCATAAACTCCTCAACGTTGATCACGGCAGGAATTTTTCCGCTCTTTAAGCGTTCCGCTTTGACTGCGATGGATTGATTAACGAGCTTCTTTTTAAACAGTTCGATCAATTCTTTTTGTTCTTCCTCGCTCGTTTCCGCGCCCTTTAACGCACCGTCTACGTCGGCGTCGATACGCACGAAGCGCCATTTTTTCGGCTGTTTGTATTCGATGAACTGCAAGAAATGGCTGTCGATCATCGTATTGCAAAGCATTGCGTCCAAGCCCGCGTCTTTAAACATAGCGATATATTGCGCCTGTTGCGCTTCGTCCGATACGTAGTAGACGGGTTTCACGCTTTCCTCTCCGCTTGCTTCTTCGCCCGCATAGGCGTTTAAAGGCTTATAATTGCCCGCTAAATCCTTGAAAATAATGATCTCTTGGACTTTATCAAAGAAATCTTCTTCGCGAATACAACCGAATTTTACAAAGGTAGAAATATCCGACCAACATTCTTCATAGCGCGTGCGTTCGGTATTGAAAAGCTCTGTAAGGCGATCCGCTACTTTCTTGGTAATGTGCTTGGCGATCTTTTGCACTTGGCGGTCGTTTTGCAAGAAGCTGCGCGAAACGTTTAAAGGAATATCGGGGCAATCGATCACGCCGTTCAAAAGCATTAAAAATTCAGGGATTACTTCTTTGATATTATCGGCAATAAAGACTTGATTGCAATAGAGCTTTACCTGCCCTTTTTCGAGTTGTACCAAATCCTTTTTAACTTGCGGGAAATACAAAATTCCCTTTAAGCGGAAAGGATACTCCATATTCAGGTGAATCCAAAAAAGAGGTTCTTTAAAATCGTTAAAGGTATCGCGATAGAACGCTTTATATTCCTCGTCCGTGCAATCCTTGGGCGCTTTCAAATAAAGAGGCGCAATGTTATTGACGGGCTTATCCTTTTCGTTATCCCCCGTGGGATTGAGATAAATTTCAACGGGCATAAAAGAACAGTACTTTTTCAAAAGCGAAGCGATGGCGTCTTTTTTCAAAAATTCTTCTTCGCCCTCGGCAATGTGCATTACGATCTTCGTGCCCCGTTCCGTTTTCTCCGTTTCGGAAATCGTATAGGTGGACTCACCGTTCGATTTCCAACAAACCGCAGGTTCGTCGCGGTAGCTTTTCGTATAAATCTCCACCATATCGGAAACCATGTACGCCGAATAAAATCCCAAACCGAAATGCCCGATAATGCCGTCGCCCGAAGCGTTTTCGTATTTTTGCAGGAAATCTTCCGCCCCCGAAAAAGCAACGTGCGTGATGTATTTTTCCACTTCCTCCGCAGTCATACCGATCCCGTTGTCTTCCACGGTAAGCGTTTTTGCCGTTTCGTCTACGGTAACGGTGATCTTATAATTTTCACTTTCCGTAGCCACTTCGCCCATTTCTACCAATTTTTTAAACTTGGTGATTGCATCCACACCGTTCGCAACGATTTCACGCAGGAAAATATCCTTGTCCGAATACAACCATTTTTTGATAATGGGCATCATGTTTTCGCTGGAAATTTTAATTTTACCTCTTTTTGTAGCCATTTTGATTTTTGCTCCTTTTCGTAAATTTTAAATTTTACAAATTATATATAAACGAAAAGAACCGCCTTTAATCTCTTAAAAGCAGTTCTTTTTTAATCTTTTCACTTAAAAAGTTTTTCGCCTAAAACAATCAGGAGTTCTTGCTGAGCAGGTCGGCAATGGATGCGCCGCCTACGCCGCCTTCGTGCCATTCGGTTACTTCATCAACAGGCTTCTGCACTTTGGTCTTTCTTACCTTTTCTCTCGTTTCCCCTTCAGCGCCTTCCGCCTTGGGAGCTTTCGCTCTTCTTTCAACGTTTTCGGGCTTGGGTTCCAAAGCTTTGATCGAAAGGGTCATTTTCTTTTCAGCGCAGTCAAGCTTCAAGATCTTCGCGTCGATTTCATCGCCGATCGTCAACGCCGTCGTAGGATTTTCGAGGAATTCGTGAGAAATTTGAGATACGTGAACAAGACCGTCGATTCCTTTTTCCACTTCCACGAACGCACCGAAAGGTACGATTCTGACAACCTTACCGTGAATAACGTCGCCTTCCGCATATTTTTCAGCGGCAAGATCCCAAGGCTGAGGTTGAAGTTGTTTATAACCAATGGAAACTTTCTTCGCTTCAGCGTCGATTTTCAACACTTTGAACTGATACTTTTTGCCGATTTCCAAAACGTCCGTTACGGATTTAACGCCCGTCCAAGACAAATCGGAAATGTGCGCAAGGCAATCGAAACCGTTTACGGATACGAAAGCGCCGAAAGCGGTTACTCTTTCCACTTTCCCTTCTACAACGTCGTCAACGTTGATGGATGCAAAGAATTCAGCTTCCTTAGCAGCTTTGGCAGCTTCCTTTGCAGCGCGTTCTTCTTCGATGATCGCTCTTTGAGACGCAATGATTTCCTTTCTTCTTTCCGTCTTGATCTCAATGAGTCTTAAACGCAATTTCTTGCCTACGTACTTTTCGAGTTCTTTTACGTAGCCCGAACGAATTTCACGTGCGGGAACGAATACCGTATAAGAACCGAGTTCGCCGGTCAAACCGCCCTTGTTGAAGCCGGTGCATTCGATCGTAAATTCTTTGCCGTCTTTAATTTCGGCGAGCATCGCTTCTTCTTCTTTCAGCTTCTTGATCGATTTCTGAGAGAGCTTAACGGGGTTGACAGCCATGACCATAAGTTCGATCTCTTCGCCGATCTTATCCGCATAGTCGTCCTTGTTGTAAACTTCGCAATCCACTTCTTCTTTGTCAAGAATGATTTCTTTCTTGGCAAGGGGAAGCAACACTGCGATACCCGAATCGTCCGCAGACGAAATCGTAGCCGTTACAAGCTGACCCTTTTTAAATCTGGGCTGATTGTCCATGTTCGCAACGACTTCATCCATCATTGCTTTTGCTTCTGTTTCCATTTCTTCCATTTTTGATAGAACCTCCTGAGTTTGCCAGTTAGGGGTGCTTGCACCGCTAACCATACCTACCTTTTTAAATCTTTTGATTGTTTTATAATCGAGATCGGCAGCCTGCTCTACACGAAATACGTGATCGCATTGCGCCCTACAAATGTCATACAGCTTGTTTGTGTTGCTGCTGTTCAAACCGCCGATGACAATCATAGCTTCGCATTGTGCCGCGAGTTCGCTTGCTTCATTTTGCCGTCCTATAGTAGTATAGCAAATTGTTTTGAAAACTTCAACTGTTTTTTCATCATTATTATCAAGATTTTTGATAATTTTTTCAAATTTTTCGTTAGAAAAGGTTGTTTGGGATACGATACAGCAATTTTTTCCCCTCAAAACGGAAAAATCTTCGTCCTCGGAAGTAAACACGAATACTTCCCCCTCGCACCAACCTTTCAAGCCGATCACTTCGGGATGCGTCTTTTCTCCGATGATGACGATGGTAAAACCCGCTTTGCTTTTTTCGTCGACGATCTTTTGCGTACGGCGAACAAATTCACAGGTACAATCCACCACTTTGATCTTTCTATCAAGGCAAGCTTCGTAAACCGCTTTTTGCACGCCGTGCGAACGAATGATGAGCGTTGCCCCGAAGGGAACCTCGTTCAAGTTATCCACCGTCTTGATGCCGCGCTCGGTGATTTTTTGTACGACTTCGGGATTATGAATGATCTCTCCGTAAATATATACGTTTTCGGGCGGGATCGTCATTGCCGTATCCACCGCGTTTTTCACCCCGCGACAAAAACCTCCGCTCTTTGCGATCAAAAGTTGCATCGATTACTTCCCCTTTTTCTTTTCGGCGAGCATTTTCGTATGAGCTTCCCGCATTTCGATCATACGGTTTCTCAATTTTTCGTCTGCCTCTGCTAGCAGCTCATCCGTCATTTTTTGCCCGTAATATTCGCTGAATTCAAACGGATCGCCGATTAAGATATGCGTCGTTTTGAAAGGACGGCATTTTTCATACATTACGATTGGTACGATGGGAACCTGCGCGCGAATGGCAAGCATCGCCGCACCCGATTGGAAAGGCAAGAACGGCTCATTCGTCTTGTTTCTCGTGCCCTCGGGATAAATACCGACCTTTTCCCCTCTTTTTAACGCTTTCAGCGCGTTCATCATCGCGCGGATATCCGCCGCCGAGCCGTCCCGCTTAACGGGAATGATTTTTACGCCTTTACAAAAAGCCCCCAAAATCGGCAAATCATAGGATTCCTCTTTTGCAATGAAATGTATTCCCTCCCAAGTTGTGGCAATAGGATACATGGGATCGATCATTCGATAGTGATTGCTCACGTAAAGGCAAGCGCCGTCGGCAACCTTTTTATTCCCGTAAAAACGGAACGGATAGACCAATCGCACGAAGGGCAAAATACAAATTCTTAAAAAATTCATACAACCGCTGATATGCTGGCCCTTTTTATTCACCTTAAAAAAAATCGACGGTTGTTTTTTTTCTTTTTTAGGTTTCGTTTCCTGTACTTCGGAATTATTATCTTGCATATTATTCACCTTAGATTTTCTTTTGAATCAGAGATTTGATCGTTGCCACCACTTCATTGATGCCAAGCGAGGAAGTATCCACCGTTATCGCGTCTTCTGCGGGCTTCAAAGGGGAACATTCGCGCTCGCTGTCCTGTTTGTCGCGCTGCAAAATTTCCGCATACAGGCTATCAAAATCCACCGTTTGACCGCGTGCGATCAATTCGTCGTAGCGGCGTTGCGCACGAACTTTACTATCCGCCGTAAGAAAAAATTTATATTTCGCGGCGGGCAAGACAGCCGTACCGATATCTCTGCCGTCGAGAACGCAGCTCATCGACCGTGCAATTTCGCGTTGCATCTCCACCATTTTCGCTCTTACGGCACGGTGAGCAGAAATATGCGAAGCCGCCATGGAAACGGCGTTTTCTCTGATCGCGGAAGAAACGTCCTCCCCGTCTAAAATCGTATGCTGCACGCCGCC
Source organism: Clostridia bacterium (assembly GCA_017462985.1). Lineage (GTDB taxonomy): Bacteria > Bacillota > Clostridia > Christensenellales > Borkfalkiaceae > Scatosoma. The sequence goes on from JAFTQB010000018.1 coordinate 25,993, forward strand.
CGAATATTCCACTTTTACGTCCAAAGTTTTTAACATTTCTTCCACGGCGCTCTCGTCTTGCGGGGAAATTCCGCAACGAATCGCTTTTAAACCGCACGCACGATACATTGCGCCCGTATCCAAATATAAAATATCGTAATCCTTGGCAAGCGCTTTCGCCACCGTACTCTTTCCGCTTCCCGCCAGTCCGTCCAACGCAATATTGTAAATTTCGGAAATATCCTTTCGCAACACTTTTGCACCTCTTTGATAAATATGTTTTACCGCCCTATTTCCTTCGGGAAACTCCGCAAAAATCATCGCGCGGATACAAAGCGGCAACGCTCCTGTAATTTCGGGTTCGATACAAGCAAACAACGGCGCGAAATCGTAGCCGCACTCTCTTGCCGCTTTTGCGGGATGAAAGGAATGTATATCCGTCGTAAGGGAAAATACGAAACAGCGAATATCTTCTTTTTTCAATGCGTTTACCGCAAAAATCTCGTCCAAAAGCTCTTTGACCGCCAAAGAAATTTCGTTTGGCGTATCTTGTAAAACCGTTGTAGCACCGCGTAAAACCGTCATTTTGTTCTCTCCGATTGCGATTTATCCACAATTTGGTAAATCATACTTGAAATATTATACTAAAAAACAGCCGTTTCGTCAAGCGTTTCAAAAAGAAAATCAACATTATTCGACGGTATTTCCCGCAGCGTACCCCGTTGAAAAAGCAATCTGCATATTAAAGCCGCCCGTAAACGCGTCTACATCGAGCACCTCGCCGCAAAATTTTAAGCCTTTTACCAACTTGCTTTCCATCGTTTTGGGATTGATTTCTTTTAACGCGACTCCGCCTGAAGTGATGATAGATTCCTCAAAACCACGTAAAGAACGGGGCTTCATAGGAAACGCTTTGAGCGTTTTTACAATCCTCGCCCTTTCCTCTTTCGTAATCCCGTTGACGATCTTTCGTTCGGGAATATTGCACGCTTTTAAAATAACGGAAATCAGCTTCACAGGCAATAATTCCGAAAGGGCATTAAAAATAAATTTATTTTTATATTTATCAAAATCACGCAACAACCGTTTATCCAACGTCTCTTCGTTTACAGCGGGTTTCAAATCCAAAAAAAGCGATATAGAGCTGATCGGCAAACGATTGACGAGCGAAGAAAGAGATAAAACAAGCGGACCGGATATTCCAAAATGCGTAAAAAGCATTTCGCCAAAGCCGTTATATACCACTTTTTCACCGTTTTTAGCCGTAAGCGCAATATTTTTTAACGCCAACCCTTGCAACGATTTATACCAATCGCCTTGCAAATTTACGCCGCAAAGAGCACATTTTAAATCGGTTACACTGTGCCCCGCGCATCTGGCAAACTCGTATCCGTCGCCCGTCGAACCTGTCGTAGGATAACTCAATCCGCCAGTCGCAACGATCGCGTAATCACAAGGATATACTTCACTATTCGTTTCCACTGCTATTATGCGTGGCGTAAGACTTACGTCAGACATAGAACCATCTCGTATGTCAGGCATAATACATATATCAGACATACTACTAATGTGTAATCGCTTGACGGTTTCGTTTAAATGTACTTCTACCCCGCTGTTTTTGCAAGCTTTTTCCAGCGTTTTCGTTACGTCGCTGGCGTGATCAGATACGGGAAAAACGCGGTTACCGCGCTCTGTTTTCACCGCCAAACCGTTATTTTCGAAAAATTCAATGACTTTTTGCGGGGAAAAAGCATATAATACTCCCGTTAAAAATTTTTCGCCACGAACGATATTTTGTAAAAATTCATCAACGGGAACGTCGTTTGTAAAATTGCACCGCCCTTTTCCCGTGATATAAATTTTTTTACCAAGCTTTTCATTTTTTTCGAGCAGAATAACTCGGTTGCCATTTTTCGCCGCAGCGTACGCCGCCATTAATCCTGCCGCACCGCCGCCGATCACACAGACTGTTTTCATTGCTAATACCGTAATTTTTTGGAAAGGTATTCCCCTACCTATTTGTTTTTATAATTATTGTTTCACAAAATATGTTTCATATATCGAAATTGATTATTGGATATATGCAAAGTTACGCAATCGTGTTTAACACGATTGCGTAACCAAAAAAGTTTCACGTAAATAGTTTCATATAAATTGATTATACAGGATAAACTTCGCCTTTTGCCATATCTCTATCCACGCCTTGTTTTTTTGCTGCACGCCATTTGAAGAAATTCTCGGCAACCTGTTCGAATACGGCATACGAAAGTACGTCTTCTTCTTTTTCGTAATAACCAAGAGAAATAAGCTTTGCTTTAATTTCTTCGTATTCAGGCGCAAGCAAGTCGGCGGGACGGCAAGTGATTCTATCCGCACCCTTTAAAACGATTTCAGCAACTTCTTCGTTAAGAGGCATCGGCAAAGTACCGTATTTGCCAGCAAACAAGTCTTTAGTTTCTTTCGTAACCATCTTGTATCGTTTGCCCATTACGACGTTCATTACCGCCTGCGTACCGACAATCTGCGAGGACGGCGTTACCAAAGGAGGATAACCGCAATCCCTTCTTACGTTAGGAACTTCCGCCAAACATTCCATCAATTTATCTGCTTTTCCTGCTTTTTCAAGTTGATTGATCAAGTTGGAAAGCATACCGCCGGGAACTTGATACAAAAGCGTATTTACGTCGATTCCTTTGGATTTTTCATTGAGAATCTTATCGTCTTTTAAGCGTTTTTCAACCGTTTTAAAGTGTTTAACGATCGGCAAAAGTTTATTGATGTCGATGCCCGTGTCATACGGCGTTCCTTTAAGCGTAGCAACCAAAGGTTCCGTGGCAGGTTGAGACGTACCGTTTCCAAGCGGCGAAAGAGCCGTATCCACGATATCTGCCCCCGCGAGAATACACATTAAATACACCATATCGCCCGTACCTGTCGTATTGTGCGTGTGCACGTGGATCTTCGTTTCGGGCTTTAACACGGCTTTGAGCGCTTTTACAAGCTCGTATGCGCGCAAAGGAAGCAACAGGTTTGCCATATCTTTCAAGCAGATATTGTCCGCACCCATTTCTTCAAGCTGTTTTGCAAGATTTACGAAATAATCGTTATCAAATACTTCTCTGCCTTCAATCTCAGCGCTGGTGTAGCAGATCGTCGCTTCGCAAACGCCGCCGTATTTTTTGATGGCTTGCATGGAAACTTCCAAGTTTCTCGGATCGTTCAGCGCGTCGAATACACGCACGACGCCTACGCCGTTTTCAATCGATTTCGCTACGAATTGTTCTACGACGTCGTCGGCATAATGACGGTAACCAAGCAGGTTTTGCCCGCGAAGCAACATTTGAATAGGCGTCTTTAAATGCGATTTCAATAAGCGAAGACGTTCCCAAGGATCTTCGTTCAAAAAGCGAAGACAGGAATCAAAGGTCGCGCCGCCCCATGCTTCGATCGAATAATAGCCGATTTCATCGAGCTGTTCGAGAACGGGGAGCATTTCGTCCAAACGCATACGCGTAGCCGCTTGCGATTGATGCGCGTCGCGCAGAATCGTTTCCGTGAGCATTACTTTTCTTTGATCAAATTTTAATTCCATTTTCTTTTAACTCCTTATCAGAACAACGAAAGCAAGAAGCCAGCCGCGATAGCTGAACCGATAACGCCCGCTACGTTCGGCCCCATTGCATGCATCAGTAAGTGATTATTTTTATCCTCTTCACGGCCTACGTCTTCGGAAATACGCGCCGCCATGGGAACGGCGGATACGCCCGCGCTACCGATTAAGGGATTGATCTTACCCTTCGAAAGCTTACACATCAATCTACCCATCAAGAGGCCGCCGACAGTACCAAAGCTGAACGCCACCAAACCGAGCAAGATGATCGAAAGCGTTTCAAGCGTTAAGAACGTTGCGCCGTACGCTTTACAGCCTACGGATACGCCGAGAAAGATAGTAACGGTATTCATCAAACCGTTTTGCGCTTGAGAAGAAAGTCGATCGCATACACCTGATTCTTTCAAGAGATTACCGAGCATTAGCATCCCCAAAAGCGGCATTGCGTCAGGCAACAAGATGCCTACGACGAGCGTTACGACAATGGGGAAAATAATCTTCTCCGCTTTGCTGACAACTCTCAACGGTTTCATTTTGATCGCGCGTTCTTTCTTGGGAACGAGCAATTTCATAATCGGTTTTTGAATAATGGGAATTAGCGCCATATACGAGTACGCCGCAACGGAAATTGCGGAAAGCAGATCTTGGCTTGCATACTGCGAAAGCATTTGCGTCGTATAGATCGCCGTAGGACCGTCCGCGCCGCCGATGATCGCGATCGAGCAAGCGCAAGCAAGATCAAAGCCGAGCGCCACCGCGCCGATCAAGGTCAAGAAAATACCAAGCTGTGCCGCCGCCCCGATCAACATGCTCTTAGGATTGGAAATAAGCGGACCGAAATCAGTCATCGCGCCGATCCCAAGGAAGATAAGCGGAGGATAAATAACATTTTGAACGCCGAAGAAAAGGTACCATAAAAGCCCGGGATTTTGCACGTCTTCGTATGCGTGCGAGCCTTCGGGATAAGTACCCCATACAACATCATACGCGCCGGGGATATTGATGATAAACATCCCGAACGCGATCGGCAAGAGAAGAAGCGGTTCGAATTTTTTTACGATCGCAAGATACATCAGCACGAAGGAAACCAAAAGCATCACATAGTTTTGCCAAGATCCTTGTGCCAAGCCCGAACCGTTAAATAAATTCGTAAACATCTCGCCGATTGAAACGAGTAAGTTTTGCATTTACTGTTCTCCTTATCTTAACTTTTAAGAGATGACCGCAAGCACCGCGTCGGATTCGACGTTTGCCCCCTTCGTTACGCAGAAAGATACAACGCCGTCGCAAGTAGCGGTGATATCGTTATCCATCTTCATTGCTTCCAATACGAGGATGGGCTGATCCTTTTTCACCGTCGCGCCTTCCGCAACGAGCAGGTTCTTGATCAATCCGGGGAACGGCGAAAGAATCTTTTCACCGTTGCCTGCAACTACGGGAGCTACGGGAGCTGCGGGAGCCGCCGCAGGAGCGGGAGCAGGAGTTGCCGCGGGTGCGGAAACAGGAACTGCCGCGGGCGCGGGAGCCGCTTGCGTTACGACGGGTGCCACCGCAATGGGATTGGGCGCGCCGCCTACTTCTTCTACGCCTACTTGATAGGTTTTACCGTTGACCGTGATAACAAAATTACGCATTATTTTCTCTCCTTAAATTCTTTTAATTCTTTTCACCGTAAATTCGCACTTCTTATTTTCTTGTTGATAGTACGCCATGAGCGCGGCGGTGATCACCGCGATCGTTTCTTCCGTAACCTCTTCTTCCACAGCCGTCGGCTTCGTTTCGACAACTTCAGTCGTTTCCGTTACTTTTTCTTTCTTTTCCGATCTCTTTTTATCCAACCATGACATAAACTTGCCGACTAGCCAGACGATGAAGATCAAAAACGCGATCCCGATAAATACGACGACAAAGCCGACGAGCGCATAAAGCGCCGATTCCCCTAACGTTGCCTTGATCGCATCTTCATACGATACGAGATTTAACAAATCCGTCATTTCACACCGCCTTTCACTTCACGAGCATTTGCAAGGAAGCGATCAGGTATTGACGAACGAATTGAGGTTCGATAATCGCATCGATATAACCGTCTTTCGCCGCATTGATAGGATCGGAATTTTCGTCAGCGTATTTTGCGATTAACGCCGATTTATCCGCCGATTCGTCCGAAAGCTCGATCTGTGCGCCGGCTACGTTATCAAAAAGAGCAATCTTCGCGTTAGCAAAAGCGCAGGTATAATCGAATCCCACCGATTTGGATGCAAACAAGGAATAGCCAAGCCCGATCGCTTTGCCGTAAACGACGGCGATCTTGCCCGTATCGATCGTATCGAGCATATTGAGATATTCCGCGGCTTCTTTCATCACGCGGCTATTATTCGCACAAGTACAAGGACAAATTCCTTTTACGTTTGCGAACGTTATCAAAGGCAAACCGTAGCAACAAGCAAATTCCGCAAACGATTTGATTTTTGCAAGATTATCCGCTTTAAGTTCAACGCCCTCTTCCCCGCCGTCGAAAATAACGGCGGCAACCGCGATACCGCCCACGCGACCAAGTACCGTTTTTACTTCGGGCGAACTGATCGCGCCGATTTCAACGGGAGCTTCCAAAACACTGAGCATTGCTTCCGCCGTAGCCGAGTCGTTCAAAGCGGGAAGGGAAGTGTTCAGATCTGCTTCGATCATAGGAATGGCGACAATCTCCGTGATCGCACCGATCTTTTCTTTTACCTCAGTTAAGTCGTTTACGACGATCGCCGGCAAGCCCGTCCTATTGAGCGCTTGCGCGCCGCCAACCTCTTCTTTCGTGAGGTTTTTGCCCGATTTTGCCGACAAAACGAACGGGCTGTTGATTGCCAAAACGCTCGTTTTATCCAGGAAGAACGTTACGTCTGCAATCGCCGCAATCATCGCCGACGAGCCGTATACTTCACCGTTGATAACGGCATACTGTGGAACGACGCCTTTGAGTTGCGTAACGCGGAGCAAAAGTTTACCAAGACCTTCAAGGACGGTAACGCCTTCGCCCACCTGTACTCCGTGGGTGCTGAGTAAATAGATCACAGGCGTAGCATTTTTTTCAGCCGCGTCCAAACATTTTGCGATCTTTTCGCAATTTGCTTTCGAAACGCCGCCCTTAAGAGCTTTGAAATTTTGTGCTACGACGTAGAAAGGATAGCCGTTAATCGTAGCAAAACCCGTTACGACGCCCTCGCCGGCTACTTCTTCACCGTAAAAATCGTTTTTGGAAAAACTGAACGCCGAAAGCTCTACAAAACTTTCAGCATCGACGAGCGCAGCAATCTGCCCGCGAATTTCCTTCCCCGCTTCCATTACGGCAGCCTTTCTTTCTTGCAGTAATTGAATCTTATCCATACTATCTCCTTCAAGAAATTCGGTTTATTTTTAAATTTTTCGCCAAAATCCTACCAATTAACATTCTACCACAAACGATTTCAAAAATCAACCCCTAAACGCAAAAAAATTGGAAATTTTTCAAAAAAAAGGAACGACGTCATTTTTCGTCGTTCTTTTGGGCTTTATTTTCTCTTTTTTTCGCCCGTTTTTGCTTTCTTTCCATTTTTTTTGCCGCCAACCAATCGTTAATTTTATCGATATTTTTATATAAAATAACAAATAAAACCAAAAGAACGGCAAAAAGCACCGCCCAAGTCAATAACCCCCACCATTCGTTGATCGGAATAATTTCAACGGAAAAACAAGTGGTAAAAATACTAATAATCCTCGAAACAACGATCATAGCGGAAAAATATCCCGTAGACATCGTTGACAGCCCAGCAACGAAGCAAAGCACGTCGTCGGGAAAAAGCGGCAAAATAAACATCATCGTTAAAATAAGATTATCTTTTCCTTTGATCTTTTTCAACCATTTTTTCAGTTCTTCTTCGCCAACCAGCCACGCAACCGCTTTGTAGCCGAGATTCCTGCCGACAAAAAATCCCACGAATGAACCCGCCAATATCCCGATCAAGCTAAATATCGCCGTTTTTAACGGTCCGAACAGCGCCAAGCCCGCAAGCGTACTGACAATGCTGGGAATAGGCAACAGCACCACCTGTAAAAACTGTAACAGAATATATAAAATGGGCATCCAAGCGCCCGTTTGCTCTAAAAATTTTTGGTAAAGTTCAGGACTTTGAAAAATAAAAAGCAGATCGGTTTTGACAATGATAAATAATACGACCAAAAAAAATAAAAGTAAAATGAAAGCGGAAAGAAACGTTTTATACCAAGTTTTCTTTTCCTTGACCAAAAACACAATCCCTACGCAAAGCGCCGCGAGCGTAATAAAAATAGCAAGCAACAGTATCCACCATGCGTTTTGCGCAATAAAGCCTTCTCGAAAAGATTGTACGGTGAGAATCTCAAAGACGATACATGCCGCGGAAAGTAAAAAAAGAACGAGAAGCGCTATATAGAAGCTTCCCGATTTCTTTCCGTTTTGTTTTTGAGTTCCCTTGCCCATTTTATCGCTCCCATTTTTCTATTATATATAATATGGGAAAAATGTGTTGATTTTATGAGTTTTCTGCGAAAAAAAGGAAAATTATTCTAACGCTTCGTCCGTTTCAACGGGCAGCGTTTTTCTAAGCTCGACGATCGCCCCGCGCGCCAATTCGTCGCAACGGTTATTTAGTTCGTTATCCGCATGCCCTGCCACTTTATGAAAAGTTACTTCGTGCGTTTTGGTGAGAGCATAAAGTTCCTCCCAAAGATCGGCGTTGAGTACAGGCTTATTATCCGCTTTTTTCCAACCGCTTTTTTTCCAAGCGTAGATCCAACCGTTGATAAATGCGTTCACCGTATACGCCGAATCGCTATATATATCCACCTTACACGGATATTTCAAGCGTTTTAAGCCCGTAATTACCGCCAAAACCTCCATACGGTTATTCGTCGTGTTTTCTTCCGCGCCCGAATATTCCAAGCGATGCTCGCCGTAAATGAGAATCCCGCCAAAGCCGCCTGGCCCCGGATTTCCCGAACACGCTCCGTCGGTATAAAGAATTACTTGTTTTTTTTCGTTGATTTCTTGCATAATGACCGTAAATTGATAAAAGTTGAAAAATCCCTGAATTTTGCCGAAAAAACAATTGACAAAAAAGTTTTTTTGTTATATAATAGCCTCGTTGTTTAGGGGAGTGGCTCAACGGTAGAGTAGCGGTCTCCAAAACCGTAGGTTGCGTGTTCGAATCGCGTCTCCCCTGCCAACGCCAATCGCAAAAGCGGTTGGCGTTTTCTTTTGTTCAGCACAAGGTAGCGTAGCGTTTCCCACCAAAACCACAGCTTGCGTGTTCGAATCGCGTCTCCCCTGCCAAATCCAATCGCAAAAGCGGTTGGATTTTTCTTTTGTATGTTTCGATTTCGATAAAAAAGAACTCCTAAATAAAATTATAGCATAAAAGAAATAATTTTACAAGGAGTTTTTACTATATCAAAAAAATTAAAAGGAAATTATCTTCCGAAAATTCCTTTGGGAATATCTGCGATGATGTGCCTTATAACGAGTCCTTTATTCATTGTTGCAGCACAAAAAATGGAAATGCCCAATAACAAATTTTCTTCATCTCTATTCTTTTGCAAGTTCTTCAGTGATCGCATTCCAAACGATATCCTCGCACCAAAAATGTCCTTTATCCGTTACGATCAGCCTACAACGGTCTTTCGCTCCCGCGCATTCAAAGACCTTTTCCACCGTTTGAAACCCGCGTTTTACCCCTTCGATCTTAAAGCCCGTATCGTATTTACCTGCAATCACTATGAGCCGTCGCGGGGCGATCAAGCACGAAAGATCTTGCATATCGAAAAACCGATACGCTTGCGGAATATAATTACACGAGCAATGATAATATTTCAAAATAGATTCGTCGTAGGTACAA